>JAEXPQ010000297.1 GCA_023446735.1 Verrucomicrobiota bacterium
GGTGAGCGGTTGCGCGGCGCCGCGCGTGTCGGTGAAGACGGCGCGCGCCGCCGCAGTGGGGGAACGGGAGTTCGTGGCCAACCCGGCGAGAACCGTGTCCGCCATCGGTAGCTCGATCGGTTCGCCGACGAGCGACCAGTCCGTGCCGTTCGCGGAGGTATAGCCGCGGAAGGTGCCGGTGTCCTGGAGGACGAGTTCGGCGGCGCTCGTGGCGGCGACCCGTCCCAGCACGAGCACGGGAGGTTCGATCGTGGTGGCGGCCGGGCGCGCGGCGAGCTCCGCCAGTGTCGCCAGCGGCGCCGATTCGTAGTCGAGGGGCTGGGCGAGGGGCAGGAGGTCGGCGATCGAGCGCATCCAGATTTTCCCGAGGCGGCGTTGGCCGCCGCTCGACCAGGCGGATTCGCCCACTCCCGTGACGCGGACCCTTCGCCCCCGCAGTTCGGCGGGCGGGATCCCCGTCCATCGCGGTATGATCGCCTGGAGGGTTTCGGCGTCCTCCGTCAGCTCCAGGACCAGCCCGGTGTCGCCGCGGGAGACCCTCTCGACGGTGCCTTCGACGGTGCACCGGCGGAGGTCTTCGCGCTCCGCGAGCGGCCGGCCCGCGGACCAAGTGGCGGGGGGCGGCGCTTGCCCGGGGCCGACGATCGCGATGGTCGCCCGATGGAGCACCAGGATTGAGTCGAGCCGCCCGGGGGTGGCCAGGACCTGCGGGTCCTCGATGGCCCGGTCGGCCCACACCTCGCGCAGGATCATGCCCTTGGGCGGCGTGCGGCTCCGGGCGGCGGGGACGTTTTCCTCCGGACTGGCGACGGGATTCCACGGACTGAGCGCGACTCCGGGGATGATCGCCTGGCGGCCGTCGGGCCCTTCCCAGGCCACGCTCAGGTGCGCCGGCCCCAGATTCTGGTGATGGATCGCCTCGATGTAGTAGGAGTTCCCGGCCTCGAGGAAGATTTCCTCCGAGCGCTGGCCGGGGGTGCGGCTCCAGTCCCGTTCGCGCGTGAAGCCGCGGATCGAGGCGATGATCCGGCGGGTGGCGGGATCGGGGCCGGAGCCGAGCAGCAGCAGCGACGAGTCGTCCCCGGCGATGGCGAAACGGTACCGGCCGGTCGCGGGCGGGTGCAATAGGCCGCGGAACCGGGCGACATAGAAGGTTTCCGCCTCCGTCGACTCGGTCTCGAAGGACGAGCGTAGCTCGCGCCGGTCCGGTTGGTGCGGGAAAGCGGGCAGCTCCGGCGATCGCGGCCAGGCCGCCTCGGCCTCGAGCCGGACGGTGTGCCCGGCCGCCCCGGGCGGGACCGGCGAGTCCGGGATGAACCCGACCGCCTCGTCGCCGGTTTGGAGGACGATCAGGTTGCGTTCGTCGTCGATCAGCGTGGCGGTGGCGGTGATCGCGATGCCGGGTGTGGCGTACTCCCGCCACTCCGCGAGCGCGCGGATGGCGGCGATCGACTCCAGCCGGTCGCGCGGGGCGGGTTGCCCCTCGGCGTTGGCCGCCAGCGGAAGCAGACAGGAGAACGCGATGAGGTGGCGGAGTCTTGCGGTGGCCCGGCGGGGTGGGCGGACGAGCGGGGCTGGGGCGGTGTGGCGGGACACGGCGGGCGCATCAGATGGACGGCGCGCTGCGTGCCGCAACCGAATAGCGCGGCCGCCGGGGGAAATCTCGCGGTGTCCGCCTCCGGCGCCGGCCTCCCGGTATATCTCAGGTCATAGCGATCTTAGGCCCTGTGGTCACTTGATCTGCCGTTTGCCGAACCCAGAGTGCGCTAAATCCCCGTCCCCCCCACCCGCAATTTGTCGTGGATTCGCCGATTCAGGCGCGGTTCCGACCGATTGCCGTCCCGCACCCAACCTCGTGAACACGCCCCCGCCTCCCCGGAAAACGCGCGGCTTTTGCCGTGCCGTGCGGGCATCGCACCATGTCGGGCGGCTGGACGGAACCAAGTGCGCGCCCCGGTCCGTGAACCCGCCGGCGGACCCGCCGGGCGCCCCGAACGCTTTGCTCGCCTAGTCCAACCCGAGGCGAACAACCCGCAGACAAACCCAATACGCTATGAAAAAACAGACCCTCGCATCGGCCAAGCTGCCGCTCGCGGCGCTCCTGCTCACGGGAGCCGGAACGTACGCCTGGGCGCAGACGGCCCCGGCTTCCTCCCCCCCCGAAGCCTCCACCGCTGAAGGCGAAGAACTCGTGGTTCTTTCGCCCTTCGTCGTCTCCTCCGACTCGGACCGCGGCTACTCGGTCACCGAGTCGCTCGCCGGCACCCGCGTGCGCACCGAGCTGAAGGACATCGCGTCCTCCATCAGCGTGGTCAACGCCGAGTTCCTCCGCGACACCGGCGTGAAGAACGCCCAGGACCTCCTCGTCTACACGACCAACACGGAAGTGGCGGGCGTCGGCGGCAACTTCGCGGCGGTGGGCAACACCTTCCAGGACGGCGCCAACGAAGGCGGCAGTTTCCTCAAGCCCAGCCAGAACACGCGTGTTCGCGGTCTGGATTCGGCCGACAACACCCGCGATTTCTTCGTGTCCGACATCCCGTGGGACTCGTACAACGTCGACCGCGTCGACCTGCAGCGCGGCCCGAACTCCATCCTCTTCGGCCTCGGCAGCCCGGCCGGTATCGTCAACTCCAGCCTCAATCCCGCCAGCTACAAGACCTTCGGCAAGCTTGAGAACCGCGTCGGCAGCTTCGGCTCGCTGCGCAACAGCGTCGACGTCAACTACGCGCTGCTCGCCGACGAGCTCGCGATCCGCGTGGCCGGGGTCGACGACGACAACAAGTACCGGCAGAAGCCCGCCTACGACCATTCCAAGCGGCTCTACGGCGCCCTGCGTTGGGATCCGAAGTTCCTGCGCATTGGCGACGCCCGTTCGACGATCCGCATGAACTACGAGCACGGCGAGGTGCGCTCCAACCGCCCGCGCACGTTGCCGCCCTGGGACAAGATCTCGCCGTTCTTCGATCCGAAGGCCATCAACCGCAAGACCTTCGATCCCTGGGAGGTCTGGGAATCGGGCATGTTCGCCACCGCGAGCGGCGCCGTCGCCGAGGGCTACACGAAGAATCCGTGGATCGTGCAATACATGGGCAACGGCATCCAGTCGTCGGCCAACCCGATGTTCTTCTACCAGTCGCAGTCCGCGACGAACCCGTATCGGATGATCCAAGCCTCGCCGTCCACCATCTGGGGCGTCAGCTCGACCGGCCAGGTCGACGGCAGCATCGGCTTCCCCTACGGCAGCAACATCGGCATCGCCGACTTCGGCGAGTACGCCGACTTCTCGAACCGCATCGACAGCACGAAGTTCCCCGCCGCCGACAAGCGCTTCTACAAGCGCCAGTCGCTCACCGACCGCTCGATCTTCGACTTCTACAACCACCTCATCGACGGCCCGAACAAGCGCGAGTGGCAGAACTGGGACGCCTACAACATCACCTTCGAGCAGATGTTGTTCAACAACCGCGTCGGCCTCGAGGTCGTCTACGACCGCCAGAAGTACGACGACGGCCAGACGCGCAACATGAACGACCCGTACATCTCGGTCGACATCCGCCAATACCTGATGGTGATGCCCTCGATGTTGGGCGGAGCTGTGGTCAACGAGAACGCCGGCAGCGCGTTCGTCGGCTCCAGCGCCAAGAACGGCGGCAACAGCTCCAATCTCACCGATCGCGAGAACATCCGCGCGACGCTCTTCGGCGACATCCGCGCCTCGGACTTCCTCGGCAAGAACCTCCTGTCGAGCATCCTCGGGCGCCATGTGGTGACCGGTCTGTACTCGGAGGAGACGTACAAATCCGAGTCCCGCAACTGGGTCCGCTACGCCGTCGACCCGAGTTGGAAGAACGTGACCGACAAGGGCACGCTCGCCACCGGCGACGTCGCGCTCGATTGGGTGACCTATCTCAGCACCGACCTGCGCGGCCTCACGACCGCCTCCGGGCTGAACCTGCAGCCGATCACGGCCGTGCAGGCTCCGGCCGGCACCTACACGATCAAGTACTTCGACTCCCACTGGAACAGCGACGTCGACCCGGGCGCCGTCTGGATCAACAACTCGCTCTACGACCGCCCCTCCGGCGCGCCGTGGAAGTGGGGCAAGGAGTCCACCCAGTCCGAGAACCCGGCCAACTATGTCGGCTGGTCGTCCGGCACCTACACCGTGCTCAACGCCGACGAGGGCGACATCAACCGCCTCTACACCGACGTGAGCCGCCTGCGCCGCACCACGGAGTCCAAGGCGTTCACTTGGCAGGGTTACTTCTGGGACGACACGATCGTCGGCACCTGGGGTTATCGCGAGGACACGCAGAAGCAGCGCTCCGGCTCCTCCTCCTCGAATGCGGACCCCTCGGGCGTCGCGCAGACCAGGCCGCCGCTCGATGCGCAGGATCCCTCCGGCATCGCCGAAGGCAACAGCATCAGCTGGGGCGTCGTCATGCACACCCCGAAGCCGTTCCGCAACAAGCTGCCCTGGGGCACCAACCTGAGCCTCACCTACAGCGACGGCCGCAATGCGCGCGTTGAGAACCGGTACTCCTTCGCGGGCAACCAACTGCCCAACTCGAAGGGTCGCACGAAGGACTTCGGCGTCGTCGTCAGCACGCTCAACGACAAGATTCGCCTCAAGGCCACCTGGTACGAGACGAAGGTCACCGACGCCAACATGTCGACCCTCAGCAGCGAGACCTCGACGCTCGGTTCGGCGACGTATTGGCTCCGAAACCTCGAGGGCTGGGGCACCTACACGGCGCTCGGCTACCTCTCCGGCTTCGGCGGCGCGAGCTCCGGCAACGAGTGGTTCTGGAACTGGGCTCTGATCAAGGAGAACTGGTCCTGGGACTATGCCGATCCGAACAGCGATGCGTTCAAGAACCATCCCGAGACGATCGCGCAGAAGGCCGCCGTGCAGTCGTGGCTCAGCCAGTTGCCGCCCGAGTCATGGTTTCAAGCCTACGGCTTCAACTTGAACTACGCGGCCGCGAAGGCTGGCAGCTACGCCACGGCCTATCCGGGCCACATCCCCACCATCTTTGTGGGTGATGTGCAGCCCTCCGGCGGCGGCCGCATCAACGGCACCTGGCCCACGGGCACCATCGACAACGTCTCCAAGGGCGTGGAGTTCGAGCTCGTCGGCCAGATCACCCCGAACTGGAACGTCTCGGTCAACGCCTCCAAGACCCGCGCCTACCAGACCGCGCTCGGCGCCGATCTGGTGTCGTTCATCGAGGCCCAGTACGCCAAGTACCAGACTGCCGCCGGCGACCTCCGCCTGTGGTGGGGCGGTGGCGACACGTTCCGCAAGACCTACCAGACCACCGTCTGGGCCGCCTATCAGTTCCAGTCCAAGACCAACGGCAAGATGGCCGGCCAGCTCGCGCCGTGGCGCTTCAACCTCGTCACGAACTACAACTTCGACAACGGCTTCCTCAAGGGGGTCAACGTCGGAGCGGCCTATCGCTGGCAGGACAAGACGGTGCTCGGCTACCTGCTCAACGAGGCGAAGGACAACCTCGATCCCGAGAAGCCGATTTGGGGCCCGACCGAGGACGCGATCGACCTGTGGGTCGGCTACGGCCGTCCGCTCACCGAGAAGATCAACTGGCGTATCCAGCTCAACCTGCGCAACGTGGGCGAAAGCACCCACCTCGTGCCGTGGGCGGCCCAGCCCTTCCTCGGCAGCGACGGCAAGCCGGTGTACTCGGGCTACCGCATCCAGGAAGGTATGAACTGGTCCCTGACCAACACCTTCTCGTTCTAATCGGACGCACGTTCTTCTCTCAGGTTCAGTGCTTCGGAGCCGGGGTTCACGCCCCGGCTCCTTTTTTGTGCCGCGCGGACTCGACAACGCGAGAGAGGCGAGCGCCGGTCCTGCGCCCGCGAACTTCGCCTTGCCCGGACCCGGGGCGGGCGTTCGTGTGGATCCTGCTCCGATGACCTGTTCCCACCGCTGGTCCGTGCCTTGGCTTCGTCTGCTGGCGCTTGGCGTCTGCATCGTCGCCGGCGCGCCGGCGGCCCGCGCGCTGGTGCTCGGCGGCGCTACCCCCGTGCAGACCGCCGCCCCGAGCGACGATCCCGGCTGGGCCAATGTCGTTTCCCCCAACGGCTGTTCCGGCGTCTACCTCGGCAATCGGTGGGTGCTCACCGCGGCGCATGTCGGCGCGGGCGGCGTGACCATCGGCGGTTCGGCTTACGCGGTGCAACCCGGTTCCGCGACTCGCCTGCGCACGCCGGACGGCGCGGGCGTGACCGATCTGCTGCTTTTCCGCCTGGTGGCCGATCCCGGTCTGCCGTCGGTCGAGCTCATCGCCACGGCATTGGCCGACAACACCGCCGTCACGATGATCGGTTTCGGCTGCACCCGCGGCGCGGCCCTCAGCTACGATGCGACTTTTTTGCCCGTCGAAAAAGAACCCACCTACACCGGTTACGCTTGGGGTACCGCGATGAAGAGCTGGGGCACCAATCGGATCGCCGGGGTAACGTCGGGAGACGACGGTTACGGTCAGATTGTGGCCTACGCGACGGTTTTCACCCGGAGCGGTCAAGGCGTCACGACCGACGAGGCGCAGGGCGCTCTCTTGGACTCCGGTGGCGGCGTGTTCGCCAAGGTCGATGGTCAGTGGCGTCTCGCAGGCATCATGGTCACCGTCGGCGGCTACTCCGGTCAGCCCGCCTCCACCGCGCTCTTCGGCAACGCCACCTTCTCGATGGAGCTCTCCACCTACCGGCCGCAGATCGAGGCCGTGCGTGCGCTCACGACTCCGTTCGCCATCTGGTGGTATGACCGTTTCCGCAACACCGCGACGGACGCCCTCGGCGATGGGGACGGCGACGGTTTCGCCAACTTCGAGGAGTTCGCCTACGGGCTCGACCCGCAGGTGGCAAATCCGGCGTCGGCCGCGCCCCAGGTGACGCTCGCCGACTATGCCGACGGTGCGGCGCTCACGGCTACATACACCCGCGATGCGGCGGCGACGGACCTGCCGGTGATCGTGGAAGTCTCAGGCGACCTTGTGAATTGGATCTCTGGCGACAGTGTGACGGCGGTGGTCTCGACGACCGCCGTGAGCGGCACGGTGTCGCGTCTCGTCGTGCGGGACCTCGCGACCGCAGGTGGAATGTCTCGCCGCTTCATGCGGGTACGGGTGGGTGCCGCCGAGTAGACCGGTGTTTTCGCGCGCGGCGCCAGCGGCGTACCCGCAGGCGACGAGTGGGAGCCGCGCCCTACTTGGAGCAGCGTTTCCGCCACGCCGGCAGCTCCTTGTCGAGGAACGCCGCCGGCCAGCGGCCGTACCAGTCGTAGCCGGTGCGGCGCTCGCGACCGACCTGCTCGTAGGTCGACACCTGCTGGCCCTCGCGGTTGGCGAGGACGGGGGCGTTGGTCGTCAAATCGTAGAAACGCGCCCAGAGCGGCGGGGCGGCCGGGTCGGCCACGAGCCGCCGGTCCTCGACGCTGATGTGGTACTGGAAATCGACCGCATCGGCCGCGACGGTCTCCAGTCTCCAGCCGGTGATCGCACTGGCCTCCAGCCACGCCGCGGTTGCCTCGACCGCCGCGACGACCTCTGGTGGTGGTGCCTCGATGCTGATGAGATAGCGCAGGACTTCGACGCTTTCCCGGCTTGTGATCGACGGCAGTTCGAACGAACGACCACGGGTTGGGGCGAGCGTGACCGGGTCGTACTGGCCGGCCCAGCCGGTGAGGCGCCCGCCGCGGCGAATCTGGAGCAGCAGCACCGCGGCGTCGCCACGGGCGACGGCCGCGCGGGCGCGTTCCCGCAGGTCGGGTTCGACCCAGCTGAACGGCGGTCGCCCGGCGGCCACCGCGCGCAGGAGGCGCAGCACGTTGGGTGTCACCGCGTCGGCAAAGGTGAGGAGTCCGCGGTAGCCCTCGTTGTTCGGAAAGGAGTGCGGCCAGGCGCCCGAAGAGTGCTGGGCGGAGAGCACGAACTCGAGGCCGCGGCGGGCGGCGTCGCGGTGCCGCACGTCGCCGGTGATCTGGTACGCACCGGAGAGGTAGGCGATCTGCGGGCAGGTGGCGCCGTTGTCGAAGCTGGTGTCGGTCTTCTCCCGGTCGGCGGCGAGGGCGGCGCGTTCCTCCGCGGTGAGGATGCGTTGCGGATCCTCGTTCTCGCGCCAGCCGCCGTTGGCCCGCTGGTAGAGCAGAAGGTGTTCGGCGATGCCGGCGACATCGTCGTCCGCGAGCCGCGGGTAGCGGGTCAGGTGGTGCGAGTGCTGCCAGTGGTGGATGCCGTCGGCGAAGCCGTCGAGCGGCAGCGGCGAGGCCGGGGCGGTGGCGGCGGCCAAGGGCAGGACTGCGACGAGGCCGATCGCGAGGGCGGGCAGAAGCGGCCGAAGGAGGGTGGGGAGGCGGCGCTGCATGCTCCGGAGGTTGGCGCGTTCCGCCGCCGAGGCCAAACCGGAAGCGTTTGCGGGCGGGCGCCGCGTCAGGCGTGGGCTTCCAGGGCGGGCGCCTTAGCGGGGCTGGCGGATGGGCTCAGGTGGCGGCGGTCCAAGCGCGGTGCGTGCGCAGGCGGGTGCCGCCGAGGCGTTGCGCCATGCGAATGGTCTCGGCGGCCGTGGCGGGATTGGCGGTGAGGACGACCTCGGTCAATCCCGCGGCCTGCGCCTGTTCCAGGGAGCGTTGGAGCAGCAGGGCGTTGGGCAGGTTGGCCTTGCCGATGGACGCGGGCGCAGTCACCCGCGTCTCCACGATCGCGCGCGGCGGCTCCTTGCGGATCAGCAACGCGGCGACAACCTGCCCGGCACGGAGAACGAGGCTGCTCAGCTCGCGGTCGTAGCCGCGGGGCGTCGTGTCCGAGAAACGGACGCGCTCGGCCGGCAGCAGACCGGCGGCGCCGACGAGGGCGACGAGCTGTTCGTCGTGCTCGGGCCGCGCCGGGCCGGCGAGCAGGCCGGCGGCGGCCGCCTTGCGCCCGAGGCCCGGAGCGTGCGGGGCGAGGCGGGTGGCGTAGGCGGCCAACGGGATGCGCCAGAGCTCCTCGGTGCGGCTGCAGACGAAGCCGGCTTCGGCGAGGCTTGGCTCCGCCGCGCCGGTCTCGTCGCCGGTGGTCTCGCACTGGACTGCGGAAAGGCCGGCGTGGCGGGCGTGTGCGAGCGCGGCTCGGAGCAGCCGGACCGACTCGGCCGCGAAGCGAGGGCGGACCGACCAGCGCAGGGGAGCCGGGGCCGCCGGATCGGCCGGTGTCGAATCGCTGCGGCGACGGAGGGCGGCGACGCCGACCAGGCGCTCGTTCGGGGCGCACGTGACGAGGACCAGGTAGTCGGTGGGGCCGCGGGCCGCGACTTCGGGGAACGCCTCGAAGAGCCGGGCGAGTTCGTCGGGCCAGGGATGGCGGATGACGGTGGCGGGACTCATGGTGCGACGCTGGCGCCTTTCTCGCGGTGCAGCTCGGGACGGATTGCACCGGCCATGGATTCTGCGTGAGGCAGGCGTTCGGCGCCGAGGAAATCGCGGAGCGCGGCCACGGCGGCGGCGGGTTGCGCGACGAGCGCGGGATAGTCGACCTCCAGCAGTCGGATGTGCGGCGCGGTGCGCAGCGTGGCGAGGACGGCCGCCTCGTGCCGGGCCAGCAGCTCGGGTGGGGCGGCTTCGGTTGGCGCGGTGCCGGTGCGGGCCGAGCGCATCTTCGCCTGCGAGGCGGCGACCTGCTCCGGCGGGCGGCGGAGGAAGATGATCCGGTATTTGTGCTGTGGAGGCAGGTGCGGGAGAAGCGGGCAGACGACCTTGGCGACCTTGCCCTCGGCTTGGAGGATGAGCTCGGGGCGGCGCGCCAATTCCTTCACGGCCTCCCACTCGTAGTAGCCCTCGGGGTTGTGGGCGTCGGGGGTGCGTTGGCCGTCGGTCATGGGCGCGAGTCCGCCCCGGGCGAGCATCTGCATCATCAGCGAGGTGCCGGAGCGCGGCAGGCCGGAAACGATGGTGAACTCGCGACCGGAGAAGCCCGCCGCCGGCTCGGCGTTGGCCGGCGCGGGTGGGTTGTAGGTGCCGATCGGTTGCGCGGCGGCGCGGGCCCGGGTGCGCGACTCGCCCAAGG
>JAEXPQ010000213.1 GCA_023446735.1 Verrucomicrobiota bacterium
GTCGAGGACGAGACGGGCGCGGTGCAGGTGCGCCCCGCGGGCGCGGAGATCGAGGCCGAGCAGGTCTTCGGTCAGACCGTCGACCGCGGCGATGCGCTCTACTACGGCAAGGGGCCGGCGGGCGCGATCGCCGACTCGACAGGGCGGCGGCGTTTCACCGAGGACGCGCTGCGGCTCGGCGCGACGCTGTTCGTGGCCGGCCGGGCGCGGGAGCGCGACGATGCGTTGGCGCCGGAGATCGCCGCCGATCCCGAGCAGAACCTCTTTCTCATCAGCTGCCGCGGCGAGGCGAAGGTGCAGCGCGGCTACCGGATCCAATTCTGGTTCTGGGGCGTATTGTTGCTGGTGCCGCTGCCCGTCGCGTGGCTGGTGCAGGCGAATCAGATGGAGATGCTGCCGAAGGAATGGCCGGCGGCGGCGTTCGGCGCCGGGATGGCGCTGGTCTGGCTGTTGGGCTGGTGCTGGATGGCGTTCAACAGCCTCGTGCACCTGCGCAACCGCGTCGCGCAGGCCGGCTCGCTCATCGACGTGCAGCTCAAGCGCCGCGCCGACCTCATCCCGCGGCTCGTCGCCGTGGTCGGCGGGCTGCGCGACCACGAGCGCACCGTGCAGACGGAGCTGGCGGCACTCCGTGCCCAGGGTCAGGCGACACCGGTCGGCGCGCCCGGGCCGGATCTCGCGGCCACGGCGGGTTCGCTGCGGGTGGTGGCGGAGCGTTATCCGGAGCTGAAGAGCGACGGGGCGTTCCTCGCGCTGCAACGCGAGCTGGCCGATACCGAGACGCGGATCGCCCTCGCTCGCGACTACCGCAACGCCATCGCCACCCATCTCAACACCCGGCTGGAGATCGTGCCCGATCGCTGGGTGGCGGCGTTGGCCGGAGCGAAGCCGCAGGCGCTCTGGCAGGCCGAGGGCTTTGAGCGGGCGACGGTGGCGGTGACACTGTGAAGGCGTCGCGGGCGGTGACCGCGTCTGTAGGAGACCTGCTGGCAGGCGATTCCGGTGGCCGGAGCGCGCGGCACGCAGATCGCCTGCACGCAGGCTTATGTAAGCGCCCGATGACTCCAGAGGTCGAGCACCGGAGGGGCGCGCGGAGCCGGAGGCGGAGCGCAGCGCGCCCCTCCGAGCGGACGGCGCAGGTGGGCAAGTCATGGCGAGGTGGGGGTTGCCGACGTATGTTTCCAGGCCCCGTCGTGTGTTTGAGTGCAGGCAACGCCGTGTTCACGCACGTGCGTTTGTCGGAGACGACGCCGACGGGGCCGTTCCTTGGCCCGCGCGTGTTTTCACCGCCGGAGAAGGCTTCAATCCTTTCACTTGGCCATAAGCAAAAGCCGCGCGGGTCGCCCTCAACCCACCACCTGCCATGACAAAGATCTACCTGCTCGGACTGGACATTGCCAAAGCCGGCACGATGGCGCAACTCGACCGCCCCGATGGGACGCGTTGCGTTCGCCGTTCGCTCTCGACCGATCAAGCCGGCTGGAAGGAGTTGACCGCCATCGTGCGCCGCCAGGGCGTGCGCTTCTCGCAACTGCGCGTGCTCGTGGAAGCCACCGGCATCTACCACCTTGCCTGGGTCGAGCGGCTGCACGCCGAAGGGGCCGAGGTCTATGTGGTCAACCCGTTGCTGGCGTCGCGGCTGGAGTCCACCGCCAACGCCCTGCGCGCGCACAAGACCGACCGCGTCGATGTCGATCGGCTCTGTGAGATCGGCCGGCTCTACCTCGATTCGCTAGCACGGTTTCGTTACCGGCCCGACCCGGCACGGCAGGGTTTGAAACAACTCAGTTCCGCTCGCGCCACGCTGCGCGCCCAGCTCACCAACCTCAAGAAGGCCCTGGGCAGCCAACTCGAGCTGGTCTTTCCCGCGCTGCTGGCCGCCGCCATCGATCCCTGCAGCGAGCGCGGAGCCGCTATCCTGCAACGCGCCGCCACCGCGGGCACTTGGCGCGCTGTGCCTGCCAAACGCCGACGCGAACTGGCCGGCGACATCGCCGACGCGTTGGATCGGGCCTGCAGGCAGACCTTGGCCGACGAACGCCTGGCGTTGGCCTGCGTCCCGGCCCTGCGCGCGCTGCTCGCCGCCGTCCTCGCCTTGAGCGAACAACTCGAGAGCTGCGATCGCCACATCGCCCCGCAACTGCCCGCCCACCGCGTGCAACTGCTCACGTCCATTCCCGGCGTAGGCGAACGCACGGCCGCCGTCCTCGCCGTCTATCTGCCCGACGACTGTGCGCATTGGGGCAACGCCAAGTCCGTCACCGCGCGCTTGCAGGCGCTGTTCGGCTGCGATCCGCGCCTGCGTCAGTCGGGCAAATGGAACGGCAAGGTGAAGATCTCCAAACGAGGCATCGGGGCGGCGCGCACCGCGTTGTTCCAAGCCGCCTTCTGTTCCCTCGTGCACGATCCCGAGAACTCCGCCTACTACGACCAACTGCGCCAACACGGGAAGTCGCACAAGCAGGCCATCGTCGACCTCATGCGCAAACAGCTCCGCCGCATCGTCGCGGTGCTCAGATCCAATCGGCCTTTTGCGGTTCACTATCATGCTGCCGCTTGACTCACGGTTACTGCCGGTCTCCTGCGTTGATGATACTGGCCAAGATCCCTCCTCCGCTGGCGTTGGTTGCCTCGCTTGGCCTCGCGGCGTCGGCGGGGTGGCTCGTGTCGCCGCTGCGGACGGTTTGGTTCCATTCTGTCTGGGGCTCGTGGGGCGTGATGCTGGGCGCGCTCATCTGGGCCGGTTGGGCGGCCCTCGAATTCCGGCGCCACCGGACGACCATTTTGCCGCAGCGGCAACCGACGAGCCTGTTGTGTCGCGGGCCGTTCCGCATTTCCCGCAATCCGCTCTACTTGGCTATGCTGCTGCTCACGGTGGTGCCGTGGCTGGCTTGGGGCCGGATCGGACTGCTTCTCGCGCCGGCCCTCTTCTTCGCTTTCGCGAACTGGGTGATCATCCCGTGCGAAGAGGCGAATCTCCGCGCTCACTTTGGCGACGCGTATGCCGGCTACTGTCGCCGGGTACGGCGCTGGTGCTGAGGCCGGAGAGGGGCCACCGCGGAGCCGGGCTAGATGCCGAGGCGGGCGCGGACCACGGGGAGGTCGAGGCCGTCGATGCGGAGAAGCTTCTGGCGGGACGTGTCGCCACGCACGAGTGACAAGCCGCGGCGGGGCAGGTCGAGCCGCGCGGAGAGGAACTCGATGAGCGCCTCGTTGGCCCGGCCCTCGACGGGCGGGGCGCGGAGCTTGATCTTCACGGCGTTACCCATCGTGCCGGCAACCTCGTCGCGTGAGGCGCCGGGGATGACTTTCACCTCGAGCCGGCAGGAGGCGGGCGCGGCGGCGGTTTTCGGAGTGGCCA
>JAEXPQ010000011.1 GCA_023446735.1 Verrucomicrobiota bacterium
CCCGTGAGCACGCGCCGCAGGCGATCCAGAAGTACGGCTTCCGCGCGATCATCGCCGAAGGCTACGCCGAGATCTTCTTCGGCAACTCGACCACGCTCGGCATCCCGTGCGTGACCGCGACCCGCGAGGACATCGCCAAGGTCGCCGCCGCGATCGAGGCGAATCCGCAAACTGAGGTCGTGGTCGACCTCGCCGCGCTCGAAGTGCGCTTCGGCGGCCAGAAGATCAAGATCACGATGCGCGAGTCCGCGCGCGACGCCCTGGTCAACGGCCGTTGGGACGCGATCGGCGAACTGCTCGAGGGTGTGCCCCAGGTGCAGGAGCTGGCGAAGAAGCTCCCGTACTTGGCGGCGTAGGAACGCCGCCACGCGGCCTGAGCGCCCCGACCGAATCCTCCTTCCCCTCGCGGCGGCCCTTTCCCGGGGCCGCCTTTTTTGGGACTCCCGCGTGCTGGCGCCCACTCCGGACCGCCTCCACTTCGGTGCTGTATGGTGCGTCGTGGGTGTCGATGGAAATTTGTGACACGGCGCCGTCCTCCGGGCCGGCGCTGCGGGATGCGTCCCTGTCGAGCGTGGGCGGTTCGGCCCGGGACGGTTGGTGGGCGGCCAAACGGGTCAGGTGTTCGCGAAGCGCAGGTAGATCGGAAAGTCCATGACGCGGCCATCACCAAGATTCTTGCCTGACATCGCCCCGGGCGGCCTCCTAAACTCGGCTCGTCCGCCCACCCCGCGTCCGCTTACCCACCATGTATCTGAACATCATCCAGATCGCAGAGTCGTTCGGCGTCGCGGAAGAAGTTGTGGAACGCTGGGTTCGCGACGAAGGCCTGCCCTTCACCCCGGACCGGGACCGGATGCTCTTCGACCGCACGCAGGTCGCCAACTGGGCGGCGGCGCGCGGGCTGGCGGCGCAGGCCGGCTTTTTGGCGCCGACGGCGTCCAGCGTGGCGGCGGGCGGTGGCGTGGCGGCGTTGTTGCAGGCCGGCCGGATCTGGCGCGATGTGCCGGCGGCAGAATTCGGGGCGGTGCTGGAGAAGGTTGTGGGCGCGTTGCCCGGCGCCACTCCACCGATCCGCACCATGGTGGCGCAACGGCTGCGCGCGCCGGGCGGGGTGGTGATCGCGCCGGTCGGTGGCGGTTTCGCGTTGCCTCATCCGGCCAACCGCATCGCGCTCGGCCGCGACTCCGGCACCGTGGCGCTGATTCTGTTGCGCGAACCGCTGCCATTGCCCGAGCCGCCGCCGGATGATGTGCCGGTGACGCGACTGTTCTTCTTCATCGCACCGTCGCCGCGGGCGCATCTCGATCTGCTTGGGCGCCTGAGTCGGATGCTGGGGCGGGGCGGGGTGCGGGCGCTGGTCGAGCAGGGCGCACCGGACGCAGAGATCTTCACAGCCATCGCAGCGGCCGACGCCGCTGCGGGCTCGGCCGCGAAAGGGT
The DNA here is from genome assembly GCA_023446735.1 of Verrucomicrobiota bacterium. GTDB lineage: Bacteria > Verrucomicrobiota > Verrucomicrobiia > Opitutales > Opitutaceae > CAJCBL01. Next base: position 1,440 of record JAEXPQ010000011.1, read on the forward strand.
CGGCGCAGTGATCGTGGCGGCGCTGCTTTCTGCCGGCGCGCTGGGACTTCTGGCCGGCATGGCGTTCGGGTTGTGCAACCCGCGCTTCTGGCTCGCTGCGACCTTGGCCTCGTGCGCGGCGTTGCTCGGAGTGGCGCTGACGGTGCTCCTCGGGTTGGTGCCGGCTTGGGAATGGCGCGGCGCCTTCACGCTGGGCGGCGAGATGCCGCACCTGCGGCTCGATGCGCTCAGCGCGTTGTTCCTCGCGCTGGTGGCGGTCGTGGGCGGCGCCGCTGCGGCCTACTCGCGCGGCTATTGGAGCGACCAAGATTACCCGCGCACGGCCGGCCGCGGCCGGTTCTGGTGGAACGTGCTGCTGGCGATGCTGGTGCTCGTGCTCGTCTCAGCCAACGGCCTCTACTTCCTCTTCGGCTGGGAGATCTTCACGGTGGCGGCGTTCTTCCTGATCCTGCTCGAGAGCCGCGGGCGCAAGGTCCGCGCGGCGGGCTGGCTGTACCTCGCGGCGTCGCATGTCGGCACGCTCTGCCTCTTCGCGTTCTTCGCGCTGTTGGCGGAGTGCACCGGTAGTTGGGATCTGGGACCGCAGCTGCGCGCGACCGCCGGGCTGGCGCCGTTGTTCTGGTTGGCGCTGGTCGGCTTCGGCGTGAAGGCCGGCCTGTTCCCGCTGCACGTGTGGCTGCCGAGCGCGCACGCCAACGCCCCGAGCCATGTCTCCGCGATCCTCTCGGCGGTGACGATCAAGCTCGGCGTCTACGGCATCGTGCGCTTCGGCGGCTGGCTGCCGGCGCCGGCCGCGGCCGGCTGGGTGGTGGTCGCGCTGGGGGCGGTGGGCGCGCTCTGCGGCATCGCCTTCGCGTTCGCGCAGAACGACCTCAAGCGTCTGCTCGCCTATTGCTCGGTGGAGAACGTGGGCGTGATCCTCGTCGGCGTCGGCGCGGCGCTGCTGGGCGCGGCGCAGGGCGACGCCGCGTGGGGGCGACTCGCGCTGATCGGCGCGCTGCTGCACGTGTGGAACCACGGGCTGTTCAAGGCGCTGCTGTTCTTCGGCGCCGGCTCGGTGATGCATGCGACCGGCTCGCGCGACATCAGCCGGCTGGGCGGGCTGTGGAAGACGATGCCGTGGACGGCCGGGCTCTTCGCACTCGGCGCGCTGGCAGTCTCGAGCCTGCCGCCGCTCAACGGCTTTGCGAGCGAGTGGCTGATCTATCTCGGCCTCATCGACGCCGGGATCGAGCACGGCCCGGCGGCGTGGGTCGCGATGCCGGCGGCGATCGTGCTCGGCATGGCCGGGGCGCTGGCCCTGGCGAGCTTCGCGAAGGCGGGCGCGCTGATATTCTGCGGTGCGCCGCGCACCAAGCGCACGGCGCATGCCCATGAGTCCGGTCCGTGGATGCTCGGCCCGATGCTGGTCGTCGGCGGGCTGTGCGTGGCGGTCGGCCTCGCGCCGGCCGCGCTCTGGCCGCTGGTGGCGCGGGCCGCGGGCGAGTGGAATCCGGCGTGGGCGGTGGCGGCGGAGCGCGCGCCGGCGTCGCTCGTGACGCTCGGGCTCGTCAACGCCGTGCTGGCGGTGCTCGCCTTCGGGGCGGCGGTGCTGCTGCGGCGGCAGGCGCGGGCCAACGGCGTCGAACGCAATCTGACCTGGGACTGCGGTTATGCGGCGCCCACCGGCCGCATGCAGTACACCGGCGGGTCCTTCGCGGGGGTGGCGGCGGGCTGGTTCTTCTGGCTGCTGCGGATCGAGCGCACGGTGCAGCGGCCCCACGGGCCGCTGCCGACGCAGGCGCGGCGGGTGGAGTACGTTCCGGAGACGGTGCTGGAGAAGCTGATCGCGCCGGTCGGCGGGGGCGTGCTGCGCGTCTCGACGGCGGTGCGGCGTCTCCAGCACGGACGGTTGCAGTACTATATCCTTTATCTGGTGGCTGGCCTCGCCGCGCTTGCGGCGCTGGTGCTGGCGGGAGGAGGACGATGAGAGGTTCGACGACGTGGCTGGTCGCTCGCGGTAGGGTCGGACCTCGCGCCCGGACCGTCTGCGCCCCCGACAATCCGCAACCGCAGCTATCGAGCCAAGCTCGGGCCGCGCTGATGCGGTCCGCCGGCGAGCGGCGACCCTACCGCAAGCGTGGTCACGATGCCGTTTCCTTTCGGAGGGTTCACTCATGCTGATCACGATTCTCGATGCGGTGCTCCGCCTCGCGTTGTGGCTGCTGCTCGCGCCGCTGCTGCCCGGCCTCATCAACAAGGTGAAGGCGTGGATCGCCGGCCGGCGCGGACCGCCGGTCCTGCAGCTCTACTACGACCTCGCGCGCCTCTGGAAGAAGGGCGTGGTGCTGAGCACGCTGGCCTCGCCCGGCTTCGTCGCCGCGCCGGCGGTGGCGTGGGTGGCGATTGTCGGCGCCGCGCTGCTGCTGCCGCTCGGACCGGCGGGGACGGCGCTGAGTTTCCGGGGCGACGTGCTGCTGCTGATCTACCTGCTCGCGCTGGCTCGGTTCTGCACGGTGTGGGCCGCGCTGGAGACCGGCTCGGCCTTCGAGGGCATGGGCTCGGTGCGCGAGGTGAGCTACGCGGTGCTGACGGAGGCCGCGATCCTCGCGGCGGTGCTCTCGCTGTGCGTCCATTCCGGCGGTCTGTCGCTGGCCGTCATCCTTACGCCCTCCGCGGGGGCCGGCGCGGCGCTGCTGGCGGCGGGGCTCTTCACGGTCCTGCTGGCGGAGAACTGCCGCGTTCCGTTCGACGATCCCAATACGCACCTCGAGCTCACCATGATCCATGAAGCGATGATTCTCGACCACAGCGGACCGCCGCTCGCGGCGATCCTGCACGGCGCGTCGGTCAAGCTGCTGCTGTTCGCGGTGCTGCTCGTGCAGGCGGTGCTGCCGCTCGGGGATCTCGGGCCCTGGGCGGCGACCGGCGCCCTGGTCGGAGGCGTGCTCGCGACCACGGTGGGTGTCGGCCTGGTGGAGTCGTTGCTCGCGCGGTTCGCGTTCAAGCAGGTGCCGTTCCTGCTCACGCTCGCGTTCCTGCTGTGTCTGTTCGCTTTGCTCGTCGCGTGGAAAGGCGGTGCGGCGTGAACGATACCCTCAACCTCCTCATCGGGCTGGCGATGGGCCTGAATCTCATGGCGCTCGGCAGCAGCCGCATGCCGACGCTCATCCGCGCGATGTCGGTGCAGGGCGTCGTCCTTGGGGTGATGCCGCTGTTGATGGATCACCTCTGGAGTTGGTCGGCGCTGGTGCACGAGTGGCCGGTGCTGCTGGTCGCGGTCGCTACGGTTACGGTCAAGGGCGTGATCATCCCGCGCCTGCTCAACCGCGCGATGCGCGCGGCCAACATCGACCGCGACATGGAGCCGCTGATCGGCTACGTGCCGTCGATCCTCCTCGGCGCCGGTGGCACGATCGCCGCGATGGCGCTCGCCCGATCATTGCCGCTGTTGCCGGAGCACGCAGGGTCGTTGCTCGTGCCGGGCGCGCTGGCCGCGGTGCTCACGGGCTTCGTGCTCCTGATCGGGCGGACCAAGGCCATCTCGCAGGTCTGCGGCTACCTCATCCTGGAGAACGGCATCTATCTCTTCGGCCTGCTGCTCATCCGCTCGACGCCGCTCATGGTCGAAGCCGGTATCCTCCTCGACCTCACAGTCGGTGTCTTCGTGATCGGCATCATCGTCGACCGCATCCAACGGGCGTTCGACACGCTCGATACCCGCAAGCTAACCGTCCTCCGCGAATGAAATCCACGATCGCTAATCCGGCGGAACACCGGGGCTCGCGCTCTGCGGGTAGGGCGGTTTCTCCGAAACCGCCGCGGACGTTTCGGAGAAACCTCCCGACCTCGGGCACCGTGACGGAGTCCGCCCCATGAAAGAGCTCCTTCTCGTGATCATCCCCTTCGCCGGGGCGGCGCTGGCGCTGGCCTGGCCGAACGAGAAATCGCGGCCGTGGCTGTTGCCGGTCTTCGGCGCCGGGCACGCGGTGCTCTCGCTCTGGTTGCTGCTCGCGCCGCCGGCACAGCCGCTGGGCACCTGGTTCGGCTTCGACCCGCTCGCGCGGGCGGTGCTGCCGGCGGTGTCGCTGCTGTTCCTGCTGTGCGCGGCCTACGGGGTGGCCTACCTCCAGGCACGGGCCGAGCGTCCCAACCGCATCTTCGTCGCGTTGTTGCTCGCCATCCTCGGGCTCCTCAGCGCCGGGTTGCAGGCGCGTCACCTCGGCCTGCTCTGGATCGCGACCGAGGGCGTGACGCTCGCCGCGATCCCGCTCCTCCATTTCAACGCGACCCCGCGCGCCTACGAGGCGACCTGGAAGTACCTGCTCGTCGGCGGCACGGGTGTGGCGCTCTCGTTGCTCGGCTCGTTCGCGCTCGGCTACGCGTCGCTGCACGGCGGCGGCACGGGCGACCTCACTTTCGGGGCCCTGGTTGCACAGGGCACGGGACTCACGCGGCCGTGGCTGCTGTCCGCCTGGGTGTTGTTGCTCGCCGGTTACGGCACGAAGATGGGCCTGGCGCCGATGCACACCTGGAAGCCGGACGCGTACGGCGAGGCCCCGGGGATCGTCGGTGCGCTCCTCGCCGGCGGCGTGACGACCGTGGCGTTCACCGCGATCCTGCGCGTGCGCGCCGTGCTCGGGGCCGCGGGGGAGGGGGCGGTCGCCGACCGCACGCTGATCGCCATCGGGCTCTTCTCGCTCGCGGTGGCGGCGCTGTTTCTCCTCGGGACGCGCGATTTCAAGCGCATGCTGGCGTACTCGAGCGTCGAACACATGGGCATTCTCGCCCTGGCCGCGGGGCTCGGGGCGCCGGGCTTGTGGGCCGCGCTCTTCCACGTGTGGGCCAACAGCCTGACCAAGGGCGCGCTCTTCCTCAGCGCGGGGAACATCCGCCGCGCCGCCGGGGCGCGCTCGATGGACGAGGTGGGCGGCATGGCCGCGCTCACCCCGGTTTCGGCCGGGATCTTCGTGGCCGGCATGTTCGCGGTCACGGCGCTGCCGCCGTTCGGGCCGTTCTTCAGCGAACTGCGGATCGTGCGCGCCAGCTTCGGCGCGACGGGCAACCCCGCCGCCGGCATCGTGTTTCTCGGCTGCCTGCTCTTCGCCTTCTTCGGGCTTACGCGCGTGACCTTCGCCATCGTCGACGGCCGGCCGCGCGTCGCCTCGCAGGTCGCCGGTCGGAAGTATCCCGAGACGGCCGGCGTCATTGTGCCACCGCTGCTGTTGATGGGGCTCTCGCTTTGGCTCGGCTTGGCGTTGCCCGAGGTGTTGCGTACGGCCTGGACCGATGCCGTCGCCCAAATCGTTTCCGCGCCATGAGGACGACGAAGAATCTCGCGATAAGGGTGTCCGGGGTAGGGCGGTTTCTCCGAAACCGCCGCGGGGGGGTTGGGGGGACGCGCCACCCC
>JAEXPQ010000152.1 GCA_023446735.1 Verrucomicrobiota bacterium
TGGTACCGGGATTGTTGTTGAAGCTGGAACGAACCTCGAAATCGACGCCGTACTTGTGGGCGAACTCGACCGAGCGGGACTGCATGACCTTCGAGCCGGAGCTGGCGAGCTCGAGCATCTCGTCGTAGGAAACCTCCTGGAGCTTGCTCGCGCCTGGCACGGCGCGCGGGTCGGCGGTGTAGACGCCGTCGACGTCGGTGTAGATCTGGCAGATGTCGGCCTTCACGACGTGCGCGACGGCGATGGCGGTGAGGTCGGAGCCGCCGCGACCGAGGGTCGTGGTCTCGCCGGCCTCGTTCACCCCCTGGAAGCCCGCGACGATCACGACCTTGCCGGCGGCGAGGTCGTCGTTGAGCGGCGAGGAATCGAAGCGCTTGATCTTGGCCTTGGTGTGGAAGTTGTCGCTCACGATGCCCGCCTGCTGGCCGGTGCGGGACACCGCCGGCACGCCGATCGCGTGCAGCGCCATCGCGGTGAGGGCGATCGTCTCCTGCTCGCCGATCGCCAGCAGCATGTCCATCTCACGCTCGTCGGGATGCGCGGTGATGGCTTTGGCTTTGGCGATGAGCTCGTTGGTCACGCCCGCGCGGGCGGAGACGACGACAACGAGTTCGTTACCCTGGTCGCGCCATTCCTTGATGCGCTGCGCGACCTTCTTGATGCGCTCGATGTCACCGACCGAGGTGCCACCGTATTTTTGTACAATTCGGGCCATGGATGAGGAGAGGGTCGCCGAGGTAAGGGGCCCGCGTTGCCGCTGGCAAGCACGGCGTGGCGTCACGTTTCCCCTGAGCACGCCCGGGCTGGGCCGCTTCAGCCGGTTCCGGGGCGGACCTCGATCACCACGGCATCGAGCAGGTGCTTCTTCAGGTAGGCGATGTCCGCCACGCCATAACCGCCGTTCCCCCAGCGGATGCCCCAGGAGTTCTTGAAGATGAAGCGGATGTCCTCGGGCCGACCGGACTCGCTGTAGTAGCCGACCAGTGTCACCGCATGGGAATAACGCTCGTGCGGGGTCTGCTGGCTGAGCAAGGGGGCGCGCAACGTGCGCCAGTGCGGCCAGCGCAGCCCGATCACGACCGGCACCCCCTCGTTGAGCGCATGCATGATGTTCTCGACCTTCACCTCGTTGGAAACGCCCGGCACCGTGAACGTCGCCACCTGGCGACGCGCGCGCGCGCCCTGGATCACGTCCGCGCTCGGCTCCGGTATCTTCTCCATCCCGACGCCGAAGGTGTTCGGCATCTCGGACTGCAGCGGGATGCCGTAAGCCCGCAGCGCCGCGAGCACCTCCATGAGCGTGAAGCCCGCGTCACGCGACTCCTCGCTGTCCGCATCACCGGCATCGCCCGAGTCCACCAGACGCTTCTCGCCCGCCGGGATGCCGAGCGTGCGCCGCGTCGCCCAGATCAGATACTCCTCGGAGAGCCGGTCCGCCCGCCCACCCTCGGCGGCACTCTGGAATTCCAACGCGCTCACGACGGCGAACACCGCGCAACTCGGCCGCAGTCCCTGGCGTTTCGTGCCCAGCTCGAGCTCGCGGAAACGCGGGCGCAAGTCCACCGGGCGCTTCTCCGCCGGGGTGCCGAAACGGGCCAGCGCGCGCCCGACCGGCGTGTCGGTGCCCGGGCGCTGGTTGACCCGCACGGAGTCGGCCGCCGCGCGGCGCCGTGCGAGCGCCTCCTGCTGCCGACGACCGTTCCGTTCGCGGACCTTCTCGTTGAGCGAATCCTCGAGGGCGGCGTATTCAGGATCGTATCCGAAGCGGGCCTGCAACTCCGCGGGCAAGGCCGCCAGCGGCACCTGGGAGATGCCCGCCTCGTGGCGAAGCGTGACCGCGACGGGCGAGACCGCCAGGACCTTCACCGCGCGATAAAGCACGCCGTTCGCCTCGAGCGTGTCGAAGGTCGCTCCGACCTGGGCCGGCAAGGCCCCCGCCCCACCCCATAATCCTCCCGCAACGAAGCACGCACGAACGGCTCCGAAAATTTTCCGAAAAAGCCGCTTGCCTTGCCGGGGTCCCGCCTGAATATCCGCGCTTCTCATTTTAAGCCCTCATCGTCTAGCGGCTAGGACGGGGCCCTCTCAAGGCCCAAACCGGGGTTCGATTCCCCGTGAGGGCGCCACTTTCATCGGAAGGTCGGCGCAGCGCACACGCCGCGCACTCGAAAGTCGACCTTGCAGCACCAAGCAAGCCCCCGGAAACCGCCGGGGGTTTTTCTTTGGCCGCCACTCCTTCGCCGGCAGCGCCCGCCAGAAGCGATGCCTTGTATCCGTCGCCGACCGGCTCAGCCAACGATTCGATTGCCGCGTAGGCCAGCGAGCTTGCTCGCATTCCCCAAGGCGCGTGCAAACACACTGACCTACAGGGTCACCAGTAGTGTGGGCGGTCTCGCTCGTCGACTCGCGGCAATTGCATGGTCACGACTCAGTCCCGGCCCCCCCTCGAAGCGTCGCCTGCGCTGCAAAGAATCCGTGGTGACGAGCGAACCATCGGGTTGCCACGGTTGGTCGGGGACCCATTGCCCGACCTCGTTCGAGGCCGTTTCATCGTGAGGACCGCGTTCGCGTCGAACGCCGCAGAGGCGGCTTGCCGCGCGAAGGAGAGGTCCGCTTAACTGCACCGTTTGACCACTTCGATCATGCCCAGCGCGCTCGCCTCCCTCCTTTCCCGCAGCCTCGACTTCGCCGGCCTCTTTCCGCCGGCTTCGCTCCCGGTCGTCGAAGCGGTCAGGATCCTGCAGGAGGAACGGGGGGGCGGCTCGGCGGCGATGCTCGGCCGCTTCGTCTGCCCCGTGCTCCGCCTCGAGGAGGTCGTCGCCACCCTGGTCGCCGGCGACGCCCCCGCCGAACTGGCCGTGCTCCCGCGTGGCGGGAAAACGGCGGGCGAGTTCCTGGCCAACCTCGAAACGGATTTGGCGGTGCTCCGACGCGTGACCCGGGTCCACGAGGGCACGGCAACCTGTGACACCATCGAGCTTCGCCCGCCGGCCGACGCACTGGCCGCGCCGGCGTTGCGCAAACTCGTCGCGGCGGTACAGGCCCTGGTCGGCCGACACTGCGACTCCCTCCGCCAAGTCTTCATTGAACTCGCGCCGAGCCCGGTGCTCGCCAGCCAACTCGAAATCCTCGGCGAGCACTCCGCGGCCGCCGGCGCCTCCTGCTCGCTCGGCTACAAGCTGCGCACCGGCGGCAGCGACGCCGGCGCCGTGCCCTCCGCGGCGCAAGTGGCCGCGGCCCTCGGTCTCGCCGCCGCTCTCGGCCTCCCGATGAAGTGCACCGGAGGCCTGCATCATCCGCTCCGCTCGCCGGCAGGCGACGCACCGCAGCACGGCTTCATCAACCTCCTCGTGGCGGCCGCGTTCGCCTCCACCATCCGGACGGAGCCCGGCCAGCTTGAGGCGGTGATCGAGGAGACCGCGACCGACGCCTTCTCCTTCCAGAACCAGTCGCTCGCCTGGCGAGGGCGGACGGTGGATTCGGCCTCGATCAAGACCGCCCGCCGCCAAGTGCTGCTTTCCTTCGGTAGTTGCTACGTGGATCGCCCCCGGCTCGAGTTGCAGAGACTCGGTTGGGGGCCCGCGCGGGCGCGGGCCAAGCTCGCTCGCACCGCGGGCTGAGCGGCGACCGAGCCCCGCGATGGCGGGGCGCCTTCCGCCCTCAGGCCGCGTCCTCGGTCGCGTTCTCCTTGGCGTCGCTCACCGTGGCGGCCAGGCGGACCATCGGCTTCTTCTTGCCGAGCACGACCGCACGATCGACGACAACCTCCGCGACGCCCTGGCGGTGCGGCACCTCGTACATCACATCGAGCATCAGCTTCTCGAGGATCGAGCGCAGCGCCCGGGCGCCGGTCTTGAGCTCCATGGCCTTCAGGGCGATCTCGTGCACCGCATCGCGACTGAAACGCAGCTTCACGCCGTCCATGGCGAAGAGCTTCGAGTACTGCTTGATCATCGCGTTCTTCGTCCGGAGCAGGATCTTTTCGAGATCCGGCACCGTGAGGGCGTCGAGCACGGAGACGACCGGCAGGCGGCCGATGAACTCCGGGATCATGCCGAACTGGAAGAGATCCTCCGGGGCGATCGTCCGCATCATCTCCTCGGGGGTGAGCTGCTTGGCGGAGTCCTGCGCGACACCGTAGCCGAGCACGCGTTTGCCGGCGCGGCGCTGGACGATCTGCTCGAGCGTCACGAACGCGCCGCCGCAGATGAACAGGATGTTCGAGGTGTTGACCTGGATGTACTCCTGATTCGGATGCTTGCGACCGCCCTGGGGCGGGACGCTGCACGTGGTGCCCTCGAGGATCTTGAGCAGCGCCTGCTGCACGCCCTCGCCGGACACATCGCGGGTGATCGAGGGATTCTCCGATTTGCGGGCGATCTTGTCGATCTCGTCGATGTAGACGATGCCGCACTCGGCGCGCTTCACATCGTAGTTGGCGGCCTGCAACAGGCGGAGCACGACGTTCTCCACGTCCTCGCCCACATAGCCCGCCTCGGTGAGCGTGGTGGCGTCCGAGATGGCGAACGGGACATCGAGGATCTTGGCCAGCGTGCGGGCGAGGAGCGTCTTGCCGGAGCCGGTGGGCCCCACGAGCATGATGTTGCTCTTCTCGACCTCCACATCGTGGAACTCGGCCGCCAAGTCGCCCTGGACATGGGAAACGGGCGCGTTGCGGTTCGCGTCGAAGGAGAGGCGCTTGTAGTGGTTGTAGACGGCGACGGAGAGGACCTTCTTGGCGTGGTCCTGCCCGATCACGAAATCGTCGAGCACCTTCTTGATCTCGGCCGGCTTCACCAACCGGAACGTCGGCTTGCCGCCGTTCTCCACGGCGGGCGCCTTGAGTTCGCGGTCAATGATCGTCTTGCAGACGGTCACGCAGGAGTCGCAGATGTAGACTCCCGGGCCGGCGATGATCTTACGGACCTCCGACTGCGACTTGCCGCAGAAGGAGCAGAGCGTCATGCGCGAGGATTTGGCCATCGGGAGAGGCGCGACCGCAGCGCGAACGTTGGAGTTGTGGAGGGAGGGGCGGCGAAAGGCTCAAGCGGTAGGCTTGAGCGTGCTCGCGACCTCGTTCTTCGATTCGAAGACCTTGTCGACGATCCCATAGGCCATGGCCTCCTGCGCGCTCATGTAGTAGTCGCGGTCGGAGTCCTTCTCGACCTGATCGGGGGTCTTGCCGGTGTGCTTGGCGATGACCTCGTTGAGCGTGCGCCGCCAGCGGATGATCTCCTTGGCCTGGATGGCGATGTCGGCCGTCTGTCCGGAGGCGCCGCCCGTGGGCTGGTGGATCATCACGCGGCTGTTGGGCAAGGCGAAGCGCTTGCCCTTGGTCCCGCCGGCGAGGAGCACCGTCGCCATCGAGGCGGCCATGCCGATGCAGTACGTCACCACGTCGCACTGCAGGAAGTTCATCGTGTCGTAGATCGCCATGCCGCCGGTGACCACACCGCCGGGCGAGTTGATGTACAGATGGATGTCCTTCTTCGGATCCTCCATCTGCAGGAACAGCATCTGGGCGATCACCAAGTTGGCGACCGCGTCGTCGATCGGCGTGCCGATGAAGATGATCCGGTCCTTCAACAGGCGCGAGTAGATGTCCATGCTCCGCTCGCCGCGGCCAGTATTTTCGAGAACGATCGGGACGTAGTAGCTCACGTGTGGTGTGGGAGACTGGTGCGCGTTGCAGCGAAGGCTCAGGCCTTCACGGGCGCGGGCACGACCGTAGCCTGCGAAACCACGAAATCAAGGGCCTTGTCCAACAGCAGGGATTGCTGCATCGCGCGCACACGCTCGCGATCCTTGCTCAACTCCTTGACCAACTTGTCCGGAGTCTGCCCGGAACGCATCGCCTCCATGCGGAGGAAACGGTCCACGTCGGCGTCGGCGAGCGAGATCTTCTCCTCGGCGGCGATACGCGCGAGGATGAGCTGGACCTTGGCGTTGCGGGCGGCGGCGGCGCGGGCGTCCGCCACGAGCTGCTCCTTGTTCTTCTCGAACGCCTCCTGCGGCACCCCGCGGCGCATGTTCTCCTCCATGAAACGGCGGAGGATGCCCTGCGTCTCGGATTCGATCAGGCTCTGCGGAATCTCGAACTCCACGCCGGCGGCGAGCTTCTCGGTGACCTGCTGGCGCTGCGCGGCGCGGTTGTCCATCTCCTTGCGATATTTGAGGTGTTCGCGGGTGCGCTGCTTGAGGGCGTCGACCGTGTCGACCTGCAGGCCCTTCAGGAACGCCTCGTCGAGCTCGGGGAGAACCTTCTCGCGCACTTCGAGCACCTCGACCGCGTAAACGGCCTCCTTGCCGGCGAGTTCGCTCACGTGGAAGTCGGCCGGGAAAGCCACCGTCACGTCCTTCTTATCGCCCTTGGAAAGGCCGCCGATCTGCTGGCCGAGGCCGGGGATCAGACCTTCGTTGCCCTCGACCTCTTCCCAGGTCTGCGGAGCCTTGCCGAAAATGGCGCGGTCCGGCACGAGCTCGGCCACGGCCTGCTCGCCGATCTTGCCTTCGTACGAAAGCTTCACGTAGTCGCCCTTCGCGGACGCACGCTCCACGACCTTGAAGTCGGCACGCTCGGCGCGCATCCCCTCAATGGCGGTGTCCACATCGGCGTCCGTCACCTCGACGGCCGCAACCTCGGTCTGGAGGCCCTTGTACTCCGGCGCCTTGAACTCGGGGCGCAGGTCGACGGTGAACGTCACCGCGGCGGAGAGCCCGAGCTGCACCAGGCCTTCCTTGACGTCGACCACGCTGAAAACCTCCAGCTTCGACTGCTCGAGACCGTCCTCGTAGGCCTTGTTGACGACCTTCGACTTGAACTCGCCCTCGATCTCCTTGGCGAAGCGCTTGGCCACGACGGCCACCGGCACCTTGCCGGCGCGGAAGCCGGGCAGGCTGGCCACCTTCGCGATTTCAGCCACGACGGACTGATGGACGGCCTCGACTTCGCTCTTGTCGAGCGTGACGACGAGGGTCTTGCGGGAAACGGAGACGTCTTGAATTTCGATGTTCACGGCAGAAATCGGGCGTATTGGTTCTAGATGTGGAATTGGGGACGCTACGCGCCGCGCATTTTCGCGGTCAATCCCGCTTTTCGACGGAAGACGAATTGGGGAGGCATTTGCCTCACGCTCCCACAACTCCTTGTCAACCGCGGCGCGCTCGGTCCTTGGCACCGCCCCGCATCGCCCCCTACCCTCGTCCCATGCGTCTTCTCCCTTTCGCCTGCGCCGCCCTCGGTCTCGCGCTCCTTCCTCTCGCGCGGACCGAGCCACCAAACCCCGTCCAGGAACGCGCCGACCGCTTCCTCGCCATCGCCGGCGCCGGCTACCAGGCCCTCATCACCATCCGCGAGAACACCGACTGGGACGCCAACGTCGATGTCACCCCCGCGCACGAGGCCGCGGCCACCACGGCCGCCCAGTCCTTCAGCGCCTTCGTGGGCAACCCAGCCCTCATCCGCGAAGCCCGCGAACTCCTCGCCCACCGCGCCGAGCTCGCCCCCGCCACCGCCGCCCAGCTCGACCGGCTCCTGCTCGCCGCCGCCGAGGCACCGATGACCAATCCCGCGCTCGCCGCCGAGCGCATCGCCGCCGAAGCCCGCCAGGACGCCACGCTCAACAGCTTCGAGTTCACGTTCCAAGGACAGCCGGTCACCCTTAACGACTTCGACTCCCGGCTACTCGCGTCGCGCGACCTCGCCGAGCGCCGCGCCCTCTGGGAAGCGTCGAAAGAGGTGGGCCCTCCCCTGCGCGCCGGCCTCGTGCGCCTGCGCGACCTGCGCAACGGCGTCGCCCGCGAGCTCGGCTATGCCGACTATTTCACGCTCCAGTACGCGACCTACGGGATCGACGCCGCCGCCATGGTGCGCCTCAACGCCGAGTTCGTCCGCGGCCTGCGCCCGCTCTACCTCCAGCTCCACACCTGGGCCAAGCACGAGCTGGCCAAGCGCTACGGCCAACCCGTTCCCAAGCGCATCCCCGCCCACTGGCTCTCCAACCGTTACGGCCAGGAATGGCCCGGCTTGGTCGCCGCCGCCGATCTCGACCCCGCGTTGGCGCAGCGTTCCCCCGAGTGGATCATCCGCACCGCCGAACGCTTCTACACCGACCTCGGCTTCGCCCCCCTGCCCGCCTCGTTCTGGGAACGTTCCGACTTCTATCCGCTGCCGCCCGACTCCCCTCGCAAGAAGAACCAGCACGCCTACTGCTACCACCTCGACCTCGAGCAGGACGTGCGCGCGCTCATGAACGTGGAGGCCGACTCCAACTGGTTCGGCACCGCGCATCACGAACTCGGACACGCGTTCTACATGCTCGCCTATTCACGCCCCGAGATCCCCCCGCTCCTGCGCGACGCCCCGCACTCCGGCTTCCACGAGGCCATCGCCGAGCTCGGCGGCCAGTGCTGCAACCAGGTACCCTACCTCCGGCGCCTCGGCCTGATCCCGGCCGACGCCACGCCCGACCCGATCGCCTTCCTCCTCAACGATGCGCTCAACCCCACGGTGCCGTTCATCGCCTTCGCCTCCGGCACGATGACGCATTGGGAGGCCGACCTCTACGCGGGCAACCTCCCGCCCGACCAGTGGAACGCCCGTTGGTGGCAGTACGTGCGCGACTTCCAGGGCATCGAGCCGCCGGCGCCTCGCGGCGAGGAGTTCTGCGACCCCGCCACGAAGACCCACATCAATTCCACGCCCGGCTACTACGCCAACTACGCGATCGCGACGGTGATCCGCTTCCAACTCCTCGACTACATCGCCAAGAACATCCTGCACCAGCCTCCGCAGTGCTGCGATCTCGCCGCCAGCCCGGAGGTCGGCGCATTCCTCCGGCGCATCCTGGAGAAAGGCGCCACCCAAGACTGGCGCACCGTGCTGCGCGAGGCCACCGGCGAGGAGCTCTCGACCCGTGCGATGCTCGAGTACTATGCGCCACTGCAAGGTTGGCTCGAGGCGCAGAACCGCGGCCGCGAGATCGGCTGGGAGTGAGCGTCCGCACGGTGCTGCACGCGCTGTCCTGCCCCGTGGCTCAGGACAAGCCGCCGACGATCCCTCGTTCTCATTCTCGTTCTCGTCTCCGAAATCTCCGCCTCCCGCCCAGGGGGGCCTCAGTTTTCCGCGGCGCCATCGAGAATCGGCGCGGAACCCGGCGCCACCACCCGCCTGTTCCAGCTCCGTCCCAAAACTTCAACTTTCCACCTCAACTCGCCCCGCAGCGACGTCCGCTCGCGCCTGGTTGAGATTTAGCGCAAATCCGCTCGCCCTCGCTGAGCCCATTCTTTCTCTCTCCCCTGCCATGTTCCCCTCATTGCATCCCCTCCTCGCATCGATCGTGCTCACCGCCGCGCTCGCGACCGCCGCTCCCACCGCGCCTGCCGCTACCGCCGCCCCGGAGTCCCGCCCCGCCAACGTCCGAACCACCGAGTCGCCGCGCGAACGCCTGTCGTTCGACGCCGGTTGGCGTTTCGCCTACGGCCACCCGTTCGACCCGGCCAAGGACTTCGACCACGCCACCAGCTACTTCTCCTACATCACCAAGGCCGGCTACGGCGACGGCCCCGCGTCGCCGAAGTTCGACGACCGCGCGTGGCGCGCGCTCGACCTCCCGCACGACTGGGCGGTCGAGGCGCCGTTCGCCGGCAACGCCAGCCACAGCCACGGCTACAAGGCCGTGGGCCGCGCCTTCCCCGAACGCAGCGTCGGCTGGTATCGCAAGACCTTCACCGTGCCCGCCGCCGACCGCGGTCGCCGCATCTCGGTCGAGTTCGACGGCGTCTTCCGCGACTCCACCGTCTTCATCAACGGCTTCTACCTCGGCCGCCAGGCCAGCGGTTACACCGGCTTCCGTTTCGACCTGACTGATTATCTCAACTACGACGGCCCGAACGTCATCGCCGTGCGCGCCGATGCCACGATGGAGGAAGGCTGGTACTACGAAGGCGCGGGCATCTACCGCCATGTCTGGCTCACCAAGACCGCGCCGCTCCACATCGCGCAGTGGGGCACGTTCGTCTCGGCCGAGGTGAAACCCGACTCCGCCGCGGTGACCGCGCGCACCACCCTCAGCAACGCCGGCAACGCCGGCGCCGCCTTTACGCTCGAACAAGTCGTCCTCGACCCACGCGGCGCCGAGGTCGCCCGCTTCGCCTCGCCCGAACGCTCTATCGCGGCGGGTGGCACCTGCGAGGTCGTCGACGCGCTCACGGTCGCCCGCCCGCAGCTCTGGTCGCTGGAGCAGCCGCAACTCTACCGCCTCGTCACCATCGTCCGCAGCGGCGGCGCCGTTGTCGACCGCACCGAGACCTCGTTCGGCCTCCGCACCGCCACCTTCGATCCCGACCGCGGGTTCTTCCTCAACGGCAAACACGTCGTCCTCAAGGGCGTGAACATGCACCAGGACCACGCCGGCCTCGGCGTCGCCGTGCCGGACTCGATTCTCGAATACCGCATCCGCCGCCTCCAAGCCATGGGCGCCAACGCCTACCGCACCTCGCACCACCCGCCCGCGCCCGAACTGCTCGCGATCTGCGACCGCCTGGGTTTCCTCGTCCTCGACGAGCATCGCCTCATGGGTGCCGTGCCCACGCAGCTCGACGAACTCGCCGCGCTCATCCGCCGCGACCGCAACCACCCGAGCGTCATCCTCTGGTCCCTCGGCAACGAGGAATGGGCCATCGAGGGCAACGAGCTCGGCGCGCGCCTCACCGCCACCATGCGCGCCTTCGCCGAACGCCTCGACCCCACCCGCCGCACCACCGTCGCCATCAGCGGCGGCTGGGGCGCCGGCAGCTCCACCACCACCGATGTCATGGGCTACAACTACTACACCCACGGCAGCACCGACGAGCAGCACGCCAAGTTTCCCCGCCAGCCCGGTGTCGGCACCGAGGAGACCACCACGCAGTGCACCCGCGGCATCTATTTCACCGACGCCGCCCGCGCCCACCTCGCCCACGATCCCGACCGCATCGGCGACTCCGGCGCCAACTGCATCCGCGGCTGGAAGCACTACGCCGCCCGCCCCTACCTCGCCGGCCTCTTCTACTGGACCGGCTTCGACTACCGCGGCGAGTCCAACCCCTTCAGCTTCCCCGCCGTCAGCTCCCAGTACGGGTTGATGGATACCTGCGGCTTCCCCAAGGACGGCTTCCACTACCTGCGCGCCATGTGGACCGCGCAGCCCGTCCTCCACCTCTATCCGCATTGGAACTGGGCCGGCCGCGAAGGCCTGCCGATCGTCGTCGGCGCCTACACCAACCACGAGGAGATCGAGCTCCTGCTCAACGGCCGGTCGCTCGGCCGTAAGGCCGTGCCGCAGTACGACCGCGTCGAGTGGTCCGTCCTCTACGAGGCCGGCACGCTCGAAGCCCGCGGCTACCGCGCCGGCAAACTCGTCGAAACCACGCGCCTGGAGACCACCGGCCCGGCCACGCAACTGGTGCTCACGCCCGACCGCACCGCGCTCGTCGCCAGCGGCACCGATGCCACCCCGTTCACTGTCGAGGCGCGCGATGCTCAGGGCCGCACCGTCCCGACCGCCGGCCACCTCGTGCGCTTCACCATCGCCGGCGGCACGATCCTCGGCGTCGGCAACGGCGATCCGAGCTGCCACGAACCCGACCAGTTCCACGCCGAACTGAATCTCGTCCCCGTCGAGAACTGGAACGGCCGCATCGCGCCGACCGGCACCACCTCCGCCGCGGCACCCGCCGCCCAGCTCGCGCCGCTCCAGCAGGTCGGCGACTGGAAAGCACCGCTGCCGCAGCCCGGCGAGCTTTACGAACTCGCCGCCACGTTCACCGTCGCCGAGTTTCCCGCGGGTGCGACCTTCGAGCTCTTCCTGCCGACGCTCGGAGTGAAGACCTCCGTCTGGCTCAACGGCCGCGAGCTCGCCCGCGACCTCGACACCGCCGCGGCCGGCCCCTCGTTCGCCCTCGACTCCTCCGCGCTCCAACCCGGCGCCAATCGCGTCCAGTTGCTCGTGACGCCGTTCGAGGACTCGCAGCGCCGCCGCCTCCCGCAGCTCTCGCGCCTCGGTACCCTCCGCGTGACCACGCCGGCTCCCGGCGCCCAGCGCAGCCTCTTCAACGGCCTCGCCCAGGTGATCGTGCAAGCCCCCGCCGCCCCCGGCGAGATCCGCCTCACCGCCGAAGCCGACGGCCTCGCGCCCGCCACCAGCACCCTCGCGGCGAAGTAACCGCGCACCGCTCTGCCCACCGCGACCGGCGAAACCATTTCGCCTGGTCGCGCAGTTCTCGGCCCGCGAACCGGCGTCCCTTCGCGGGCAACGAGCGCCGAGCCGTACCGGCGCAAGCGAGGCGCACCGTGCCAGCCCCCATCCTCACGGTACCTTGGCAGTGCTACCCCCAAGGGGCAGGTGTCCGTGGGACAAGCCCTCCGGGTGAGCCGCGGCTCGGCAGAGCCGCCCCGCCCTTGCCTCAAGCAAGCACGTGTCGTCGTAGGGAATCGCCCCCCGAGACCGGCCTTTCCGAGTGCGCGCCTCGCGGCCGATCGCCACGTGGAGGCCCAGCTCCGCGCTCAAGCCGCCCCGCGATCGGACCGATAGAACCGCCGCAGGGTTACCGGGAGACGGGAGCCCATTGAAGCCTCGGACCACCCACCCACTCACGCCGCTCCGTCGGGCCAACCCGCCAATGGCAAAAATCCTGATCATCGACGACCTCGCTTCGATTCGCCTTTTCCTCGAGCAGGTCCTGACCAAGGCGGGACACACCGTACGGGCCGCACCGGACGGGCGCCAGGGGATCGCCGCTTTGCGCCGCGAGCCGTTCGATCTCGTCATCACCGACCTCTACATGCCCGAATCCGATGGGCTGGAGATGCTCCGCGAAGCCCGGACCGAAGGCCTTCTCCCGCGAACCATCGCCATCAGTTCCCAAGACTCGATCATGGATCTGCGACCGGTTGCGCTCCACCTCGGAGCCACCGAAGCCCTCTTGAAACCGCTCGACGCCCGGCTACTGCTCCAGACCGTCGACCGGATTCTCGCCCCCCCCTCGGCGACTCCATAGGCCGCGTGGCTGCGGGCCACGCCCAACCCGGATGTTTCACTCGCGAAAGCGCCAAGGCTTTCGCCCCAGCGTGGCTGATCGAAACTCTGGCGATTTTCGCTACAGCGCCCCGCCTCCGCCTTCGTCGGGAGTGTGAAATTTGCGGGCGAGTCAGCCGAACTCTTCGGCGCGAGAGGACCGCAAGTCCACTCCGCCGCTTGATTTCGCCGCCGCGCTTCCAGAGCATCTGGCGCTTCGATGAAGATCCTCGTTGTCGCCGAAAAACCCTCCGTCGCGCTCGACCTCGCCAAGGCCCTGCTCGGCGTGAAGGAGGAGTCCGGCAAGTTCTTCAAGGGCCAGACGCCCCTCGGCGACGAGCTCACCATAACCTGCGCCGCCGGCCATTTCCTCCAGCTCGCCAAACCCGAGGCCTACGACGCCGTCCACGGCAAACAGTTCGGCAAATGGCGCATCGCCGACCTGCCGATCCTGCCCAAGCCGGGCTGGGACTTCGACGAGATCCCCCGCGAGCGGGCCGAGCGCTCGCTCGAAATCCTCGCCGGCCACCTACGCGCCCACGAGGGCGGCGAGATCGTCAACGCCTGCGACGCCGGCCGCGAGGGCGAGCTCATCTTCCGCAAGATCCTCCGCCACTCCGGCGTCGACACCGCCAAGACCACGCTCTCGCGCATGTGGATGCAGGAGATGACCGAGAAGGCCTTCCGCGACGCCTACCGCCAGCGCCGCCCGCTCGCCGAGCGCGACGGCCTCGGCGCCGCCGGCTACACCCGCGACCAGGCCGACTGGCTCTCGGGGATGAACAAGACCGTGCTCGCGACCAAGACGCTGCCGCGCGGCACCGGCAACTGGCGCGTCTGGAGCGTCGGCCGTGTCCAGACTCCCACGCTCGCCCTGATCTACGAGCGCGACCGCACCATCGCCTTCTTCAAGCCGCAGAACTTCTGGGAAGTCTACGGCATCTTCGACGGCGTCACCGCCAAGGCCGACCTCGACGCCTATGCCGCCGCCGAGAACCGCGAGAAGCTCCTCGGCCGTCCCCAGATCCTGGAGGACCGCGACCGCAAGGCGTTCTGGTCCGAGGCGCTCGCCACACGGTTCACCGAGGCCGCGCTCGCGCCGCGCCTCTACGCCGTCAAGGACTCGGCCTCGCAACGCACCGAGCGCCCGCCGCTGCCCTTCGACCTGCAGGAGGCGTCGAAATACTTCTCGAAGAAGTTCGGTTGGACCGCCGCCCACTCGCTCGAGGTGCTCCAGTCGCTCTACGAGGACCTGAAGGTCATCAGCTACCCGCGTACCGACTCGCGCTACTTCCCCGACTCCGCCGAGATGCGCCAGAAGGTCTGCGAAGGCGTCCGCGCCGCGCACGCCTGGATCCGCGAGAAACACCCGGCCACGCACCTCGCCGCGCAGGAGCTGCGCACCGACGAGGAGATGGGCAAGGCGAAGGCGTTCAAAAACTCCGAGAGCGACCACTACGCGCTCCACCCGCTCTCCGATCTCTCGCGCCTCTCGCGCGCGAACCGCGACCAGTTGCTCGCGTGGATGGCCGTCGCGCAGGCCTGCCTCATCGCGCTCGACGAGCCGCTCAAGGCCAAGGTGATCGTGCGCCGCTGGGAGCAGAAGGACGCCACCGGCGACTACGCGCCCTGCGTCTTCCGCACCGCCCGCGAGAACATCCTCGTGCCCGGCTGGACGCGCTGGGTGAAGGACACCGGCGACGCCAAGACCCCGCCCGGCATGCCCGACCTCGTCGCCGAACAGCCGCTCGACAAGACCGAGATCAAGAAACTCGAGACGAACCCGCCCAAGCCCTACGACGACGCCACCATCCTCGCCGCGATGGAGTACGCCGGCACCACCATCGAGGAGGGCGCGCACTCGCCGGAGCACCTCGAGGAACTGATCGAGGCGATGAAGGACCGCGGCCTCGGCACGCCCGCCACGCGCGCCGCGATCATCGAGACGCTCGTCGAACGCGGCTTCATCGAGCGCAAGGGCAAGGCGCTCATCACCACCCAGAACGGCCGCGCCCTCGTGCGCGCGCTCAAGAAGATCGACCCCGCCGCCGTCTCCGCGCAGCAGACCGCCGAGATGGAGTACGAGCTCAAGAAGATGGAGCGCGGCAACTCCAGCTACACGCGCGAGACGTTCCT
>JAEXPQ010000153.1 GCA_023446735.1 Verrucomicrobiota bacterium
CGTAGTAGTCGTCGCCGAACTCGGAGGCGAAGACCTTGTGCTCCTCGCCGCCCTTGAGGTCGATGCCGTGGTACCAGTAGACGATGTTCTCGTCGCGGTCGTAGAACCGCATGTGGTCGCGCAGGTACTGGGTGCCGCGTTCGGCGGCGAGGAGGAAGTCCTCGCGGCCGGTGAGGTGGAAGGCGCTGGCGAAGCCGTAGACGAGGCGGGAGATGGTGTCGGTTTCCTGCCGGTGATCGACGGTCTTGGCGCCGCCGAGGGTGAGGACCGTGCGGTATTTCTTGTAGTCGATGGCGTCGCCGCCGCCGCCGAACTGCGCGTTGAGGTAGAACTCCCCGAGTTCGTCGATCTGGTGGACCCACCATGAGGGCTTCTCGAACACGAAGTCCTTGGGCGTGCGACCGACGAACTTCAGTTCCTTGGCTTCAAACTTCGTGGCGTCGTCCTCCGGATAGAAGATGCCGTAGGCGTAGAGGAAGCGGTCCGTGACGAGCATCGTCCGGATGAGGCCCGTGCAGTCCTGCCACGGTTCACCGAGATTGCGGACCATCTGGGCGTAGAGGTTGGCGCCGAGCTTGACCTCGAAGAGGCGGCCGTCGCTGGTGCGCATCGTGAACATTTGACCGTCGCCGAGCGGCGCGACGACATAGCCGGCGATGAGGTCGGAGAACGTGAAGGAGAGACGGTTCGTGGCGGAAGACATGGCGGAAGGGAGGACGGCGAGGTTGAGCGATCGAAGAAGTGGATATTGGCCGGAGGAGTTCAGCCGGCGAAGGGCGGCGGGGCGGGGTCGTCCCGGTAATTCTGGCAGATCTCGACGACGCGATCGTCGGGATCGCGGATCCAGACGGCGGCCCAGCCCGGGATGAACGAGTCGAAGTGGAGCGGCCCGAGGTTGACCTTGAGTTCGGTGCCCAGGCTGCGGGCGAAGGCGTCGACATCGGGTACTTGGAAGGCGAGGTGGCGGAAGCCGGGGAAGTTGTGGCCATCGGCCTTCGGCTGGCCGGCGGGATCCTCGCCTTCGCCCTGGAAGAGCTCGAGGTAGGTGTTCTCGTTCTTGAGGAACACGATCTGTTTGCCTCCGCCGAGGTCGAGTACCCGCGCGCGGCGGAAGCCGAAGTGGCGGGTGTAGAAACGCTCGGTGGCGGCGAGATCGCGGCAGGTGAGGCCGGTGTGTGCGTAGAGGGCCATGGTCGGATCAGGTGAGGCGTTCGATGATGGTGCGGGCGAAGAGATGGCAGTGCCCGCCCGTGCGGGCGGTGACGAGGTCGCCATCGACGACGACATCCTCGTCGACGTAGGCGGCGCCCATGTTCACGGCGTCGCCGTGGAGGTTGTTGTGGGTGGTGAGGCGGCGGCCGCGCACGAGCTCGGGCGCCGGGGCGACCAGCCAGAGTCCGTGGCAGATGATGCCCTTCACGATCGTCTTGTTGGCGAAGGCGCGCTGGAGGAACTCCACGGCGGAGGGCAGAACCTTCACATCCGGGGTCCAGCGCAGGCGATCGGAGACCATGCCGGCGGGAACGATGATGGCCGCGAAGGAAGCCAGTTGGGCGTC
Source organism: Verrucomicrobiota bacterium (assembly GCA_023446735.1). Classification (GTDB taxonomy): domain Bacteria; phylum Verrucomicrobiota; class Verrucomicrobiia; order Opitutales; family Opitutaceae; genus CAJCBL01. Next base: position 1,559 of record JAEXPQ010000153.1, read on the forward strand.
GGTCAGGCCCTCGAAGGTGTGGTCACAGTAGAAGGGCGCGCGGTACTCGTGGCCCTTGAACTCCAGACCGGGCTGGCCCCAGAGCTTGCTGAGGAAGACGACCTCCGCGCCCTCCTCTGCGAAGCGGAACTTGTAGTACCAGATCTCGGGCTCGTAGTAGTCGCTCTCGATCAGGATGCCGATCTTCTTGCCGACGAGTTTCATGGGCGGACAATGATTCGCGGATACAGAGCGGTCCGGGACTAGAACGTGTACCGCACGGCCGCCTCGAGGGCGTGGAGACGCGCGTCGGGGTGGATCGTGCTGCCGTCGGCGAGGTTGATGTCGAGGGTCGAGCTCTTGAGCAGGCGGTATCCAAGGAGGATGTGCAGCCGCGGCCGAGGCTGGAAGGTCACGCCAGCGCGCACCTGGTAGGCGGTGGCCCAGTCGCTCTCGGCATAGACGATGACCGGGCCGCCCCATTCGGCGGGAAGCGTACGCAGCGACGGGGTCGTGAGGCCGTTGATGGACACCCGGCACAGGCCCACACCGCCGCCCAGGTAAAGCGATAAACGGCTTCCGCCCAAGGGGAGTTCGTAGGCGTAGTTGGCCATGAGGGCGTCGACATCGACATTGCCCGACGAGGGCTCGACACCGATGAAGTCGCCCGCGGGGTCCGTGGTTTTGCAGCGGTTGTTGAACTGCGAGACTTCGGCCTCGAAACGATGGGCGCGCAGCGCGTAGCCGAGCGCACCGTCGATCACGAAGCCGGTTTTGAAGGTAGTGGACCCGGCCGAGTCGGAGGCGCGTTCGCGATGTTGCAGGGCGACGGAGGCGCGAAGGTAGAACTCGGAGTCGGCGCGGTCTTCGGCGACGGGCCCGGCGTCTTCCGCCCGCACGGAGAGAAGCAGCAGGCAGGCGGAACCGAGGACCGCGGAGAGGTGCTGGAGGACTTTGGTGGTGGTCATGAGAGGCAAGGTTGGCGGCGGAATTGCGGTTCAACGTTGGGTGGAGAGCAGCAGGTCGGCGGCTTTCTCGCCGATCATGATGCAGGCGGCGGCGGTGTTGCCGGCCGGGATGGTCGGCATGACGGAGCCGTCGGCGATGCGGAGGCCCTCGACGCCGTAGACGCGGAGCTGCGGGTCGACGACCGCGAGGGCGTCGCGGCCCATCTTGCAGGTGCCGACCGGGTGCCAGATGGTGCCGGCCCAGGAGCGGATGTAGTCCTCGGTCTCGGCCCTGGTCGCGTTCGCGGGCAGATGGATGGCCCCGCCGGCGAACTCAGCCATCGCCTTCGTCGCCGTCATCTCGCGACAGAGACGGATCGCGTCGACGAACGTGTCGACGTCGGTCTGGCACTGGAGGTAGTTGGGCTGGAGGTCGAGGGTGTCGGCGGGGTCCGCCGAGCGGAGGGCGAGCCAGCCGCGGCTCTGGGGCTGGATGATGACCATCACGAAGCCGAAGAACGCACCGAGGTTGGGCGGAGCGAGCGGCGGGACGCCGGCGCTGATGTTGACCTGGAGATTGGGGGAGGCGGCGGAAAGCCCGGCGCGGGTCTTCGTGAACAAGCCGGCTTCGCCGAGGAATTCCGGATACGGCAGCGGCTGCTTGGAGTGCTGCAGGAAGGGCAGCAGCATGTGGTCGACGAGGTTGCGGCCCACGCCGGGGAGGTCGGCCTGCACCTCGATGCCGAGTTTGCGGGAGGCCTCGGCTGGTCCGAGCCCGGAGAGGAGGAGCAGCTTGGGGGTGTCGAAAGTGCCGGCGGCGACGACGATCTCGCGGGTGCACCGCACGACGGACTCGGTGTCGCCGGCGCGGCAGCGCACGCCCACGGCGCGGCCGTTCTCGATCTCGATCTTGGTGACCAGTGTGCCGGTGCGGATGGTGAGATTGGGGCGACTCAGGATCGGGCGCAGGAACGCCTGGGAGGAGCTGGCCCGTTTGCCGTCGCGGGTGAGCACGAGTTGGTAGAGGCTCGCGCCTTCCTGTTGCGCGCCGTTGTAGTCGTGGTTGACGTTGCGCAGGCCGAGTTCGCCCGCCCCGGAGACGAACGCCTTGGCGACGGGGGACGGACTTGGATTGTAGCGGATGCTCAGGGGGCCGCCCACGCCGCGAAAGACATCGGCGCCGCCCTCCCAGTCCTCACTCTTCTTAAAGTAGGGGAGCACGTCGGCGTAGGACCAGCCGTCGGCGCCGAGGAAGTTCCACGTGTCGAAGTCGCGGGCGTTGCCGCGCACGTGCATGAGGGCGTGGACGTTGGTGCTGCCGCCGAGGACCTTGCCGCGGCCGATCTTGATGGGGCGACCCTTGAGGCCGGGTTGGGGCAGCGTGGTGTAGCCGAAATCGTACTCGGGTGCCCAGGTGGCGATCACGTCCCGGGGGGTGTCGAAGATCGGCGCGGAATCCGGACCGCCCGCCTCGAGCAGGAGCACGCTGGTCGACGGGTTCGCGGAGAGGCGGTTGGCGACGGCGCAGCCGCCGGCGCCGGCACCGATGACGATATAGTCGTAGGCGGAGGTAGTGGACATGGTGAGAACGGGTCGATCCCGGGGTTCAGGCCTCGGGGCGGTGAAGCAGACGGAAGGGGCGACGGTGGTTTTCGATGACGTATTCGCTCCGGCCATAGAGAAGGCCGCGCGAATAGAAGCCGGGGAGCGCGGGGCTGCCGAACTCGAGCATCGGGTAGGGATAGGGGCCGACTTCGGGCCAGACGGAGGCGACCGCGGGCCGGGTGGCGGCCTCGACGGCCTTCCATTCCTCGGGCGAGAGGGTGAAGTCGACGGAGCCCACGATCTCCGCGCACTGCGCGGCGGTATGGGCGGCGAAGATCGGGATCGTGGGGACGATTTGTTGGGTGAGCCAACGCAGGGCCACCTGGACGGTTGGCTTTCCGATCCGGTCGGCGACGGCGTTGACGTTCTCCATGATCCGCAGGTTGCGCGCGGTGGCGGCGTGCCAGAACGCCTGGCGCGCGGGATCGACATGTTCCTCGAGTCGGCGGTAGGCCGCGGGGTCGGGGTTGGGACGGTTGTATTTGCCGGTGCAGATGCCGCCGCCGAGGGGAGACCAGGCGCAGATGGCGAGGTCCTCCTCGTGGCACATGGGCAGGAACTCGGGTTCGCAGGAACGCTCCGTGAGCGCGTATTCGATCTGGGTGGCGACGAAGGGCGTGAGCGCGTGGTGCCGGGCGTGGGCGTTGGCCTTCGCCAGCCACCAGGCGGGGAAGTTCGAGGCGCCCACGTAGCGGACTTTTCCGGCGCGGACGAGATCGTCGAGCGAACGCAGGATCTCCTCCACGGGGGTCGTGTAGTCCCACATGTGCAGCCAGAGGAGGTCGATGTAGTCCGTGCGCAGGCGTTTCAACGAGCCCTCGACCGAGCGCAGCAGGTTCTTGCGGTGGTTGCCGGAGGCGTTGGGGTCGGTCCCGTCTTTCATGCCGTCGACCAGCGAGTACTTTGTGCCCACGACCCAGTAGTCGCGGTTCGCCTGGATGAACTCGCCGGCGATCTCCTCGGATTGGCCTTCCTGATACTTGTTGGAGGTGTCGAGGAAGTTGCCGCCGGCGGCGGCGAAGGTATCGAAAATCTTCCGGCTTTCTTCACGCCCGGTTCCGATCGGGCCCCAGTTGAGACCGAAGGTCGTGCAGCCGAGGCAGAGTTGGGAGACGCGCAGGCCGCTGTGGCCAAGTAGCTTGTATTTCATCGAACCGTAGCTCGTTCGGGTGGACCGGGAGGGAGCGCCCCCGGCGGGAGGATGGAATCGCCCGCCGGCGCGGCGGGCGGCGGTGGGCTAGGCGAGGGAGCCGTCGGGATGCTGGACCATGCCGGCGAAGTGGATGGCGATCTTGCCGTCGCGCAGCACCCAGCTGTCGGCGAAGATCATCTTCGCGGTCTGGCCGCCGGCCTGGAGGGTGATGTCCTCGGTGACCATCAGAGTATTCTCGGTCTCGGCCCAGAAACGGATGCTCGTTTGCAGGCCCTCGATTCCGAGGATGCCCTGCATGTGCTCGTTGAGCTCCTTCTTGCCGCGGTAGTAGATCGGTTTTTTCTGGAAGCTGCTGATGAGCAGGCAGTCGTCCGTGTACTGGTCGAGGAGCGACCGGATGTCCTTCTTCAGGATGAACTCGATGTGCGCGCGGTAGAGGCGGCCGAGGGCGGTGTCGGGAACGTTTTCCATGGCGGCGCGGGGTCAGAGCTTCGCGGAGCCGCGGGCGTACTTCAGTCCGTCCACGATGTAGGTGACGATCTCGGGTTTACCGGTGGCGGCGGAGCGCCGCACGAGCCAGGTCTGATAGGCGTCGGCGACGATGCGCTCGCTGGTGGCGGCCGGGGCCTTCCAGCGGCTGGCCTCCCAGCGCACGACGACCTTCACGGTGGCGGTCTCTCCGGAGATCTTCGCCTTGGCGCTCTTCACGGTGTGGACTTCGTCGAAGAAGAGGCGCACGACCGTCTGGAACCAGCCTTCGAAGCCGGCCCAGCCGCGGATGGTGACTTCGGGGAAGCGCATCTCGAGGTCGCGGTCGGCCAGCATCGGCAGGCATTCGACCATCGGGGCGTGGACGTCGAGCTTGCGGTACCAAGCGACGGCGAACTCGGTGATCTCCTTCTGGGTGAGCGGTGTACTCATGGTGTGGATTCTGTTGGCGAAGCGTTTCAGAGGCCGCATTTGACCCCGATCTGCTCGGGGCTGACGTCGCCGGCCAGGACGAGGTCGAGGAGGAACGGGCCCGGGTGGGCGAGCATCTGCCGGATGGCCGGGGCAACCTCGGCGGGCCGGGAGACCCGGGTTCCGGCGACGCCCATGCCGCGCGCCATCTCGACGAAGCCGAGGGCGGGCTTCGAGAGGTCGAAGCAGAGGGGAAACTCATGCGGGGCCACGCCGGCCTCCTGCCACCATTGCTGGATGTTGAGCTGCAGGAGCTTGTAGGAGGCGTTGTTGCAGACGACAAATTTGGCCGGCAGATCGTGGCGCGCGGCGGTCCATAGCGCCTGGATCGTGTACATCGCACCGCCGTCGCCGCTGAAGGCGATCACAGTGCGACCGGGATTGAGAATCTGGAGACCGACGGCCCCGGGGAACCCGACGCCGAGGGATCCCCCGCGGGTTTGGAAGAAATGGCCGGGGGTGCGCGGCGGCAGATACCGGGTGAGCGCGGGGGAGTTGGTCAACGCTTCGTCGAAGAGGATCGCATCAGCCGGCGCCTGCTTGGCGAGCTCCGCCATGAAGAGGGCGGAGGTCATCGGCATCTGCTCGAAGCGCGCGGCATCGGCGGCCTTCGCCTGCGTGTCGGCCGCTAGTCTGGCGGCGCGGGCGGCCTGGAGCACCTGCGCGGCGTTGGTGGCCTGCGCGGGGGTGCGGCGCGCCCGCAGTGCCGCGGCCAGCGCGGCGAGGGAGAGCTTGGGGTCGCAGACCACGCCGATGTCGACGCGGTGGTTCTTGGCGATCTCGTAGGCGTTGAGGTCGAAATGCACGACCTTGGCGGCGGGCGCGAAGACGTCCCCCAGTGCCGGGAATACTTCCGGGACGATGTAGGTGCCGACCACGAGCACGCCGTCGCCCTTGGCGAGAACAGCCTTGCTGGACGCGCCGAACATGTGGCCGGTCTGCCCACGATAGAGCGGATGGTCGTAGGCGAGATTCAGTTCGCCGGAGTCCACGCCGTAGACCTCGGCCCCAAGCAGTTCCGCCACGGCGGCGAGTTCGGCCTGTGCGCCCGAGTAGGCGACGCCGTCGCCCATCAAGATGGTCGGTTGGTTCGCGGCGAGCAGCGCATCGGCGGCCCGCTCGATCTCCTCCGGGGCCGGGACGACACGGGTGGACGGGATGAAGGTGGGGCGGACTTCCTCGTCTGTATACTGATCTAGGATATCCTGCGGGAGGCAAAGGTAGACCGGTCCCATGGGCGCGGTGCCGGCGATCTTGATCGCGCGGCGCAGGAGGCGGAGCAGCGAACGAGGGTCCTGCACCACGGCCGCCCACTTGCAGACCGGCTCGCACATGGCGACGAGATCGCCCGCCATCTGCGCATCCATCGCGGCGTACTTGATGCCGGCGTCGCCCCCGATGACGACCAGGGGCGAGTGGCCCCGTTTGGCTTGGTAGAGCGCGCCGATCGCGTTGCCCACGCCTGGGGTGCTGTGCAGCTGCACGAGCGTCGGCCGGCGCGTGGCGCGAGCGTAGGCGTCGGCGGCGAGGACGGCGACAGACTCCTGGAGGGTGAGGATGTAGCGGAACGCGGGATAGTCGCGGAGGGCGTCGAGGAACCCCTGTTCAACGGTGCCGGGATTGCCGAACATCACCGTCATGTCGTCGGCAATGAACTGCTGGAGGATGGCTTGGCGGCCGGGCAGGCTGGCGCACATGGCGAAGGCGGCGGAGTGCTTCCGCCGGGCGACGATGCACGCGGCATCGGCGTCCGGCCGGGGACCGAGAGGAGGCGGGGCGAGAGCCGTGCGGCTACCAGCCGTAACGGCGGAGACCTTGTTCGAGCACGGCGACGAGCAGTTCGCCGGTCTTGTAGGAGTCGGCGGTCGAGCGACCGGTGATGAACGGGTAGTCGACCAGGGCGGAGACGTTGCGGCCCACGTTGCCATGGAAGCCGCCGTCGGGGCCCGTGGCATCGCGCAAGATGTATTCGAGCGTGTAGGGCGGTGGGCCCATGTTGAGGTCGGTGCCGAGGAAGCCGGTGCCGTCGTGGTAGTCGTATTCGATCGGGTGGCCGGTCACGTGTTTGCCCCAGAGGAGGCTCTTGCGCAGGTGGTAGTCGCGGGCGAAGGCGAGGCAGGCGACGCCGTAGCACTCGGCGGCGATGGGTTTGCCGGCGCGGTGGAAACCGAGGATGAGGTCGTGCACCCGCTGGTTGTTGACCATGTCGACGATCGGCCCGGAACCACCCACGAGGACGATGGCGGCGTAGTCGGCGACGAGTCGGGCGATCGCGGCGTCGAGCGCATCGTTGTAGCGTTCGAAGTCGCGGATGAAGGTGGGCGAGCTTGGGTAGGGACGCTCCGGCAGGAGCGCGGCGAGCGAGAGCGGGCGCTCCAGGCGGGTGGACGCCTCGATCGCCTTCACCTTTGCCGCCATCTCGGCGGACGTCACGGACTTGCCGAGCGGCGGATCGATGTAGGCCGGATCCATGCTCGGAGGCAGCGCATGCGCGCGGCGGCCTTTGGGCGTCGCGAACGTCACGGCGTAGCCGGAAGCTTCCAGTGTCTCCAGCGGGCCGATGAGCTCTTCGCCCCAGTAGCCGAATTCGGAGAGAACGATCAGAACGTCTTTTTTCATGCGTCGATTGATGCTGCGGCGTTGTTCGCGGGATGGATCGTCCAGGCGGCATGACCGAATGGCCGCCTGGGGTGTTTCCCCTGCCTCCCGCGAGGTGCGCCTTTATCGTCTGTCCCGCGGTGTACTTGAGGAAGCGTGCCAGAGTAGAAGAGAAATCGATGCGTGGTGAAATGTAGGCTTCTGCCGGTGGCGGCGGCTTGCATGCTTCGTGACGCTCGCTCAAAGCGAATCCGGAAAGGTGAGACAATGGCGGTCGCGCTTTTCGCGCTGCGCCGCCTCGTGCGGGGCTCCGTCGCGAACGCGCCCGCGCCCGGCGGACCGGGCGAAGGTTGCAGGGCGGGGCGGGCGCGCGATTCCGGCCGGCCGGTTTTCGGAGGTGCGTCTCCCGCAGTCCGGCGTTGCGCCGGGGCATGGTTCCTGCGGTGAATGGCGCCTCCGCATCACCGCCCGCCCATGGCCGACCAACCTGCTTCGCCCCGCGGCTTCGAGCCGTTCATCCCTGCGTCCACCATTCTGCCCGAGTTCACGGCCCGCGCCCTGATCACGGGCACCGTGCTCGGCATCCTTTTCGGCGCCTCGTCGCTGTATCTGGTGCTCAAGGTCGGTCTGACCGTGAGCGCCTCGATCCCGGTGGCGGTGATCTCGTTGGCGTTGTTCCGCGGCTGGGCGAAGATCGGCGGCCGCGACGCGACGATCCTGGAGAACAACATCGCGCAGACGGCGGGCTCTGCGGGCGAGTCGATCGCGTTCGGCCTCGGGGCGACGATGCCGGCGATCCTCATTCTCGGCTTCGATCTTGAGATCACGCGCGTCATGCTCGTTGCGGTGCTGGGTGGACTGCTCGGCATCCTCATGATGATCCCCCTGCGCCGCGCGCTGATCGTGAAGGAGCACGGTGTGTTGAAATATCCCGAGGGCACGGCGTGTGCGGCGGTGTTGATCGCCGGCGCCTCGGCGGAGAGCCGGGCCGCGGCCTCGGAGTCGGCGCAGGAGGACCTGCGAGCGGCGGCTAAGGCCGGGGTGGGACAGTTGCCCGGCGCGAAGGTGATCTTCACCGGGTTCGGCATCGGGCTGCTCTACAAGACGCTCAATGTCGCGCTGCGCGGTTGGAAGGACGTGCCGGAGAAGGTGTTCGGTGCCCCGTTCAAGGGGGGCTCGGCGGGTGTGGAGGTTTCGCCGGAACTGCTCGGCGTGGGCTACATCATCGGGCCGCGCATCGCCTCGATCATGTGCGCGGGCGGCGTGCTCGCGTACCTCGTGCTCATCCCGATGATCAAGTTCTTCGGCGAGCGTCTTGCCGGTCCGCTCGCCCCCGGCACGATCCCGATCGCCGACATGGATCCCAACGGCATCCGCGGCGCGTATGTGCTCTACATCGGCGCCGGCGCGGTGGCGGCGGGCGGCATCATCAGCGTGATCCGCTCCCTGCCCACGATCTGGCACGGGTTGCGTGGAGGTCTGGCCGACCTGAAGCTCGGGCGCGGGGATCGCTCCGCCGCGGCGGCTGATGTGCCGCGTACGGATCGCGATCTCTCGATGAAGTTCGTCGGCATCGGCACGGTTGTGCTGCTGGCGGCGATCACGTTGGCGCGCCCGCTGGAAATGAACTTCCTCGGCGCGCTGCTCATCGTGGTGTTCGGTTTCATCTTCGTGACGGTCTCCTCGCGGCTCACCGGCGAGATCGGCTCCTCCTCCAACCCGATCTCGGGCATGACGGTGGCGACGTTGCTGCTGACCTGCCTGATCTTCCTGCTGATCGGCAAGACCGGCGGAGCTGCCTATGTGACGGCGCTCTCGGTCGGGGCGATCGTTTGCATCGCCTCGTCCAACGGCGGGACCACCTCGCAGGATCTCAAGACCGGTTTCCTCGTGGGCGGCACGCCGAAGTTGCAGCAGTACGCGATCCTCGTCGGCGCGCTCGTGTCGGCGCTCGCGCTCGGGCCGATCCTGCTCGTGCTCAACCGCGACGGTGCGGTGTATGTGCCGGCCGCGCAGGTCGCGCCGGGGCTGCGGGTCGAGGCTGCGGCCTTCGCCGGCGCGCCCGAGGAGAAGCTCTCGGGCCCGCAGGCGGCGGGGGACGACGCCACCTACCGGGCGTGGCACAAGACCGGCGACGAAGGCGGTCCCGCGGGCAAGTATCTCCTGAACGAGCGCGGCGAAGCCGTATGGCTGGTCGATCCGGGCATCAACGGCACCTACTCGAAGCGTCCCGACGGCACCGAGGTGCGCAAGTATGCGGCGCCGAAGGCCACGTTGATGAGCTACATCATCAAGGGAATCCTGGATCGGCAACTACCGTGGGCGCTCGTGCTGCTCGGGGTGTTCATCGCCCTCACGCTTGAGTTGGCGGGCGTGTCGTCGCTGGCGTTCGCGGTCGGCGTGTATCTGCCCCTCTCCGCTTCCGCGCCGATCTTCATCGGCGGTCTGGTGCGTTGGCTGGTCGACCGGAAGAAACGCCATGAACTGCGGCACAGCGTGCTCGACGAGGCGCAGATCGCCGCGGAGAGCGACAAGAGCCCCGGGGTGTTGTTGGCTTCGGGGTACATCGCCGGCGGCGCGATCGCCGGCATCGTCATCGCGCTGCTTTCGGGCGTGCTCGGACCGGTCGATGCGGCGATCGCGGCGTGGGCGGGGGCGCACAATCCCTTCTACGCCGGCGAGTGGGCCGATGCGCTGGCACTGATTCCGTTCGCGCTGCTCACCGGCTACCTCCTGCTCGTGGCGCGCGAGAAGCTGCTGACGACGAAGGGACGTTGATCCCAGCCTCAGGCGGTGAGCTCGATCCGGTTGCCGTCGGGGTCGAGCACGACGCTCTCGTAATAGCCGTCGCCGGTGCGGCGGGGCTCGCCGACCACGCGCACGCCGGCGGCGCGAAGCCGCTCGGTGGCGGTGCGCACGGCCTCCTCGCCGCCGAGGGTGAGCGCGAAATGGGCGTAACCGGTGCGATCGGACGCGGCGGTGGCGGGCGCGGCCTCGAGACCGGGTTGCTCCATGAGTTCGAGGCGCCCGCCTCCGGGAAAAGCGAGGAAGCACGAGCGGAACGGCCGCGTCGCGCTCACATAGAGCGGCCCGGCGGTGCAGCCGAGGTGGAGTACGTAGAAATCACGCAGCGTTTCCAGCCGGGGCGTCCAAAGCGCGAGGTGTTCGAGGCGCATGGGACGGAGGCTGGTGGGTACGGGCGGGCAGTTGAAGGGGGAAGTTGTGGACTGCCGGAACGGAATTGTCCGCCGGCCGGCGCCGACTCGACCGCGGTCACCAAGGGCCAGTAGAGCGTGATTTGCCCGGCGTAGGGACGGCGCGCCGGGGCCGTTTCCGGGTGAGGCGGCCGGGGCGGCGTGGCGAGGGTGATCGGCGGGCAAGGACGATCATTCGCTTGATTTAGCGAGGTTCCGGGCCATGGCTCAGCGCCGGAACACCATGCCGTTCACCCATACGATTGAGGAGCATTTCGTCCATGTGCGGTGGTCGGGCGTCCTGACCAAGGACGACCTGCAGGCCATCGGCAAATTGTTGCCGGCGATCGGCGCACAGTTGCGGCGGGCCCTGCACGTGCTGCACAACTTCGATGCGGTCGAGCGGTGTGCGTTTCCCCCCATCGCCGCCCTTGAGCAGTCGGTGCAGCGCAAACGGGTGCAGATGCCATTTCCGGTCAAGTCGGCCACGGTGGCGCGCACGCCGGAGGTCTTGGCGATGGCGCGGGTGTTCCAAGCCCTGAACCGAAACCAGAACCTGGAGATGGAGCTCTTCGACTCGGAAGAGGCCGCGCGCCGGTGGCTGACGGGCGGGGTGGATGAGTCCACCGGACCTGCAGAGCGTGTGGGCGCCGCGAAGGCGGGGTTGCACGGTTCGGTTCAGTAGGGTTGCATCGTGTAGCCTTTGGCGACGAGGCGCTGATAGGCGGCGTCGCTGGCGGCGGTGCGGGCGGCGGCCGGGAAGAAGAAGTCGGCGCCGGTGACCGGGCCGACCACGGCGGCGTCGAGATCGATGAACCATTTGTCGCAGGTGGCCGGTGACACAGGGTTGTCCGCGAGGTGGAGCTGACGGAGGTTGGCGCAGCCGGCGATGTCGAGGACGGAGACGGACTCCTGGTAGAGGTACAGGAAGTTGAGGTTGGGGAAGTGGGCGGCGCCGACGACGCCGGTGATGCCCTGGTTGGTGTAGTTCATCTGGGCGCCGAAGTAGGTGACGCTGTCGGCGGGGAACACCTCGACGTAGTTGGTGTGTGCCGTAGCGGAGGCGAACCGGTGCGTGCTGACGCCGCCGGTGGTGATGGTGCCGTCGCCCCAGTGCCAGACGATGGAGGTGGGGGTGCCGGTGAACCGGATCTCCATGTGGGGTTGCTGGCTGTCGGTGGTGAAGGTGATGGCGTTGGCGCCGCCGGGGACATCGATGCGGCCGTCGTTCTGCTCGGCCAGGTCGACGAGGACGTTGGCGCCGCGGTCGCGCAGGTTCTGCACGTGAACGAGGCCGGCCGCCGAAGGGGCGGTGTTGCCGGTGAGGTTAGCGTAGGTGAGGTTGGTGCTGTGCGTGTCGAGAGCCGCGAGAATGTTGTCCACCTCCGAGGCGCCCAGGGCGTTGTCGGCGAGGTAGCATTCGCGCAGGGCGGTGCAACCGGAGACGTCGAGGTTGGAAAGTGATTCCTGGTAGAGGTTGAGCGTGGCGAGGTTCGGAAAGTTCGCGAGGCCGCTGGCGCCGGTGATGCCCTGGCCGGTGTAGCCGTTCTGGGCGCCGAAGGAGGTGACGCAGCTGGCGGGGACGACCTCGACGTAGTTGGTGTGCGGTGCCGCGGAGGCGAAGCGATGGGTCGCGGCTCCGGCGGTGGTGCCGGCGGCGATGGTGCCGTCGCCCCAGTGCCAGACGACGGAGCTGGGCGTGCCGGTGATGCGGATCTCCAGGTGCGGCTGCGCGCTGCTGGTGGTGAAGGTGATGGCGTTGGCGCCGCCGGCGACGTCGATGCGGCCGTCGTTGGCTTCGGGGATGTCGATGGCGACCGTCACGCCGCGGGCGACGAGGTTGTTGGCGTGGGCGAGGCCGGTGGCGGAGGGCGGCTGCCAGTTTCGGGTGAGGTCGACGGTGGCGAGGTTGGGGGCGGAGGTGTCGAGGAACGCCAGGATTCGGTCGAGGACCGGGGCGGTGAGGCGGTTGTTGGAGAGGTTGAGGTCGCGCAGGCCGGTGCAGCCGGCGAGGTCGATGTCGGCGAGTTCGTTCCAGCCGAAGTGGCAGTAGTGGAGCTGGGTGTTGCCGGCGAGGTGGGCGTCGGTGAAGTGGTTCTGGAAGGCCTGGAGGTCGCGCAGAACGAGGGAGCCGACCTGGAAGGTGCCGGTCTGGTTGGTGTTCCAGATGTAGAGCTCTTCGAGCGCGGCGAAGTTGCCCATGATGTCGGCGAAGTTCTGGGTCATCTGCGGGTTGTCGCGGGTGCACCAGTGCCAGATCTTCGGGCCGGTGCCGCGGCCGACGGTGATGCTCGTGAACTCGTTCAAGGCGCCGCGGACGTCCTCGAGGTTGGGCAGGCCGGAGAGATCGAGTTCGGTGAGGGCGCACGCCTCGACGCAAAGGCGGCGGAGCGCGGGCAGATCGGTTACTTGGACGTGCTCGAGCCCGCCGCACTCGTAACATTCGAGGTACTCGAGGCTGGTGAAACCGGTGAAATCGATCTCGCGGATACCGTGGTTGTGCGTGGCGCCGAAACTCGTGAGATCGGCGAGCGGGGCGGGAAACGTGATGCGGCTGACGTTCTGGCCGACGAGCGGATCGAGCGGGGTGGCCCCTCCGCCATCGGCGCCGTTGAAGCCGATGTTGAACTTGGTCAGGCGCGCGGGAGCGACGAGCTCGAGGCTGTGTTGGCGGGGCGCGGCGGCGCCGAAGCTGCGGGCGGCGGCGGGATAATCGACCCCGGTGGTCCCGTCGCTCCAGCGCCAGAGCACAGGGCTGGCGCCAGCATCGGCACAGGTGACGATCGCGGTGAAGTCGGCTCCGGTGGTCTCGAGGACGACCGAGTCGTTGGTGCGGGCACGGAAGAAGCGGCGCGTGGCACCGGCGGGGACGGGCAGGGCGAAACTGGCGTGGCCGGCGCCGTCCAGGACGATGCTGAACGCGTCCTGCCAGGGCGCGGCGAGGTCGGCGCTGGTCTGGATCGTGTAGCGCCCGGGTGAGGCGGTTAGCGCGAGGTTGGCGGTGTCGGCCGAGAGCGAGGCGAGATCGAGGGCGGGGGCGCCGCGAAGGGCGGGGCCGATGCTGGCGAGGAGGAACGCGACGCAGGGGAGGGCGAGGCGCAGGCTGGTGCGGAACAACGAGGGCATGGGCGGCAGCGAGGGAGGATCGAGGAGCGCGCGATGGGGGCTGAGCGGGGTCGCTCGCGCGTGCGGGGGCGGAGCGAGGCCGAGCGCGATGGTCGGGGACCGGCCGTGTTCGCACAAGCGCGACGGCTGTCGCGAAACAATGAAAAACCCCGCCGGGACTGCGGCGGGGTCGAGGGGGAGGAACTCGGTTGGCGCCGATGGGGGCTACTGCCAGTCGCGCAGGCCGTAGCGCTGGAGGAGCTTCGTGAGTTCGCCGGAGGCGCGCAGGGAGCGGATGCCGTTGTCGAGGATGGCGGCGAAACGGCGCCCTTCGTCATCGGGGGCGAAGGCGACGAAGATCGCCTCGGGCGTGCCCTTGAAGACGACGCGGAACTTTTCGCGGTCGAGGTTGTGGCTGCGCAGATACCAGAGGAGCACCGGCTCGGACTCGGCCACGACATCCACCTCGCCGGCCTGGAGCTTGCTCATGAGCTCATCGAGCGGGTCGTCGCCGGCGGCCGCGAAGACGGCCGGCCCCGATGCCTTCTCGATGTAGCTGTCGAGGGCGGGCCAGTAGGAGTAGCCCTTGGAGATGCCGAGGGTCACCTTGCGGAAGGAGGCGATGTTGTCGTAGGTCCATTTGCTCTCGGCGCGCGTGATCAGGCAGATGGAGAGGGATCCGATCGACTCGGCGGGCTGGGTGAGGCCCGCGGACTCCTCGGCATTGGCGCCGATCGCGCCCGAGCGGCGGCATTCCTTCACGGCGGCGAGGGCCTCCTCCCAGGGGAGGACGTCGTATTCGACTTTTATGCCTTCCTTTTCGAACACGGTACGCGCCAGCTCGATCACGTAGCCCGGCTTCGCTTCGGCGGGATCGCCGTTGTAGGGCATCCATTGGTCCGCACAGAGGCGGAGAACGGGCTCGTCCGCCGAGGCCGGAGCAAGCAATGCGAGGGAAGCCACCAGACCGGCGAGCAGCAGTTTCATGGCCTCGGAGATCGGCCGATGCGCCCGGGAGTTTATCCGAAAATCCCGGATCAGGAGATCCGATCGAGGCGCCGGATGGCGACGACGAGCAGGGCGGTGCCGGCAGCAATCGCCCAGACCACGGCGTCGAGCGAGACCGTGTCGCCCAGCCAGCCGGCGGCGGCGGGGAAGATCGCCGCGCCGATGCAGGCGGCGCCGGACTGGCGTCCGATGATCGTGAAGACGGCGCCGGGTTGGAACCGGCGCGGCACCTCGTGCATGAGCCCGGGGAAGATCGGGGCCATGCCGACGCCGGTCACCACGAGCGCGGCGGCGGCGAACCAGGCCGAGCCGGCCTGCGAGAACAGCAGAATCCCGCCGAGAGCGAGCAGCGCGCCTCCGGTCACCAGACGGCGGTTGCCCCAGCGGTCGACGACGAAGCCGGTGGCGATGCGCCCGCCGGTGATCGAGGCGTAGAAGAGCGAAGCGCAGACGCCCGCCTCGGCCTGCGGAATCCCGCGGCCGACGACGAGGATCGAGGCGGCCCAGAGGCCGGTCGAGCCCTCGGCGGCGACATAGAGCATGAAGAGCAGGGCCGAGAGCCAGCCGGCTTCGGAGTGCGCCGCATGGAGGCGGGCGGCGGGAGTCGCGGAGTCGGTCGCCGCGGCGGGGTGCGGAGCGGCGGGACCCTCAGTCCAGAGGCGAAGCGTCAGCAGGAAGACAGTCGCGAGTCCCAGCTGGAGCGATCCGATGAGCAGATAACCGCCGCGCCAGCCATGGCTCGTCGCCAGAAACTGGGTGATGATCAGCGGGCCGGTGGTGGCGCCGATGCCCCAGCAGGCATGCAGCCAGTTCATGTGCCGGCCGGAATAGTGGCGGGCGACATAGCCGTTCAGGGCGGCGTCGACGGCGCCGGCGCCGAGCCCGAGCGGGATGGCGGCGAGGACCAGCCAGGCGAACGAGGGAGTCTGCGAGGTGAGCACGAGCGCACCGCCGGTGAGCAGGCAGCTCGCGAACACGACTGGGCCGGTGGTGAAGCGCCGGAGGATCGGTCCGCTGGAGAAGCTGGAAACGGCGGAGAGCAGCGTGCCGACGACCATGATCCAGCCGGCGGCCTTGAGCGGCTGCGCGAGATCGACGTGCATCCGCGGCCACGCGACACCGAGCGTGCCATCCGGCAGCCCGAGGCTGATGTAGCCGGCGTAGATGAGCGGCAGCAGGAAGAGGGCGGCGCGGCGCGACATGGCGAGGCGGGTGGTTGCTGGGTGATCTCGGGCGCGGGGCGCCGCCGCCGGGGCGGTGCGCGCCATGCTTGCTTCCGGGGCGCGGGCCCCGGGCGGCTCAGCGACCGAGGCCGCCCAGGGTGAGGCCCGAGAGGTTGCCGAGCAGGCGTTTGGCAAGGAACTCGGTCTGCTTCGCGGAGAGGTCCTTCAGGCCGCGCTGGGCGAGGGCGATGAGCGAGGTGAGCTGGTCCTGCGTGAAGGTGGCCTCCTCGCCGGTGCCCTGGACCTCGACGAAGTTGCCGCGGCCGGTCATGACGACGTTGAAGTCGACCTCGGCGTCCTTGTCCTCGACATAGTTGAGGTCGAGGATCTCGCGGTTGTCGAAGATGCCGACGCTCACTGCGGCCACGGAGTCGGTGAAGGGGTTGTCGGAGATCTTCTTCTCGTTGATGAACTTCTCGACGGCGAGGCGGGCGGCAAGGTAGGCGCCGGTGATCGAGGCGGTGCGGGTGCCGCCGTCGGCCTGAAGGACGTCGCAGTCGACCCAAAGGGTGTTGTCGCCGAGCTTCTTCAGGTCGATCACGGCGCGCAGCGAGCGGCCGATGAGCCGCTGGATCTCGACGGTACGACCGTCAATCTTGCCTTTCGAAATGTCGCGCGGCTTTCGGTCGAGCGTGCTGTACGGCAACATCGAGTACTCGGCGGAGAGCCAGCCGCCGGTCACGCCCTGCTGGCGCATCCAGGTCGGGACCTTGGGCTCGATCATCGCGGCGCAGATCACCCGCGTGTTGCCGAAGGAGACGAGCACGGAGCCGTCGGCGTTGGGCGCGATGTCGGGCTGGAAGGCGATGGGCCGGAGTTGGTCGGGGCGGCGGCCGTCGGGACGGGCGAAATCGGTCATGGCGGGACTCAACGGTCCGGACTCCCGCGGAGCAAGCGCAGAGGCTGGGGGCGATCGGGGCCCGTGGTACCGGTGCGGCCTAGACCGTGATCTTCGCGAGTTCCTCGCGGGCGCGCTCGAACTCTTCCTTCATCTCGGCGAGAATAGCGGTGGCTTCGGCCGGGATCTCGATCTGGTGCTCGAGTTGGCGACCGAGCTCGGCAAGCCGCACGATTCCCATGTTGCCGCAGCTACCTTTCAAGGCATGGGCGGCGGTCTTGAGCCCCTGGGCGTCGGCTTCGGACATCGCCTGCTGGGCCTTGGCCAGGTGCTTGGCTGCCTCGGATTCCCAGCTGCCGAGCATGTCACGGAGGAGCTCTTGGCCGGCGTCGAGGCAGAGTTCGCGCAGCATCTCCATGCGCTCCGGGTCGAGCGAGGGCAGGTCGGGGGCGTGCCGGGACGGAGTGGGTGAGGCGGATTCGGAGGTCATGCGTGTGGCCTGCGGGAGGCTATCGGCCGGGACGGCCGAGATTTGAGCAGCAAACTCGCGACGGGGCGCCGGCCCCGGCGCCATATAAGATCGATGCATTCTGCAACACGGTCGGCGCAATGGCCCTGAAACTTCGGTTCGCTTCCTGCAATTTCGTTTACATGATTTCGCCCCCGTTGGTTTAGTCGCCCCGCCTTGCCCACCGTCCCTCGCACTCCACTACCCGTGAGCGCCCCCACTTCGCGTAAGTCGTTTCTCTCGAAACTCGTGCTCGCCGTCGCCGCTATCGGCGCCGCTGCCGGGGGCTTGCTCCGCGGCAACGCTCCAGCCTCCACGGCCGCGGCGCGCGGCGCACCGTCGCCGGCCCCGGATCGACGTGCAGTTGCGCGCGACGCCTTTTCCGTCTAGTTCGAACCCCGCTCCAATCCTCCGCACCACCTCCGCTTCCCCGGCTCATGTCGAAGGTATTTCCCAAGTCGGCCAACCGCCTGCCGCTCCAGATCGTCGTTTTCCTGATTGTCGTCGGCGGACTGGTGACGGCTGGCGTCACCTACTATTTCACGCCGAAGTACACCCGGGTCGGCTACGCGCCGCTCCAGCCGGTGCCCTTCGACCACGCGCTGCACACCGGCCAGCTCGGCTTGGATTGTCGCTATTGCCACACCGGTGTCGACAAGGGTCCGCACTCGACGGTGCCTGCCGCGCAGACGTGCATGAACTGCCACAGCATCATCAAGAAGGACAGCCCGCTGCTGGCTCCGGTGCGCGCGAGTTTCGAGTCCGGCGATCCCGTGCCGTGGGTGAAAGTCCACCAGGCGCCCGACTTCGTGTATTTCAACCACTCTGTGCACGTCGCACGCGGCGTCTCCTGCGTGGAGTGTCACAACAACATCACGCAACCCGCCGAGGGCTCGACGATGGCGCAGCGCCAGCCGCTGAGCATGTCGTTCTGCCTCGAGTGCCATCGCGATCCCGCGAGCCGGATTCGTGAGCAGAAGGACGTGTTCAATCTCAACAGCCAACGCCTCGCCGATCAGGGCAAGGCCGACGAAGCCGCCAAGCTGGTCCAGCACATGAAAGTGAATCCGCCGCAGAGCTGCAGCGGCTGCCACCGATGAAGCACAAGTTCGAACATCCCGCCCCGTCCGCCCGCGAGCTCAACGGTCCGCGCTACTGGCGCAGCTTGGATGAACTGGCCGAGTCGCCAGGCTTCCTGGAGCAGCTCAAACGCGAGTTTCCGCAAGGCGCCTCCGAACTCGAGGGCACCGACCGTCGCCACTTCCTGAAGATCATGGCGGCGTCGTTTGCGCTCGGCGGACTCGGTCTTGCCGGCTGCCGCCGCCCGGAGGTGAACATCCTCCCGTACGGCAAGTCCGTCGAGGGCATCACGCCCGGTCTGGCGAAGTACTACGCCACGGCGATGCCCGCCCGCGGCGGCGCGATTCCTCTGCTGGCCGAGACGCACCAAGGCCGCCCGACCAAGCTCGAGGGGAACCCGACCTACGCGCCCTACGGCGGCGCCACCAATCTCGCCGCGCAGGCCGCCGTGCTCGACCTCTACGATCCCGACCGCGCGATGGTCTCGACCAAGGGCGGCACCGAGGTCACCGGCGCGCAGGTCAACGACCTGCTGGCGAAGGTCCGCGAGACGTATTCGCCGATCAAGGGCGCCGGGCTGGCGATCCTCGCCGAGCCGTCGACCTCGCCCACGCGCGCCGCGCTGGCGGGGAAGGTGAAGGAGCTGTTCCCGCGGGCGATCTGGGCGGAGTACGACCCGGTCGACGTCCAGGCCGCCGAGCGGACTCTGGCCGAGTGGACCGGCCAGGCCGGGCGCCCGCTCTACCGGTTCGCGGAGGCCAAGCGCGTGCTCGCGCTCGACTGCGACTTCCTGCAGGCCGAGCCGGGTGCCATCGGCTACGCCCGCGACTGGGCCAAGGGCCGGCGCCGCGTCGGCACGGCCGGCGAGATGAGCCGCCTCTACGTGGCGGAGAGCCATTTCACGATCACCGGCAGCAACGCCGACCATCGTATCCGCGTGGCGGGATCACAGGTGCCGGCGTTCGCCGCGGCGATCGCGCTGCGCGTGTTCGCCAAGACCGGTCGCCACGCCGAGCTCGCGCCTGCGCTCGAGCGCCTGGCCGCGAACCTCAAGGTCGAGGCCGGCTGGCTCGACGCCTGCGTCGCCGACTTGTGTGAGCACCGGGGAGCGGCGCTGGTCTGCGCGGGGGCCCAACAGGGGCCGGTCGCGCAGGCCTTGGCGTTCGCCGTCAACGAGGCGCTCGGCGCCTACGGGCGCACCCTCGAGGTGGTCGCCACCGAGAGGCCGGCTGCGGTTTCCATCCACGATCTCGCCGTGGCGATCCAGAACGGCCAGATCCGCACCCTGGTCGTGCTCGGCGGCAATCCCGTCTACAATGCCCCGGCGGAGATCGACTGGCCGGCCCTGCAGAAGCAGGTCGCGGAGGTGATCCGTCACGGACTCTACGCCGACGAGACCTCGGCGCTCGCGACCGCGCAGGGCGGCTGGCATATCCATGGTGCCCATTTTCTGGAGTCGTGGGGCGATGCCCGCACGGCGGACGGCGCGCTGGTGCCGGTCCAGCCGATGATCCTGCCGCTCTTCGGCGGCTCCTCCGAGATCGAGTTCCTCGCCCGCCTCGTCGGCGACGCGGTGACCGAGGGCTACAGCTTGGTGCACCGCACCGTGGGCGGCCTGCTCGGTGGCGACGAGAAGCGTTTCCGGGCGTGGCTGCACGACGGCGTCCATGTCGGCGATTTGCGCACCTTCACGCCGCGGATCGCGCCGTATCAGCTCGCCGAGCTCCTCCGGGGCACGAGCGCCCCGGTGCTCTCCGCGAGCAATCTCGAGGTCCGTTTCATCCCGGACCTGAAGGTCGGTGACGGCAGTGCGGCGAACAACGGTTGGCTGCAGGAATGCCCGGATCCGATCACGAAGATCTCGTGGGACAACCCGGTGCAGATCTCGCCGCGGCTCGCGGCCGACCTCGGACTGGTTGATGCCGGCCGCTTGGCGAAAGACCAGCACGCCTCGGGCGCGCTCGATCCGGCACGGCACGACATCAACGAGTTTTCCATCGGCAAGGAGAAGGCGCGCGTTGTCCGGATCACCCTCGAGGGCCGCTCGCTCGAGGCGCCG
The DNA here is from genome assembly GCA_023446735.1 of Verrucomicrobiota bacterium. Taxonomy (GTDB): domain Bacteria; phylum Verrucomicrobiota; class Verrucomicrobiia; order Opitutales; family Opitutaceae; genus CAJCBL01. Next base: position 21,816 of record JAEXPQ010000153.1, read on the forward strand.
GTGCACATCCAGCCCGGTCTGGCCGACTACACGATCGTCCTGCCGCTCGGCTACGGCCGCACCGCGGCCGGTCGGGTGGGGAACGGCATCGGCTTCAACGCGTACGCGATCCGCACCTCGGTGGCGGGAGCGTTTGCGACCGGTGCGAAACTCGAGCTCGTCGAGGGAGTCACCCACAAGTTGCCCAACATGCAGGAGCACTGGGCGATCGAGGGGCGCGACATCGTCCGTGAGGCGAACCTCGCCGAGCACCTCGAGAATCCGCAATGGGCGGCCGGCATCGGCATGGAGGCCCACTCACCGGCGATCTACGGTCCCGACAAGGACAAGGCGCTCGCGTTCAAGGCCAAGGAGACCCCGCGCGGCAACTCCCTCTACGAGTCGCCCAACTACGACGGCACCCACCAGTGGGGCATGTCGATCGACCTCAACACCTGCATCGGCTGCAACGCCTGCGTGGTCGCCTGCCAGGCGGAGAACAACATCCCGATCGTCGGGCGTGACCAGGTGCTGCGCGGCCGCGAGATGCACTGGATCCGTCTCGATCGGTACTACTCGACCGGTTTCGAGAGCAACGCCGCGATCCCGGAAGACCCGCAGGTCTCGCTCCAGCCGATGGCCTGCCAGCATTGCGAGCTCGCGCCGTGCGAGAGCGTCTGCCCGGTCAACGCCACGGTGCACGACGAGGAGGGCCTCAACGTCAAGGCCTACAACCGCTGCATCGGCACGCGGTACTGCGCGAACAATTGCCCGTACAAGGTCCGCCGTTTCAACTTCTTCGATTACCAGCAGCGTCAGCTCGACTCCCTCTACATGGGCCCGCTCGGCCCGCAGGGGAAACCGGAGCTGCTCAAGATGGCGCAGAATCCCGACGTCACCGTGCGCATGCGCGGTGTCATGGAAAAGTGCACCTACTGCGTGCAGCGCATCCAGCGGGCGAAGATCGAGCAGAAGGTGAAGGCCGGTGCCAGCGGCGATGTGGTTGTTCCCGACCGCACGATCCGCGTTGCCTGCGAGCAGGCCTGCCCGACCGAGGCCATTGTCTTCGGCAACATCCTCGATCCGAAGAGCGCCGTGTCCGTCGCGAAACAGGATCCTCGCACCTACGCGGTGCTCGGCTACCTCAACGTCCGCCCGCGCACTTCGTACATCGCCAAGGTCCGCAATCCGAACGACAAGATGCCCGGCTACAAGGACATGCCGCTCTCCCGTCTCGAATACAACCAGAAGAACCACTCCGCCGGCCACGGCGAGGGCCACGGTCCCGCCCACGGGGCCGGTCATGCCGCCCCGGCCGCGGGTGACGCGCACGGACAGGGAGGGCACCACTGATGAGCAGCCACGCTTCCACCGAGCTTCCTCCCCACGCCAAGGCGGTTCTGGCCGAGGTCGAGCCGGCGCATCTGCCGCGCCAGGAGATCATCGGCAACCGCCGCGACTTCGCCTGGATCACCGACAAGATCTGCTCGATCACCGAAGGGCCGACGCCCACCTGGTGGTGGGTCGCGTTCGGCCTGGCCTGCGTGGTCGCGTCGTTCACCGTCGTCGGCCTCGTCTACCTCGTGTCGACGGGTGTCGGCGTCTGGGGGCACGCCAACCCGGTCAACTGGGCCTGGGACATCGTCAACTTCGTGTTCTGGATCGGTATCGGCCACGCCGGCACGCTGATCTCGGCCATCCTCTGCCTCTTCCGGCAGAAGTGGCGCACGTCGATCAACCGCGCCGCGGAGGCGATGACGATCTTCGCCGTGTGCTGCGCCGGCCTGTTCCCGTTGTTCCACGTCGGCCGCGTCTGGTGGGCGTGGTGGCTGTTCCCGCTGCCGAACGCCAACGCGATCTGGCCGCAGTTCCGCTCTCCGCTGCTCTGGGACGTGTTCGCCGTCTCGACCTACGCGACGGTCTCCACGCTGTTCTGGTACATGGGCATGATCCCGGATCTCGCCACGCTGCGCGATCGCGCCAAGTCGAAGGCCAAGCAGATCTTCTACGGCCTGTTCGCGATGGGCTGGCGCGGTTCGAACCGCCACTGGCAGAACTACGAGATGGCGTACCTGCTGCTCGCCGCGCTCTCCACGCCGCTGGTGCTCTCCGTGCACACGATCGTCTCGTTCGACTTCGCCGTCTCGCTCATCCCGGGCTGGCACACGACGATCTTCCCGCCGTACTTCGTGGCCGGCGCGATCTTCTCGGGCTTCGGCATGGTGCTCACGCTCATGCTGCCGCTGCGGGCGATCTACAAGCTCGACGACCTCATCACGCAGTACCACATCGACTGCATGTGCAAGATCACCCTGGCGACGGGGTCGATCGTGGGCTACGCCTACAGCATGGAGTTCTTCATCGCGTGGTACGGTGCGAACCCCTACGAAGGCTTCGCCTTCATCAACCGCGCGTTCGGCCACTACGCCTGGGCCTACTGGATCATGATCGGCTGCAACGTCATCACGCCGCAGCTGTTCTGGTTCCGCAAGATCCGCGAGAACACGTGGCTGGTCTGGGTCCTGTCCATCTTCGTCAACGTCGGCATGTGGTTCGAGCGGTTCGTGATCATCGTCACCTCGCTCGCCCGCGACTTCCTGCCCTCGAGCTGGGGCTACTACTCGCCCTCGATCGTCGAGCTCTTCACCTTCTTCGGCACCTTCGGCGTGTTCAGCGTGCTCTTCCTGCTGTTCCTGCGCTTCCTGCCCCTGATGGCGATGGCCGAGATCAAGGCCGTCTCGCCGCAGGCCGACCCGCACGCCGGCCACGACGGCGCCGCCCACCACTGAGCCGCCCAACGCCTCCGCGCCATGAGCGATACAATCCACGGTTACCTCGCCGCCTTCGACACTCCGGCCGAGATCATGCACGCCGCCGAACGCGTGCGCGACGCCGGCTTTCAGCGGTGGGACGTCCACACTCCGTTCCCGGTCCACGGCATGGACAGCGCGATGGGCCTGAAACGCTCGCGCGTGCAACGCTTCACACTGATCGGCGGCATCACCGGCTTCACCACCGGCATGCTGATGATCTTTTTCATGAACGCGTTCGACTACCCGCTGATCGTCGGCGGCAAGCCGCTGTTCAGCCCCATGTTCGCGTTCCCGGTCTCCTACGAGCTCACGATCCTGCTCTCCGCATTCGGCACCCTTGGCGGCATGTTCCTGCTCAACCGCCTACCGATGCACTACCACCCGGTCATGAAAGCCGCCGATTGGGCGCGCGCCACCGACGACCGCTTCTTCATCGCGATCGACTCCGAGGACCCGAAGTTCGACCTCATCCGCACCCGCGCCTTCCTGCGCGAGATCGGCGGCAAGGACATCGCCGCCCTCGAGCCCTGACGCCCCGACGCACGCCACCATGCGCTACGCCTACTACGCACTCGCCTTCATCGTCGTCGCCGTCGTCTCGCTCGCCGGGTTCCGGGGGTGCACCTCGACCCGCAGCCCGATCGAGCTCTTCGACGACATGGTCCGCCAGCCGAAGTACAAGGCCCAAGGCCGCTCCGAGTTCTTCGCCGACGGCCGTACCGACCGTCCGGTTCCGGCCAACACCGTCGCCCGCGGCGACCTGCAGGCCGACGACCACCGCTATCGGGGGAAGGTCGCCGACGGCTCCTTCGCCCGCGGCTTTCCGGCGGCGCTGCCCGTGACCCACGAATTGATGGCCCGCGGCCAAGAACGCTACACCATCTATTGCGCGCCCTGCCACGGTGCGGTGGGCGACGGCCTTGGCATCACCAAGGCCTACGGCATGACCGCCACGCCGACCTACCACGACGACCGCCTCCGCCAGATGGCCGAGGGCGAGATCTTCAACACCATCACCAACGGCAAGAACACGATGATGCCCTACGCCGACAAGCTGCCGGCCGACGACCGGTGGGCCGTCATCGCCTACCTGCGTGCACTGCAGCGTGCGCAGAACGCCCGCATCGACGACGTGCCTGCCGCCGCCCGCGCCCAACTCGGAACCAAATGAGCTCCTCCGCCGCCACCTTCTCCTCGGCCCCCGCCGCGCCCGCTCCGCTCGGCTCCACGCTGCCGCTCGGGCTGGGCCTCGCCGGCCTGGCGGTCGCCGCCGCCGGGTTTGTTGTCGATGGCCCTCAGGCCGCCGCCGCCGGTTGGCTCACCGCCATGGTCTTCTGGGTCGGCATCGCCGTCGGCTTCCTCTTCCTGCTCATGCTCGGCTACATCTTCGACGCCGGTTGGAGCGTGGTCCTCCGCCGCCAACTCGAGCATCTGGTCTCGGTCTTCAAGTGGCTCGCGGTGCTCTTCCTGCCGCTGCTGCTGCTCTCGTGGTTCTACCAGCCGGATCTGCTCTGGCGCTGGATGAATCCGGATTTCGACTTCGCCAGCGTCGGCGGCCACGGCACGGTCGCGACCGACATCCTTTACGGTAAGAAATCCGGGTTTCTCAGCATGGGCGGCTTCACGCTTCGCGCCGTGGCGTACTTCGGCATCTGGATCGGCCTCGCCGCCTTGTTCCGCCGGAATTCGTTCTCCCAGGACGCCGACGGGGACCCGAAATGGACGCTCTCCTCGCGCAAGTGGGCCGCGGCTGGCCTGGCGCTTACTGCGGTGTCGTCGACCTTTGCCGCGATCGATTGGGTCAAGAGCCTGGAATACCACTGGTTCTCGACGATGTACGGCGTGTGGTACTTCGCCAACGGCATGCGCGGCGCTCTCTCGGTCGTCGCGCTACTCTGCATCGTCGGTCTCGCCCGCGGCACGTTCACCGGTGTTGTCAACCGCACGCACCTCTACGACGTGGGCAAGCTGATGTTCGCGTTCACGGTGTTCTGGGCCTACATCACGTTCTCGCAGTACTTCCTGATCTGGAACGCCAACGTCCCGGAGGAGACCTTCTGGTACAACCTGCGCGAGATGCTGCACGACGGCTCGCCGAGCCAGTGGAAGTTTGTCGGCTTTGCGATCGTGTTCGGCCACTTCCTCGTGCCGTTCCTCTATCTCCTCAGCTACAAGGCCAAGGTGACGCCGAAGCTGCTCGCGCCGGTCGCCATCTGGATCTTGGCCACCTCGTTGCTCGATGTGTGCTACAACGTCCTGCCGTTCCGCAAGGATGCCCTGGGCGACCCGCTTCCGTTCCTGAACCTGCAGCTTGTCTGGACCTTGGCTGCCGTGGTCGGCATCGGCGGCATCTGCGTGTGGTCCTACCTTCGCAGTTTCCCGACGGCGAAGCTCATCCCAGTCCGCGACCCGCGCATCCAGGAATCGCTCAACCACCGCGAGTAAACCTCGAACGGCCCTTCTTTTCTTCGTCAACTTCCGTCGCCGAATCTCCATGGCATCCGCCCACGAACCCCACGCTCCCGCCCGCAGCTCCTTCGCCCTCACCATCGGCGTCGTTCTCGTCTGCTTCCTGGTCTTCGGAGCGATCGTTGGCGTCACTTTGTACCACAGCCGCGAGACCGTCGTCGCCGCGGACCTGACCAAGGTCGACGAGGCCGACCGCTGGAAGTTCACCGAGGCGGGGCGGGCCGCTCGTCTCGCCGAGTTGCGCGGCAAGGAGCAGACTGCTCTCGCCAGCTATGGCTGGATCGACGAGCCCGCCGGCGTGGTGCGCCTCCCGATCGATCGCGCGATGGAGCTGGTCGTCGCGGAGCAGGGGGCCAAGCGCTGACATGGGTTTCGGCGCGTACACCTTCGTCGTGGTGATGGCGGTCGCGGTGATGGCGTCCGCGGTCTATGCCCTTTATTGGGCTGTCAAAACCGGCCAGTTCCGGCAGTTCGAGAAGGGCGCCAGCGAGATCTTCACCGACGAGGAGCCGCAGGGGCGCGCCACCGATTATTTCCCCAAGAAGCGCAAGAAAACCTCCGTGTGATTACCCGATGAGTTCCGCCGACCCCAGTTTCGCCGCTTCCCTCAAACCGGGCCCCGCCGAGGTGACCGCCGAGCGCGCGTTGCTCAGCGAGATCGACGCTTCCACCCGCCGTCCGGTCTTCCTGTTCCTGTGCGCCGCGCTCCTCTGGCTGCTGGTCGGCACGGGCTTCGCGCTCATCGCCTCCTACAAGCTCCATAATCCCGCGTTCCTCGGGCAGGCCGAGTGGCTGACCTTCGGCAACGTCCGGACGGCGCACCTCAACTCGGTCGTCTACGGTTGGGCGACCAACGCCGCCTTCGCGGTCGCCTTCTGGCTCATGGCGCGGCTCTCGCGCACGCAGCTCCGCCACCTCGGTATCCTGGATGTGGCTGCATTCTTCTGGAACCTCGGCGTGGCGATCGGCATCGCGGGCATCCTCCGCGGCGACTCGACCTCGATCGAGTGGCTGGAGATTCCGCCATACGCCACTCCGCTGCTCTTCGTCGCCTACGCGCTGGTTGGCATCTGGGCGATCATCGCGTTCCGCTTCCGGCAGCCGGGGCATGTCTACGTCTCGCAATGGTACCTGCTCGCCGCGCTGTTCTGGTTCCCGTGGCTCTACTCGATCGCGCAACTGATGTTGCTCTTCGCCCCGGTGCGCGGTGCGGTGCAGCCCTTGGTCAACTGGTGGTTCGCCCACAACGTCCTCGGCCTGTGGTTCACCCCGATCGGCTTGGCGGCGATCTACTACTTCCTGCCCAAGGTGCTCGGGAAACCGATCCACAGCTATTATCTCTCCGCCCTCGGCTTCTGGTCGCTCGCGCTCTTCTACAATTGGGCGGGCGTGCACCACCTGATCGGCGGCCCGATCCCCGCGTGGGTGCTTTCCGCCGGCATCGTCGCCAGTCTGCTCATGGTCATTCCGGTGGTCACAACCGGGATCAACCACCACCTCACGATGATCGGCAGCTTCGGGCGCCTCAAGGACAGCCCCACGCTTCGCTTCATCGTCTTCGGCGGCGTGAGCTACACGCTCACCAGCCTGATCGGCTCGGCGATGGCGGTGCGTTCGTTCAACGAGATCGCCCACTTCACCCACTTCACGGTGGCCCACGCCCACCATGGACTCTACGCCTTCTTCACCATGGTGATGTTCGGCTCCATCTACTACATGATGCCGCGCCTCACCGGGCGGGAGTGGCCGTCGGCCCCGTTGATCTCGGTCCACTTCTGGTTCTGCGCGGTGGGCATCACGATCTATGTCGTCGGCCTCAAGATCGGCGGCCTCATCCAGGGGTGGGAGATGGTCGCCACCGCGACCGACCCGAAGACCGGCGACGTGACGCTCAAGGTGCCGCTGTTCCTCGACATCGTGAAACACACGCTGCCCTATCTCGTGTCCCGCAGTCTGGCCGGGATGATGATCACCATCGGCCACCTTGCCTTCGCCGTGCATTTCGTGTGGATGTTGCTCCAGCCCCGCGCCGCGGCCGGTGCCCAACCCGTCCGCCTCAGCCCCGACGCCGCCCTGCCGGCCTCCCGCGCATGAACAAAGGACCGCTTCTTTTCCTCGGGATCTTCCTGACGCTCGCGTTTTCGTGGACCGGCATCGTCCTCACGAATCACCTCACCGTCGGCAAGATCGGGACCTACGTGGACACCGACTCCGGCACCGCCTTTCCGCAGGCCATGCCCGGCCTCGCGCGTCAGGGCAAACAGGTGTACCAGGAACTTGGCTGCATCTACTGCCATACCCAGCAGGTCCGTCGCCCCGGATTCGGCGCCGACGACCTCCGCGGCTGGGGCGAGCGCCAGAGCGTGCCGCGCGACTATGTGCAGCAGGATCGCCTTCTCCTCGGCACGATGCGCACCGGCCCGGATCTCATGAACGTCGGGGCCCGCCCGCTCAACGCCGAGTGGCACTACAAGCACCTGCTCGACCCGCAGATCACCTCCCCGGGTTCGAACATGCCCACCTTCCCATTCCTGTTCGAGGTCCGGAAGATCGTCGGCCAGCCCTCGCCAAAGGCCCTGCAGGGTTTGCCGCCGCACTACGCCCCCCCCGCCGGGCATGAACTGGTCCCGACCCACCGCGCCGAGGCGCTGGTCGCCTACCTGCTGAGTTTGAAACACGAGTTCGACTATCCCGAGTCGATCCCGGTGAATGTCTCCGGAGGGAAATAAGCGATGAGCGACGCCAACCCCAATCCCGCCGATCCCACGCCCGCCCACCAGCGCGAGAACCCGGAGCCGCACGAGCAGGGCAACTTCCCGTCGCTGCTGCTGCTGTTCCTCTGCAGCGTGCTTGTCTTCGGTAGCGCGCTCTACCTGCAGCGGTATTCGGGCAACTTCGATCCCCTCGTCTACAACGAGGAAGTGCAGGGTTCCGGCGCGGGCGCCGCTGGTGCCGCGGCCGTCGTCGACCCGGTGGTCGCCGGCAAGAAACTCTTCGCCCAGAATTGCGTGACCTGCCACCAGGCCAACGGCCAGGGTCTGGCCGGCGTCTATCCGCCGCTCGCGGGTTCCGACTGGGTCAACGGCAGCGAGGAGGCGCTGGTGCGCATCCTGATCCATGGTCTCGGCGGTCCGGTGACGGTCAATGGCGCGACGTACAACGGCGCGATGCCCGCGTTCGGTCCCCTCGGCTCCAACTGGAAGGACGAGAAGATCGCCTACGTCCTCACCTTCATCCGTCAGGAGTGGGGCAACAAGGGTGCGCCGGTGACGAAGGAAACCGTCGCCCGGATCCGGGCCGCCACCTCCGCCCGCAACAAGGCGTGGACGGCCCCCGAGCTCGCCGAATTCCATCCGGCCAAGTAGGACCGGAGTTGGCCCAACCCCATTCGCTCAAGCGAAGGAATCGGCCGGGCGCGTGAGGAGCCGTCCCGGGGATGGGCGGTCTTGGGGTTGCATGGCGGTGCTGTCGGAACGGCCTTCGTTCCGCCCCCCCCAGCGCATGACATCCCGTTGACAATGTTTTACGCAGCCATGACGCATGGTGCCGGCGGTTCGTGTACACTGCCGACCATGCGCATCGCGTCATTTACCCTGCTTCTCGCGGCCCTGTTTGGCCGCGGCCTGTCGGCTGCACCCGAAGCGCTCACTCTGACGGCCGCGACGGATCGCACGATCTACAATGGAGGCAACCAGGCGATCTACGTCGAGGCACGGATCGGCGCACCGGGGGCGGCGATCGCGGAAGACTCTACCGTGCGCAATATCGCGCTCGTGCTCGACCGCTCCGGATCGATGGCGGGTGAACCGGTGCAGGCGTTGCGTCAGGCCGTGGCCGGCGCGCTCGGCGGTCTCGGCGAACGCGACATCGTCTCCGTGGTGCTTTTCGGCTCCGAGGTGGAGACACTCGTTGCCGCGCAACGTCGCGCCGAGATCGGCGACCTGGGAGCGTTGTTGGCACGAATCGAGCCGGCGGGTGGTGCGGCCCTGTACGACGCTCTGAACCAGGGAGCCGCCCAGCTTCGCCGCCATTCCACCTCTGCGACCGTGAACCATCTTGTGATGGTGACGGATGGCCCGGCGACCAAGGGTCCGCGCGAACGCGACGATTTCCTCCGGCTGGTCGAGGCCTTCGCCCGCGAGGGCTTCACGTTGTCGACGATCGGGCTTGGGGTCGATTTCGAGGAGGACCTCCTCGCCGCGCTCGCACGGAGTGGCGGTGGCCAGTTCCGCTTTGCGGCGCAACCGCCCGATCTAGTCGCCGCGCTGGGGGCGGAGCTCGGACGCCTCCGCACACCGGTCGCGCAGGACGTGGAGCTCGCGATCGAGTTCGGCCACGGCGCGGAGGAGATCGAGACCGCGGGCTGGGAGGCTGCGACGATCGAGCGGCGCACCGCAACCTACCGGTTCCCGGCGGTCTTCGCCGGTCAGGATGTGAGCGTGCTCGCGGGGGCGCGTTGGCTTGCGTTGGCGAGCACCGCGAGCTTCGCGACGGTGCGCCTCCGCTGGAAGGACGTGGCCACCGGCGCCGTGCGTGAGACCGGCCGCCAACTGACAGTTTATTTCGACAGCAACTCGTGGGCCTCGAAGAAGTCGATCAACCGCGACGTGATGCGGGCGGCCGCGGCGGCGATTGTGAGCGAGGGCATGCAGAAGGCGATCGAACAGCTCGACCGCGGGGATGCCCGCCGCGCGCAGAAGGAGCTTCAGCGCGCGCGCGACTCCGCACGAGATATCAACTACGACCTCGACGACGCCGTGATCGCCGAACGGCTCCGCGTGCTCGATGCGTACCTGGTCGAGTTGAAGGCGCGCGGGCTGAACGAGCTCGACCGCAAGATCCTGCGCTCGGGCCTCTTCAACCAGTTCGATACGCCCACCGAGGAGGCGAAGGAGAAATAGCGCCATGACGACGCATTCGCCACGTAGGCCAGCGAGCTTGCTCGCGCTCCGGACCGCGCGAACAACCCCCTCCGGCTCTCCTCGCGGGTGGGGCTCCCAATGAAGCGCGTCCTCCTCCGGCCTCTGGCGCTGTTCTGGGTGCTGTTCGCCGTCGCGGCCTGTGCCGCCAGCGTGGTGTTCCATCGCCTTTACACCACCGCGCGCGACGAGATCGCGGCCCAGTCGGCGGGGATCGTGGCGCAGGAGCGGGCGCGGGCGGTCGAGCTGGTCTCGCGTTATGCCGAAGAAGTGCGGCGCACCACGATCGCCGAACTGGCGGCGATGCATGTCGACGGCCTGGAGCGAGCGCTCCGGCGATGGGACGAGGCGAACGACCTGGTCGTCGGCACGTTCGTCTGGGATCCGCGGCGCGGGCTCGCGAAGCTGGAGGGACCGGCCGGCGCATTGTCGGGCGCCGAGCTGCAGGCGGTTGTGCGCCAGTTGCGCGAGTGGCGGGCGGCCCACCCGGCGGAACGCAGCGGCCCGGTGGCCGCGCTCGGCACCTTTCGCACCGCGGCCTACCACCTGCTCAACAATCCCCAGTTTTCCGACACAGCGCTCGGCTACCAGGGCGAGAATCTCGAGGTGCTCGCGCAGGCCGGCCGCCCGGTCGACCCTTGGGCGGGCTGGGCGGGAAACTTGGCGGAGCCGGCGGCGCCCTGGACTTTCTGGTACCAGGCGGGACCCGACGCCCCGGTGCGCGGCTGCTTCGTCGACGTGTTGCCGCTGGTGAATCGGTTGCGCGCCGAGCTCGCGGCCGGGGGCAGGGCGCGGATCGTGCTCGAGGAATGGCCGGCCCGGGGTGCGGATCAGGGCTCGGTGGGCGCGGGGCTGCCGGCCTACCGGCTTGTCGTGGCGGCGGGCGAGGCGCAGCGCACGAAGGCGGGGGACACGCGGCTGTTCGGCGTCGTCGGCGTCTTGCTGCTCGGCTTGTTTCTCGGGGCGGGCGCGTTGCTCACGCTCCAGACGCGGCGCTCGGCGCGCGAGGCGGAGCGCCGGATCACGTTTGTCGCGCAGGTGTCGCACGAGCTGCGCACGCCGCTCACCTCGATCCGGATGTTTGCCGATCTGCTTGGCGGGCCGGGCGTCGACGACGTGAAACGCGAGCGCTTCGCCGGACGCATTGCCGACGAGAGCCGGAGGCTTGGCGCGTTGATCGAGCGCCTGCTCGCGTTCAACGCGTTGGAAAAGGGCACGCGCAAGATCGAACGTACCGCCGTCGATGTCGGCGTGGTCGTGGCGGAGGTGGCGGAGGAAATGCGCGGGACGCTCGCGGCCGCGGGACTTGTGCTCGAGTTGGATGTTCCCGCGCACCCGCCGGTGGCGGACGGCGAACGCTCTACCGTGAAGCAGGCGCTCATCAACCTGCTCGACAACGCCGCGAAGTACGCGCCCGGCAGCGGCGCGGTCACGGTGACGTTGCGCGCCGACGCCTCGCGGCTGCGTCTCACCGTCGCGGACCGTGGTCCCGGCGTGCCGCGCGAGATCCGCGGCCGGGCCTTCGAACCGTTCGTGCAGGGCGGCCGCACGCTCACCGACAAGTCGCCCGGCGTGGGGCTTGGTTTGAGCATCGCACGCGGTCTGCTGCGGCAGGCGGACGGCGACCTCGTGCTGCTCGACACTGCGAGCGGTGCTGCCTTCGAGATCCGGCTACCGCTCGCCCCGCAGACTCAGTCCATTACTCCGTCATGACTACATCCCAGCGCAAGGTACTCATCGTTGAAGACGATCCCGCGATCCGCGAGGCGTTACAGGAGGCGCTCGCTGCCGACGGCCACGCGGTCGTCGCCGCGCCCGACGGCGGGCAGGCGGTGCGACTGTTCGCGGCCGGCGGCTTCGATCTCGTGCTGCTCGACCTGATGCTACCGGTGCTCAACGGCTACGACGTCTGCCGCAAGATCCGCGAGCAGGACAAACGGGTTGCGGTGATCATGCTCACGGCGAAGGGGGAGGAGATCGACAAGGTGCTCGGCCTCGAGCTCGGTGCCGACGACTACGTCACGAAGCCCTTCGGGGTGCGCGAGATCCTGGCGCGCGTGCACGCCGCGTTCCGGCGGCTCGACCAACTGGTGGCGGCGCCGAAGGAGGCGCCGGACACTTTCTCGTTCGGCGATACACTGGTCGATCGGAAGCGTTTCATCGCCACGAAGGGCAAGACGAGCCATGAGCTCACCGCGCGCGAGCTGAAGCTGCTTGAGGAGTTCTACGCGCATCGCGGCGAGGTGCTTTCGCGGGACCACCTGCTCAACGCGGTGTGGGGGATCGATTATCTGGGTACGACGCGCACGCTCGACCAGCATGTCGCGCAAGTGCGCAAGAAGGTCGGCGACGAGGCTGCGAAGACGATCAAAACCGTCCACGGCGTCGGATATCAGTACGTGGGGTAGCGGGGGGTGGTGGACGGTGGTCGGTGAATCGTTCTCGTTCTCTTTCTCATACTCGTTCTCGGCCGGGCCGGGGGATGACTACCGTATTCCTCCGGCCCCTCTCCGTCTCTTGCTCCTACTCCTACTCTTGCTCGTGCTCTTGCTCCTGCTCGACTTTCGTCCCGTCCCAGTCTGCGCGGGTAGGGCGCTCGGCGACGATGAAGACGAAGAGAACGAGAACGAGTAGGAGAACGAGAAAGAGGACGTTGGGGCGAAAGGTGGAGGGCGTAGGAGTAGGAGCAGGAGTAGGAGTAGGAGCAGGAGTAGGAGTAGGCTGACATCTTTCGGGGAAACTCCTGACAAAGTCTGACCCAGATATGACAACTCGGACGGGCGGATGCGGTAGGCTGGGGAAGTCACTACGACCCAACCCCAGTTGCTCCCATGAAAACGAACCACTCGCACCGCCAGCGTTCGCTGTTGCTCGGTGCTCTCTGCCTCATTGCCGGCCTGCCGTGGGCCGCCGCCCAACGGATGTCGGTCGCCGAGAAAGATGCCGCCGCCGTCACGATCGAGACGGCAACCGTCTCGACCGAGGTCGCCGGGCGTTACGCCGTCACGACCTTCGACCTTGTCTTTCGCAATCCCAACAACCGTCCGCTCGAAGGCACTTTCGAGTTTCCCCTGCTCGAAGGCCAGAGCGTGATCCGGTTCGCCCTCGATATCGATGGCACGCTGCGCGAGGCCGTTCCGGTCGAGAAAGAGAAGGGACGCGTGGTCTTCGAGGAAATCGAACGGCGGCGCGTGGACCCGGGTTTGCTGGAGCAGACGGCGGGCAACAACTATCGGGCTCGGGTCTTCCCGTTGCCGGCGCAGGGCACGCGGCGAATTGTGATCGCCTACCAGGAGGAACTGGGGCGCGGGGCGGGCGGTGGTGCTACCTACCGCTTGCCGCTCGCGTTTCCCTCCAAACTCGCGCGCTTCGACCTCGGTATCGCCGTCTGCGCAGGGGACTCGGAGCCGGCGCGAGCCTCGACCACGCTCGCGTTGGAGCTGCCGGCGTGGAGCGCCGAACGGACGCTCAAGGTTTCGCGTCGCGACTTCGCCGCGCAGGGCGTGCTCGAGCTGGCGCTGCCGCCGAGCGTCGGCCAGTCGCTGATTACCCAGAAGTGCGAGGGTCGTGAATACTTCAGCGCGGAGGTGGTGTTGCCGGAGTTCCCGGCGGCGGACCGGGCGACGCCTCGAGTGGTCGGACTGCTGTGGGATGCGTCGGGATCGGGGCGGGGCCGCGACCACGCGAAGGAGTATGCATTTCTCGACGCCTGGTTCCGGTCGGTGCCGGCGGTGGAGGTGCGTCTCGTGCGCGTGCGCAACGGAGCCGAACCGACCGAGCGTTTCATTGTGCGGCGAGGCGATTGGGCGGCGTTGCGTCAGGCACTGGAGGCGACGGTGTACGACGGGGCGACATCGCTCGACGGCGTCGCGCGGGACCGTGAGGTCGACGAGTGGTTGTTGTTCTCCGACGGATTGTTCAACTACGGGCGGCGGGACCCTGGCGCGGTGCTTGCGGAACTGCGGGCGCCGGTTCATGCCGTGCTCGCCGTCGTGACGGCCGACGCGACCCGGCTGCGCGCGTGGAGCCGGGCGAGTGGCGGCGAGTTGGCGAACCTGACGAACGCGACGGCTGAGCAGGCGGCGGCCGCGGTGCGGCGACTGCCGCTCCGCGTGTGGGGCGTGGAGCGCGATCCCGAAGCGGTGGCGCAGGTCTTCCCCGAGGCGGGATCGACGATTGCGCCGGATCGGTTGGCCGTGGCCGGTGTGCTGCGGCGAGCGGCGACGACTGTCCGGTTGCGGGTGGGACGGAGCGAGCGCGAGGCGCGGGAGGTTGAAGTTGTGGTCACCTCCGGAGCGGGGGCCGGCAGCCTTGCCGCGCGAGCGTGGGCGACGGCGAAGATCGAGGCGCTCTCACTCGAGGCGGAGCGCAACCGCGACGACATCCGGCGGACGAGTCTGGAGTTCGGTATCGTGACGGCGGGCACATCGTTGATCGTGCTCGAGTCGGCGGCCGACTACGCGTTGTACGAGATCGAGCCGCCGGCGGAGTTGCGCCGGGAGTGGAAGGAACTGCGGCGCGCGGGGACGGTGGCCGAGAGGAAGAGCCGAGAGAGCCATCTCGACGCGGTCGCGGCCGACTTTGCGGCGCGGATCAAGTGGTGGGAGACGCGGCCGGAGAAAACGAAGCGCGAGAGAACGGAGAACGTCCAGGGCGGGGGTGATGGAGCGCTAGTGCTGACCCCCAGCGAGATCCCAGCTCGAACGGCCGTGGGCGTTGCAGAGGGAGCGCGCGGAGGCGGAGTGGGTATAGGGTCACCGGAGGACGAGGTGGTCGTGCTGAGCCCGTTCGTCGTGGCTTCTGAGTCGGACGCCGGCTACCACGCGACCAGCACGCTTGCAGGGACTCGAGTGCGCACGGAACTGCGGGATATCGGCTCAGCGATCTCGGTGGTTACCGATCAATTTCTGCGGAGTTCCGGCGCGACCGATTCCGGTACGCTGATGAACTACACCACAGACACCGAGGTGAGCGGCAGCGGGAGGAATCGGCAGGATGAGTCGTCGATCGCGTTGCAGCCATGGACGCCTGCCGCCGGGTACCTCGATCACCTGAAACGCGTCGCCCCTGCCGAGCGCTATGCGACGTATCTGGAGGAGCGCGCAGACCATGTGAGGGACGTCGGCTTCTTCGTCGATGTCGCCGGATACTTTCTCGCCGAAGGCGAGGCGAACCTTGGTCTGCGGATTTTGTCGAACCTCGCGGAGCTTGAACTCGAGGACGCAGCGTTGCTGCGCATCCTCGGGCACCGGTTGCTCGAGGCGGCGCGAGCGGATCTGGCGGTGCCGGTTTTCGAACGGGTTCTCCTTCAGCGCGGAGAGGAGCCGCAGAGCCGGCGCGATCTTGCCTTGGCGTGCGCGGCCAATCGACAGTACCAGCGGGCGGTCGACCTGTTGTGGGAGGTGGTGGAAAAACCATGGCATGGCCGTTTCCCGGGAATCGAGCTGCTGGCGCTGGGCGAGTTGAACTCGATCGTGGCGACCTGTGGCGAGCGGCTCGATCTGTCGAAGATCGATCAACGGTTGCGGCGCGATCTGCCGGTGGGACTGCGCGTCGTGCTCACTTGGGATGCCGACAACTGCGACATCGACCTGTGGGTCGACGACCCGGACGGCGAGCGCGCGTTCTACGGTCGCCAACGCACGACGCAGGGCGGGCTGCTCTCGTGCGATTTCACGGGAGGCTATGGCCCGGAGGAGTTCATGATCCGGCGGCCGCTGCCGGGGAAGTATACGGTTCGCATCAACTACTTTGGCGACCGCCGCAACACCGCGCTCGGCCCGGTGACGGCGCAGGTGCGCCTCATCACCGGTTACGGCACGCCCGACCAGAAAGAGGAGCGGATGACCGTGCGTCTCGATTCCGAGGCGAAGGTGCTGGAGATCGGGAGCATCGAGATCTCGCGATAGAGTGATCGAGCACGGGGCATGCGCGGGCGCGGTCGCAAGGCCGCGCCCGTTTTGCGTGTGGGGGCGTGCGGCGGGATCGACGGATTGCTGGGACCACCGGCAGTTGCCGGGTCGTCCTGATGGAGCGCCCCCGGACGGGTGACCTGACAAACCTCGGGGGATCTTCTGACAAAGTCTTACGCGGTGGTGACAACTCGGGTGGGCGGAACTGGTAGCGTGGGCGACGTCAGATCAAACATAACGCGAACCCCAACCAAAGTACCTCGATGATCTCTGCCGCTCATTCGTCCCGCCCCTATCGAACGTTGTTCGGTGTCACACTTCGCCCATGGATTACTGTTCCGCTGTTGGCTGTTGCCGGCGTGGTAGGGCTGCCTGCCCAAATTTCGCCTTCTGACCAGGGGGAGGCGGAAGAAACGGTTGTGCTTAGCCCGTTCGAAATTTCGGCGACGGACAACGGCTATGCTGGAACGACGACGTTGGCCGGCACGCGGATTAATGGTAGCCTAAAGGATATTGGAGCGTCGATTTCGGTGGTAACACCTCAGTTTCTTCGGGACCTCGGAGTGGCGTCTATGCCCTCCGTCCCGATCACCCTCATCCGACGCGCGGATGCGGTGATCATCGAGTTCGCGCTCTCGAACTCGGCGGACAAACAGGATCTGCGCAACAAGGAGCTCACCGACTCGGTCGATGCGCTTGCGGCGAAGATCAAGGAGACGCCGGGTCTGCGCTTCGAGAATCGCGAGGTGCAGCTCATGAGTGGTAACCGCTCGCGCTCGATCATCGGCAAGGGCGGGGTGGTGACGTCGTTCGCCAACTTCGCGGTGTTCGCCGAGCTCGGCGACGAGGTGCGGCTCTACGAACGGGTGAAACAGGTGCGCGCGCTCGTGTCGGGCGCGAAGCTCCTCGGCGGCACGAAGGTGATCGACGGTCCGGTGGCGCTCTACCTCAAGCGTCCGAATGATCTGCGGAAGGACCTGCTGGCGAAAATCTTCGAGGACCTGGAGCTCGTGAAGAAGGGCTTGGGCGAGAACCTCGAAGTCCAGGTCACGGGCCTCAACGGGCCGGTGCGGCTGCGCAGCTGTTCGGAGCGCGAGGTCGAGCTGTGGATCGACTACAGCTTCACGATCCGCTCGATTGCCGACCTCAAGGTGCGGGAACTCGAGGCGCGCCGGGCGACGAAAAGTTGAAGTGGCAAGTGGAAGTTGAAGAGGCAGAGCCCGCGCGGACGCCGTGGCGCCGGCAGTAAAAAGCCCCGGCGCACGCGCCGGGGCTCGGGGTAGCGGACACTGGTGTTGGCGCGCTCAGCTCACGACGTACTGCCACTGGTTCTCGCGGGCGGAGCGCGCGGCCTTGAGGGCGCCGATGGCGCAGTAGCGCTGGTAGTCGGGGCCGGCGAGGCGGACCTTCGGCGTTTCGTAGCCGTCGGCGGCAAAACGGGCCTGCAGCTCGGTATCGATGCCGCGGATTTGGCTGCCGCCGCCGGTGACGACGATGTTCTGCAGCAGGCGCACCACGGAATGGTTCGGGACACGGGCGATGAGCCGTTTGGCGGAGTCGAAGACCCGGTCGACGAGCTGGTTGCAGGCATTGCCGATCACCTCGCCGAGCTCGAGCGTGCGGGCTTTGCCGCCGAGGACGATCTTCACATCGATCGGCTTGCGGATGGCGCCGCAGTAGGCGTGGGCCTCCTTGATCTGGCGCACGGAGATCGGGTCGAGTTTGCAGTCCGGGTAGAGCTGGCTGATGGCGTCGTGGAGAAGCTGATCCACGGCATCGCCGGCGAAGTTGAAGCTGACCTGGTCCTCGGCGGTGGGGAAGTAGCCCTGCACGAGGCAGAGGTCGGTGGTGCCGGCGCCGATGTCGACGATGAGCGAGTTGCTCACGGGGTCGACGTACTGCGTTTGGCCGAGGCGCGTGTCCTCGCGCACGCCGATCGCGGCCAGGAACGGCTCCGGGATGAGCAGCACGCGGTCGAACGCGCCTACGACGCAGCGGCGGATCTGTTCGCGGGCCTCGGGCTCGGCGTTGGCGGGCACGCCCACGACGGCGCGCACCTCGGCTTGGCCCGTGGGATCGACGAGCGTGCGCAGGTGGCGGAGCAGCTCGCGCGAGGCGCGGGCGTCGTGGATCACGCCGTGGCGTAGAGGCGTGACGAGATCGACGTGGAGCGCGCAGCGGATCGCGTCGTCGCCGAAGAGGATGTCGGCATTGCCGGGCACGATGCCGTTGATGATGCCCGGTTTCACGTAGCCCACGGCGCTGGGCAGAACCTTGCCGACGGAGATGTCGGTGGAGTCGGGCGCGCCGGCGATGAGGCAGCACTTGTTGGTGCCGAGGTCGAGGCCGACGAGGATGGTCTTGTTCTGCACGCGGCGGGTGGGCGGAGCATTCTGCGGGATCGAGGCGGCGGGCGCGGGCGGCGGGGTGGAGGGAACGGTGGAGCTCATGGTCTGTGTGCGTTTGGTGTTGGTGGTCCCGGGCCTCTCGCGAGTGGGGAGCGCAGTCGCTCCGGGGAAAACAAAGGTCAGGGCGGCGGACGCGGGCGCCGTTCTTGGGCGAGCATCGCGTCGAGGAGGTCGGCGAGCGCGGGGGGGCCGGTCGGAGGTGGGGGAAACGCGAGGACAGGCGTTGCCGGGGTCGTGCGCGGCTCGTGGGAGGCGATCGCCGACGTGGCGGCCGGGTGCGGCCGCTCCGCGAGAAGATCACAAAGGAGCGCGGCGAGGGCGAACGCGGCTTCGTCCTCCGCGCGCCAACCGAGAACGGTGCCGGCCGCGTCGGTGCGTCCGCCGCTGGCGAGCCGAGCTTGGGCGGCGGCGAGTTCGCCGTCGAGTTGCTCGCTCGCCTCGGTGAGGCGTCCGACACGGCGCAGCCGCTCCGTGCGAAACACGGCGGCGCGCACCTCGCGGCGGGCCTGCAGTTCGTCCTCGGTGTTCATCTGGGTTCGTGCGCTGGGACCGAACGGACCGCGGCTTGTTCGAGAAAAGAAGTGTCAAGAAATCCGGTGGGGGGAGCGGCGGAGGAGAGGAGCGGGATCGGGGGCGTGAGCACGAGTAGGAGTGGGAGCAGGAGCAGGAGAACGAGTACGAGAACGAGAATGAGAACGAGGAGGGACGAGGAGGGCTTGCGCGGGGACGGCATCTGCCAAGCGTGGCGGGCGCGATGATCCAACGTGCCGACTCCACCGCTGCCGCCGCTTCGGGCTCCGCGGGTCCGGGCGTGGAGCTCGACGCGGGACCGGTGTTGCGCGCATGGTGGCGGATCGGCGTGGCGGCGGCGGTCGCCGGCCAGAGCATGGTCTTCAGCCTTGCGGTGAACCTCACGCCGCCCGAGGGCACGGCCTACTGGCTGGTGCATGGCGGGTTGATCGCGGCCGCGCTGACGGTGAGCTCCTTGTTGCTACCGCCGCTCGCCGGAGAGGCGTGGCGGTCGGTGCGCGCGCGCCGGGTCACGGTGGAGCAGTTGTTTCTCGTCACGCTGCTTGGCGCGCTCGGTGCCTCGCTCACGGCGACGTTCACCCGCACTGGCGCGATCTACTATGAAGTGATCTCGATCCTGCTCGCGATCTACGCGGCGGGGAAGACGCTTGGTGCGCGTTCACGGGCGCGGGCGCTGCGGGCGGTCGACGAGACGCGCGAACGCTATGATCGCGCGCGGCGTCCGGACGGACGCGAGGTGCCTGTCGGCGCGTTGCAGCCAGGCGAGCGAGTGCGCGTGCGGCCGGGCGAGGCGATCAGTGTCGACGGCGTGGTGCGGAGCGGGCGCAGCTTCGTGCAGGAAACGGCGATGACCGGCGAATGGCGGCCGCACGCGCGCGGACCGGGGGACGTGGTGCTCGCCGGGACGCACGCGCTTGATGGCGAACTTGAGATCGAGGTCACAGCCCCCGGCGGGGCTCGCCGGCTCGACGCGGTGCTTGCGACGGTGGCGGCGGCGCGGTTGGCGCCTTCGGAGCTGCAGCGTCAGGCGGACCGGTTGGCGGCGAGGTTCCTGCCGTTCGTGGTGCTGGTGAGCGTCGGGACGTTCGCGTTCTGGACGGGACGCGAGTCGTGGACGGTCGGCCTGTTCAACAGCATGGCGGTGCTGCTGGTGGCGTGCCCGTGTGCCCTGGGTTTGGCGACACCGCTCGCGGTCTGGCGGGGGCTGGCGCGTTTCGCGGATCTCGGGCTGGTGGCGCGGACCGGCGATGTGATCGACGGGTTGGCGCGAGTCGACCACGTGTGTTTCGACAAGACCGGCACGCTCTCCACCGAGCAGTTGGCGGTGCTGCGCTGGGAACTGCGGCCAGAGTGGCAGGGCCGGGCGGCGTGGTTACGCGCGGCAGTGGCGGCGGCGGAGCGCGGGCTCGCGCATCCGG
>JAEXPQ010000079.1 GCA_023446735.1 Verrucomicrobiota bacterium
AGCGCGAGTACGCGATCATCGACGCGCCCGGTCACACCGAGTTCCTCAAGAACATGGTCACCGGCGCCGCCTCCGCGTCGGCCGCGTTCCTCCTGATCGACGCCCACGAGGGCATCAAGGAGCAGTCGAAGCGCCACGCGTTCCTGCTCTCGCTGCTCGGCGTCGGCCAGCTCGTTGTGCTCGTCAACAAGATGGACCTCGCCGGCTACGGCGAGGCGCGTTTCCGCCAGATTGTCGCCGAGTACACCGCGTTCCTCGACACCCTCGGTCTCAAGCCGCAGCACTTCATCCCCGTCGCCGCCAAGCACGGCGACAACATCGCCAGCCGCAGCGAGCGCACGCCGTGGTACACCGGCCCGACGGCCGTCGAGGCGATCGACGCCTTCGCCGACACCGACGACCTCTCCGCCAAGCCGCTGCGCTTCGTGGTGCAGGACGTCTACCGCTGGGACGACAAACGCGTCTTCGCCGGCCGCATCGAGTCCGGCACGTTGAAGGAGGGCGACCGCATCGTCTTCTCCCCCGGCGGCAAGACCTCGACGATCGCCAAGATCGAGCGCTGGAGCTCGCCCGAGCGCAAGGACGCTGGCACCGGCGAATCCGTCGGCCTCTCGCTCACCGACCAGATCTTCGTCGAGCGCGGCCATGTCGGCACGCACGAGAAGGACGGCGCGTACGAGAGCCAGCAGTTCCGCGCCCGCGTTTTCTGGATTCAGCAGGAGAAGCTCCGCCCCGGCCAGCCGCTCACGCTGCGTCTGGTCACCCAGGAAACCTCCGCCGAAGTCGTCTCGATCGAGAAGGTGGTCGACGCCACCACGCTCAGCGAAGTCACCCGCCCCGGCGCCGACGCCCACGTCGCGCGCCACGAGGTCGCCGAGGTGACATTCCGCACGAAGAAGCCGCTGGCGTTCGACGTCACCGGTCACATCGCGCCGACGAGTCGTTTCGCCATCTACGCCGGCCGTGCGCCCTCGGGCGGCGGCGTGATCCTGCCCGACCGCTACTTCCAGCGCGGCAAGGAAGGCGGCGTGGCCGAGAATCTCTTCTGGTCCGCCGGCCGCGTCACCCGTCAGACCCGCGAGGCCCGCAACGGCCATCCCGGCCTGGTCGTCTGGCTCACCGGCCTCTCCGGCTCCGGCAAGTCGACCATCGCGACCGAACTCGAGAAGCAGCTCTTCGTCTCCGGACGGCAGGTGTACCTGCTCGATGGCGACAACTTGCGCCACGGCCTCAACGCCGGTCTCGGTTTCTCAGCCGCCGACCGCGTGGAGAACATCCGCCGCGCTGGCGAGGTCGCGAAGCTGCTCGCCGACACCGGTCAGATCGTGATCACCGCCTTCATCTCGCCCTTCGCCGCCGACCGCGACCGCGTGCGCTCGATCCTGCCCGCCGGCCGCTTCGTCGAAGTGTTCATCAATGCTCCGGTTGCCGTCTGCAAGACCCGCGACCCGAAGGGTCTCTACGCTCGCGCCGAGCGCGGCGAGATCAAGGAGTTCACCGGCATCAGCTCGCCCTACGAGGCGCCGGCGAATCCCGAGGTCGAGCTGCGCACCGACCAGCTCACCGCCGAGCAGGCCGTCGAGCGGCTCCTCGAGTTCCTCGCCCCGCGCCTAGAACTCAACCGCGACCCGCAGATCTGAACACTAATCCGGCAAGGAATCCGGCACAGGCCGGATTCCTTGATCCATCGGATTGTGGAGGCCGCGAGCAAGGGTATCCCACGCCTTCCACCCTTGCGTCGGCCGTGTGGAGACGGTTGCCTTTCCGCCGGTCGCAGACCCGCAACCCCACACGACCGGTGGAAACCAGCCTCACATACGAGCAGGACGCTTGCGCGCGAATCGCGCCCCACCCGGGGCAGGTGCTTCGTAGTGCGTGCCTCGGTCGCCGAGGAGATCGGCCCGTGCAACAACGCGGCGTCGCCCCGCTTCCCCGATGAACAAGAAGGCGCTCACCGAGACGGACATCCGTTCGAAGTTCATCACCCCGGCCATTGTCGGCGCGGGTTGGGATCTGATGACGCAGATCCGCGAGGAGGCCTATTTCACCGCCGGACGCGTCATGGTGCGTGGCAAATCGGTGTCACGCGGCGAAGCGAAGAAGGCCGACTACCTGCTTTTCGGTCCGCCCAACCGCCCCCTCGCGATCGTCGAGGCCAAGGACAACCACCACTCCGTTGGTGGCGGTATGGCGCAGGCGCTGGAGTACGCCGCGATCCTCGACGTTCCCTTCGTCTACAGTTCCAACGGCGCCGCCTTCCTCGAACACGACCGCACCGCGACCTCCGGCACCGTCGAGCGCGAGCTTCCGCTCGACCAGTTCCCCTCGCCGGCGGCGCTCTGGGCGCGTTACCGGGCGGCGCAGGGCTTCACCTCCGCGCAGGAGGCGGTCGCCACGCAGGAGTACTTCGACAACGGCTCCGGTCGCGCCCCCCGCTACTACCAGCGCGTTGCGATCAACCGCACCGTCGATGCCATTGCGCAGGGCCAGAACCGCCT
Source organism: Verrucomicrobiota bacterium (assembly GCA_023446735.1). Classification (GTDB taxonomy): domain Bacteria; phylum Verrucomicrobiota; class Verrucomicrobiia; order Opitutales; family Opitutaceae; genus CAJCBL01. The sequence goes on from JAEXPQ010000079.1 coordinate 2,499, forward strand.
CCTGCTCGTGATGGCCACCGGCACGGGCAAGACCTACACCGCCTTCCAGATCATCTGGCGCCTCTGGAAGGCCGGCGTGAAGAAGCGCATTCTGTTCCTCGTCGACCGCAACATCCTCGCCGACCAGACCAAGACCAATGACTTCAAGCCGTTCGGCAGTGCGATGACGAAGATCACCAATCGCACCGCCGACAAGGCCTACGAGATCTACCTCTCGCTCTACCAGGCCGTCAGCGGCACCGAGGAGGAGCAGAACATCTACAAGCAGTTCTCGCCCGACTTCTTCGACCTGGTCGTCGTCGACGAGTGCCACCGCGGCAGCGCGGCCGACGATGCCGCCTGGCGCCAGATCCTCGAATACTTCGGCTCCGCCACCCAGATCGGCCTCACCGCCACGCCCAAGGAAACCCGCGAGGTCTCCAACATCGAGTACTTCGGCGAGCCCATCTACACCTACTCGCTCAAGCAAGGCATCGCCGACGGCTTCCTCGCTCCGTACAAGGTCGTCCGCATCGGCCTCGACAAGGACCTCGAAGGCTGGCGCCCCGAGAGAGGCAAGACCGACAAGTACGGCCACGAGATCGAGGATCGCGAATACAACGAGACCGACTTCGACAACAACCTCGTCCTCGAGAAACGCACCGCGGCCGTCGCCGCGCGCGTCACCGAGTTCCTCAAGACCACCGACCGCTTCGCCAAGACCATCGTCTTCTGCGAGAACATCGACCACGCCGAGCGCATGCGGCAGGCCCTCGTCAACGCCAACGCCGATCTCGCCGCCGCCAACCCGCGCTACGTCATGCGCATCACCGGCGACAACGACGAGGGCAAGGCCCAGCTCGACAACTTCATCGATCCCGAGGCCACGTTCCCGGTCGTCGCCTGCACCTCGCGGCTCATGTCCACCGGCGTCGATGCCCAGACCTGCCGGCTCATCGTACTCGACCGTCGCATCGCCTCGATGACGGAGTTCAAGCAGATCATCGGCCGCGGCACGCGCATCAACGAGGACTACGGGAAGCTCTACTTCACCATCATGGACTTTCGGCGGGCGACCGCGCATTTCGCCGATCCCGATTTCGACGGCGAGCCCGTGCAGGTCTACGCGCCACGCCCGGAAGACCCGGTGAATCCGCCCGACGATGACGACGGCTCCGTACTGGTCGACGAGCCGCCGGGTACCATCACGGATGGCCCCTATGCCGGCCCGGGCGGCGATGGCGACACCCGTCCTCGCCGCTACTACGTCGACGATGTCGAGGTCTCGGTCCTCTCCGAGCGCGTCCAGTACCTCGACGCCCACGGCAAGCTCGTCACCGAATCCCTCAAGGACTTCACCCGCCGCACGGTGCGCGAGGCGTTCACCTCCCTCGACGACTTCCTCACCCGGTGGCGCGATGCCGAGCGCAAGCAGGCGCTGGTCGATGAGCTGGCGGGGCAGGGGATCTTCCTCGACGAACTCGCCGAGCAGGTGGGCCGCGACCTCGATCCGTTCGATCTCGTCTGCCACATCGCCTTCGACCAGCCACCGCTCACCCGCCGCGAGCGCGCCGAGCGCGTGAAGAAGCGCCACGTCTTCGCCAAACACGGTGCCAAAGTTCGCGCTGTTCTCGAAGCGCTTCTGCAGAAGTACGCCGACACCGGTCTGCGCAGCGTCGAGTCGATGGAGATCCTGAAGGTCGAGCCGCTCAGCGCCTTCGGCACACCGGTCGAGATCGTGAAGCTCTTCGGCGGCAAGCCCGCCTACCTCGCCGCCATCCAGGAGTTGGAGACCGAGCTCTATCGCCAGTCGGCCTAGCTCCCATGGACGTTGTTGCTCATGCTCGGCCTGCTTTCGGCGACTACCTCGTCTTTGTCGACGAGAGCGGCGACCACGAGTTGGCGAAGATCGACCCGCCGTATCCGGTGTTCGTTCTCCTCTTCTGCATCATCCGCAAGACCGACTACGTCGAGCGGGTCTGCCCGGCTCTGCAGCGCTTCAAGTTCGGCTTCTGGGGACACGACGAGGTGGTTCTGCATGAACACGAGATCCGGAAGCCCTTCGGCGATTTCCTCTTCCTCCTCGATCGGGGGCACCGCGAGCAGTTTCTTGAAGGGCTCACGGCTCAGATGGTCGCACTGCCGGCCACGGTTGTGGCGGTCGTGATCGACAAGCCCAAGCTGGTCGCGCGCTACCAGAATCCGGTTGGCCCCTACGACTATGCGATGGAGATCGGCCTGGAGCGAGTGTTCCGGCACCTCGAAAGTCTCGGGCAGGCGGAGCACTCCACTGCTGTCGTCGTCGAGTGCCGCGGCCGCAAGGAGGACGCCGCACTTGAGTTGGCGTTCCGCCGCGTCTGCGACGGCAACAACGCCATTCATCGCCCGCTGCCGTTCCAACTGGTCATGGCCGCGAAGGCGTCCAACTCCGCCGGGCTTCAGCTCACCGATTTGATGGCTCGCCCGGTCGGCCTCAAACACCTGCGGCCCACCCAGCCCAACCGCGCCTACGATATCATCGAGGCCAAGTTCCGCCGTAGTCCTGCCGGCAAGTTCGAAGGCTGGGGATTGAAAACCATCCCCTGAAAATGCGAAGAGCTCCCGGGATTTCCCAGAAGCTCAGCGCCGACCGGAAATTTCCAGTCCGACTTGCCCGTAAGCTTTCCCCTCTCGCCTCACCCGTCAAGCCCCCGGTCCGCCGCTGACTGTAATCGACCAACCCAATCCCAAGCCCGGCATTCCTCGCTTCCGTCCCCGCCCCGCCGCCTGCCATCGTCCGCGCTCCGTCCTCTGCCATCCGTCCACCGGCCACTGTCTACCGTCCACCGTCCACCGCCTCGCCCATGCCCGACATCGCCAACCTCGTTAAGTCCATCCAGGATATCATGCGCAAGGACGCCGGCACCTACGGCGACGCCCAGCGCATCGAGCAGATGGCGTGGATGCTCTTCCTGAAGATCTTCGACGACCGCGAGCAGGAGCTCGCCATCACCCAGGATTCCTACCGCTCGCCCCTGCCCAAGCACCTCCGCTGGTCCGAGTGGGCCGCCGACCCCGAGGGCATCACCGGCGACGCCCTGCTCGATTTCGTCGACGGCACGCTCCTGCCCAAGTTGAAGGCCCTCACCGGCGCCTCCGACAAGAACGCCGGCCTCATCCGCATGACCTTCGAGGATGCCAACAACTACATGAAGAATGGCACCCTCATGCGGCAGGTGATCAACAAGATCAACGGCATCGACTTCAACGCCTCCGCCGACCGTCACCTCTTCGGCGACATCTACGAGAAACTCCTCCGCGACCTCCAGTCGGCCGGCAACGCCGGCGAGTTCTACACCCCGCGCGCCGTCACCCAGTTCATCGTCGAGCAGGTCAACCCCAGCCTCAAGAAGCGCGAGACCATCCTCGACCCCGCCTGCGGCACCGGCGGCTTCCTCACCTGCGTGATCGAGCACCTCAAGAAGCAGGCGAAGACCGACGCCGACTCGCTCTTCATCCAGGACTGCTTCGCCGGCATCGAGAAGAAGCACCTGCCGCACGTGCTGTGCATGACCAACCTCCTCCTGCACGGCATCGACGTCCCCTCCAACGTGCGCCACGACAACACCCTGTCCCGCCCCCTGCGCGACTGGAGCCCCCGCGAGCGGGTCGACGTGATCGTCACCAACCCGCCCTTCGGCGGCATGGAGGAGGATGGCATCGAGGCCAACTTCCCCGCCGAGTTCCGCACCCGCGAGACCGCCGACCTCTTCCTCGTGCTCCTCATGAAGCTCCTCAAGCCCGGCGGCCGCGCCGGCCTGGTGCTCCCCGATGGCACGCTCTTCGGCGAAGGCGTGAAGACGCGCATCAAGGAGTCGCTGCTCACCGAGTGCAACCTGCACACCATCGTGCGCCTGCCCAACGGCGTCTTCGCGCCCTACACCGGCATCCGCACGAA
>JAEXPQ010000117.1 GCA_023446735.1 Verrucomicrobiota bacterium
GGTGACGGGCGCGGGCGCTGGACTGCCGTCGGGGGCCGAGGCCGGGCCGGCGGGAGCGGCCGGGGCGGCGGCGCCGTTCTTGCGGGCGGCGAGCTCCTCGGCGGCGCCGACCAGGGCGCGCTTGAGCTCATGCGGTCGCACCGGTTTGGAGACGTAGTCGTCCATGCCGGCGGCGATGCAGCGCTCGCGGTCGCCGGGCATGGCGTTGGCGGTCATCGCGACGAGGTAGGGCCGCTGGCCGCGGGGGTAGCGCATGTTGACCTCGCCCGCGCAGGTGAGGCCGTCCATCTCGGGCATCTGCACGTCGAGCAGGATGACGTTGTAGGGGTGGTGATCGAGCGCCGAGAGGACCTCGAGGCCGTTGTTGGCGATGTCGACCCGGTAGCCCATGCGGCCGAGCATGAGCGCGGCCATGCGCTGGTTCGTGGGGTTGTCCTCGGCGAGGAGGATGTCGAGCGGGTAGTCGTGCGCGAGCATCTCGGTGCCGGAGGCGGAGGTGCGGCCCGAGCGCTGCACGACCGTGCCGGAGGCGAGGCCGCGGAGGGCGTCGAGGAAGCTGAGCGTCTTGACGGGTTTGGTGACGATCGCGGAGATGCCGAGCTCGGCGGGCGGCTGGCCGAGGCTGCCGAGGGGGGCGAGCAGGGCGATGGGCAGCCGTTCGTATTGGCGGTGGGCCCGCACCGCCCGGGAGAAGGCGAGGCCGTCGAGCTTGGGCATGTGGAGCTCGACGACGGCGAGGTCGAAGATCTCGCCGTTGTTGAGCCACTGGAGCGCCTCCGCGGGCGAGTCGGCGGCGCGCACGGCCAAGCCCCAGGCGGTGGCGAGCTCGCCGAGCACGAGGCAGGTGGTGCGGTTGGGTTCGACGAGGAGGAGGCGTTTGCCGGCGATCTCCGGCCGCGGGGCGTGGAGGTGGGGCTGGTCGTCGCCCTCGGCGGCGGGGACGGGCACCTCGAACTGGAAGGTGCTGCCCTTGCCGGACTCGCTCTCGACCCAGATGCGGCCGTGCATGAGCTCGACGATCTTCTTGCAGATGGCCAATCCGAGGCCACTGCCGCCGTATTGGCGAGTTGTCGACGAATCGACCTGGCTGAAGGTCTTGAAGAGGCGGTCCATGCGGTCGGCCGGGATGCCGATGCCGGAGTCGCGCACGGCGAAGTGCAGGAGCTGGCGGCCGCCCTCGGCGGCGCCGCGGTGGGTCACGGAGACCAGGATATCGCCGGCGGCGGTGAACTTGATGGCGTTGCCGATGAGATTGATGAGGACCTGCCGCAGCCGGGTGGTGTCGCCCACGATCCGCGCGGGGACGCCCGGACCGAAGGAACCGACGAGGTCGAGATGCTTCTCGGCGGCCTTGGCGCCGAGGACGTCGAGCGCGTTCTCCACGCATTCGCGCAGGTCGAAGTCGCGCTGCTCGAGCTCGAGCTTGCCGGACTCGATCTTGGAGAAGTCGAGGATGTCGTTGATGAGCGAGAGCAGCGAGTCGCCCGAGGTGCTCACGGTCTCGGCGAGCTCGCGCTGCTCGACCGAGAGGCCGGTGTCGAGGAGCAACCCGCTCATGCCGATGATGGCGTTGAGGGGGGTGCGGATCTCGTGGCTCATGTTGGCGAGGAACTCCGACTTGGCGACGGTGGCCATGGCGGATTCCTGGGCGAGGGTGTTGGCGCGCTCGATGGCGGTCTCGAGCTGCTGGTTGAGGCTCTCGGCGTTCTCCGCGGCGGCGCGCAGGTAGGCGGCCATCTCCTTCTCGGCGGTGTTGTCCCAGTTCACGCCGAAGACGCGCACGGCGGAGCCGCGGTCGCCGTTGCTCACGTAGGCGATGGCGCGCACGTGGCGCACCGCGCCATCCGGAGTCTGGATGCGGTACTCGGTGTCGAACTCGGCGCCGGAGGCGATGGCGGAGTGGAGCCGCTGCTCGGTGGCGGCGAGGTCCTCGTGGAGGATGGTGGAACGCCACAGCTCGTAGGAGATGCCCTTCTCCGGCGTGAGTCCGTAGATTTCATACATCCGCTGGTCCCATTTGAGGGTGCGGCTGGCGACATCGAGCTCCCAGATGCCGAAGCCGGCGGCCTGCACGGCGATCTGGAGCTGGCTGCCCGCGACCGCCGGGGCCGTGCTCGCGCCGAGCTCGACGGCGAAAGCGGCATAGCGGCGGGCGCCCGTGGCGTCGGTTTCGGGGACGATGGTGACGTGCGCCTCGTAGAGCCGTCCGTCCTTGGCCTTGTTGACGATCTTGCCGCGCCAGAGCTGACCGGCGCTGATGGTCTCCCACAGATTGCGGAAGAACTCCGGGGGATGCCGCCCGCTGTTGAGAATCCGGTGAGTGCGGCCGAGCAGCTGGTCGCGGCCGAAGCCGGCGAGCTGGCAGAAGCGCTCGTTGACGTCGGTGATGAGTCCCCGTTCGTCGGTGACGGACATCGCCGTGAGTTCTTCCAGCGCGGCGCGCAGTCCGGCGCCCGGGTGCGGCGCGGCCGCACTGGGCGGCGGAGCGGGGGGCGGTGGCGGCGGAGCAGAGGCGGGGTGCGGGCTGGCGAGACGGCGGGAGACGAAAAACGCGGTGCCGAGCGCGAGCAGGGCGCTGCCCAGGGTCAGGCGAACGGTGGCGAGGCGCAGCGCCCCTTCGCGTCGCTCGGCGGCCTGGCCGAGCTCCTGGAGTTGGGCGCCTTGCAGGCGCAGCAGGGTGGCCAGCGCGTTCTGGGCCACGGCGAGGCGGCGGGCCGGGTCGGGATCGGCGGCCACGGGTCGCCGGGAGAACTCGATCGAATCGAGGGCGGAGAGGTAGCCGGCGCGGGTGGTCGGCGCGAGAGCGGCGGCCTGAATGGCGCCGCGGAGGCGGCGCAGGGTGTGATCACCGGCGTTCGGACCGGGAGCAGGCGGGACGGCGTCGCTTTGTTCCTGTTGGATCTCGCTGATCGCGGCCTCGAGGGCGGTGCGCAGCTCCGGTTGGCCATTTGCCTCGGGGGTGGCGAGGCGGGCGAGCGCCGGAAGCATGGCCCAAAGGCCGAGGCCGAGCGCGCCGAGCGCCAAGCAGGGCGCCCAGCGGCCGCGCACGAAATCGAGGATCGGGCGTGGGGAGTGAATTGTCACCTTGGGGCCGGAGCCGCCGGATGGCGGCGCCGTTGGCAGTGTCATCGGCCGGCCGGGCGGCGGCTTGAGGCGCAACCCGCGGGGATGTGCTGGGCCCGGTGGTCTTCCCGGGGCGCCCGGTCGCGTGGCACGGGCGAACGGGGCGGACGGTTGCAGTTTTCCTTCAGGGGATCCCCCGTACGCCGATACTCGGTGGAGCTCTCCCCGTTGCTCCCATGAAGAATCGTGCGCCGCTTCTCGTCGTTAAAACCAAGCTGCAGGGCCATCTGCTCTGGTTGGTCTTCGTCGCGATGGCGCTCCCGACCGTGTTCTTCGGCGGGGCGCTGTGGCTGCTGGTGTATTGCTTCGGCGGACTGTCGCCCCAGGTGGGCCCGGACGAGACCCGGGTGCGGGTGCTCCAGTTGGTGCTCATGCTCTTCCCGGTCTGGGCCGCCGGCCTGTTCGGTTGGGCGTTCCATCTCACGAACCGGGTGGTCGGGCCGGTCGAACGCATGATTCGGGAACTGGATGCCCGCCTGAGCGGAACCGCCACGGGACCGATCGTGCTGCGGCCGAAGGACGTGCTGCGCCCGCTCGCGGAGAAGATCAATCAGGTCGTGGCCGAGTGGGAGAAGACCCGGCCGCCCCCGCCTGCGCCCCCGCCCCGCTGAACCGGGAAATGGTGGCTCCTCCGCCGGGGAACCCCGGGGCACCTACTACCCCGAAACTCGGAACTCGGAACTCCGAACCCTAAACTCCGAACCCTGAACCCTGAACCCGAACCCTCCCTACGGGAGCTGGGCGCTGGCTGCGAGCGCGGGCGGGATCGCGAGGCCGAGCGTTTGGCAATGCCGGAGGGCGGCGACCAAGGCGAGGCGCGGGACCGCGGCGGCGGGGTGGTCGGCGGCGTGGGCGGCCAGGAATTCGAGACGGGTCTCGTGCGGGGCGAGTTTATCGGCGGCGAGCACGCCTTTCTCCACGAGGAAGAAGTGCAGCACGTGGTCGAGCGCGACGGCATGGGCGCCCGGATCGGCCGGAAGCGCGTAATCGAGCGGCGCGGGGCCCGGCTTGGCGGCCTCGATGTAGCCGAGCAGCAGCGGCCAGGCGCGGGCGAGGGCATCGGCGCCTTCGAGGGCGAGGGTCTTCAGGAGCTTGCCTTTGCGCACGTCCCAGATCGTGAACTCGACACCGCCCAGCGCTCCGCCGGCGGCGGCGCGCACGGTGCCGGCAAGGGCGTAGTCGAGCGGCTCCTCGCGGGCGGGGAAAAGCTGGCGGATCTGCTCCAGGCGGAACGGGCGCGGGCACAGGAGCAGGTTCTTCTGCGGGTCGAGGCCCGAGGTGGCGATCGGGCGGTAGGCGGGCGCGAACCAGCACGCTTCCGCCAGGGCCAGCGGCAAACCGCGCACGACGGCGGCGAGCGGGTGGTCGGGCGCGGCGAACTCGCCGGCCTTGAGCCCCTCGCCGACGAGAGCGATCGGTAGGAAGGCGATCCGGCGCACGCGCGGATTCTTGGTCGGCAGGGTGTTCTCGCCGTTCTCCAGCCCGTAGGTCCAGATCGGTTTGCTGATGTTGATCAGATTGATGTCGTTGGCGGCCTCGCGGGGGAGGGCGGCCGGCTCGGCCGGGGCGGCGGCGCGGAGCTCGGTCACGGCATTGGCGAAACCGTCGAACCGGTCGCGCAACGAGTAAGTGGTGACGAGCGGGCGGAGCAGGTCGAGGAGCTGCTGGGCGGCGTGGGCGTTGCGGCGGTGGATGAAGGCCTGCAGGAGGTTGAGGCCGGGGCCGGTGCCATGGAGCGCTGGATCGTAGCGCGGTGCGAGGAATTCGATGACGGCGTCGATGTGGCCGGTGGCGCCGAGGTCGCCCGAGATGGTGGTGAACGGCCCGCCGAGGTCCTCGTCGGCGTTGGCGATCCGCTCGTAGATCTGGAGGGCGGCGGGGAGGTCCTTCCGGTCGAGGAGCGCGCGCGCCTCGGCCAGCAATGCCGGCAGGTCGAGTTCTCCGGCGGCGGCCTGCGCCGAGATCGAGTCGGTCCCAGCGGGTGGCGCGGGCGCCGGTTCGGCCGCGGGCGCAGCCGCGGCGGGCACCGGGGCCGCCGGGCGGGAGTTCGGGGTGCGGTTGGAGCCGAAGAGCGAAGCGAAGAAGCCCACGGCCTCTTGGCTAGAGCGGCGCCGCGCACTGGCGAGGGCAATTTTCGGCGGCGGAGGCCGGCGAAGTATTTTCATGCGGTGTTCAGCCTCGCCAGCGGCCCGGCGGATCCTTAGCTCCAGAACCGCCGTGAATACTCGACTCCTCGTAACCGATTTTGGCGACGTCAACAATGGCTGGGCCCAGGCGACCGGCACCGTGCAGAAGGCGATCAACACCGCCGCCACGCTCGGCGGCGGCACCGTCGTCTTCCCGCGCGGCATCTTCCGCTGCGGCACGTTGGAGCTGCGTTCCAACGTGACGCTGGAACTCACCAACGGTGCGATCCTGCAGGCCTCCCCCGATCTCGAGGAGTATCGCCCGATCGCCGAGTCCCACGGCGACCGCCACCCGTACCACCTCATCGTCGCGCGCGGTTGCGAGAACGTCTGTATCCGCGGCCCCGGCGTGATCGATGGCAGCGCGGCCGACTTCTGGGAGGATGCCTCCAACTTGCGGGCCCCGATCAAGGTCAAGCGCCGGCTCGTCACCCCGCTCGTCGAGTTCGTCGACTGCAAGGATGTGCGGGTCTCGGATATCCTCCTGCGCAATTCGCCCGGCTGGACGCTCCACCTCCAGCGTTGCGAGCGGGCTTGGATCCATTGCGTGCGGATCGAGAACGATCTCCGTGCCCCCGACTGCGACGGCCTCGTGATCAACGGCTCCCGTGACGTCTGGGTGCGCGACAGCTCCATCGTGACCGGCACCGACGGCATCGCCCTGAAGGCGTGGCGCGACACCGGCCCGTGCGAGCGTATCACCGTCAACCGCTGCTTCATCCGGGCCAACGGCTCCGCTTTGACCTGCGGTCCGGAGAGCGCCCACCCGATCCGGCATGTCATCTTCGGCGATTGCATCCTGCACCACAGCCATACCGGCATCGGGCTTCACGCCGTCGAGGGCGCGGCGATCGAGGAGGTGCTCGTGCACGACATCGTGGTCGACACGCGTTGCGACCTGCTCGATTCGCGCCCGCTCGTGATCAACGCGCGCCCGCTCGACACCGCCGTGGGCGTGACGCCGGTGGTGCGGGGCGTGACGGTGCGCAACCTGCGCGCCCAGACCGACGGCCGCATGATCATCGCCGCGGCCAACGGCGGCACGATCGAGGACGTGCGGCTCGACGACGTGACGCTGCGCTACCCGCTCGTCGAGAAGACCGCACGCTACCTGGAGCCGGCCATGATCGAGGAGCGCATCGGCAGCCCCGAGGCCCGCCGCGCCAACGCCGCCCTTGTGGCCGAAAACGTGCAGCAGTTGCGCGTGACCAATTTCGACGTGCGCTGGCCGAGCGCGCCCGCGCCGGCCGAATGGCTGCCGGACTGGAAGCGCCTGCGGAACACCTCCGAGATCCTCCAGCGCGACGCGTGGTTGTCCGATCCGAAGCCCGTGGTGCCCGCCTTCTGGCTACGAGGCGTGAATGCCGATATCGACACACGCGCCCAGGGCCTCAACGGCGCGCCCACGATCGACGCCCGCGACTGCCGGCTGGACTGAGCGGTTGCCTTGGAGACGAGGGACGAGTGTCGAGGGATGAGCGCCAAACCGTCGGGGAGCTGATCCAGTGCGCTGGTTGGCTTGGAGTCTCGCGGGCACTCCGGCTCTCGACACCCGTCGTCTCGAACCTCAACTGACTGACTACGGCTGAGCGGCGCGGGGTATGCCGGGGCGGTTCCCGACCGGCCGGTGTACTGTGGCCTCGTCGGCGCGCTCGTTCGCCGCGGTCCGCGTCGCTTCGCGGGTGGCGTGAGTCGCGCGGTGCTGGTCCCGGCGCGTGGCGGTGTCAGCGCGACAGGTCGCGCTGGCTCAGGACGCGGTGGCCGCGGATCGAGAGGGCCTGGGCGGCGAGTTCGCGGTCCGCGACATGGAAGACCATCCCGTATTTGCCGTTCGGACGCACGAGAAAGGGGAACAGATAGTGGATGTTCACCTCGGCCTCGAGGACCGCGGCGAGCACGCCGCCGAGGTCGGCCTCGCTGTTGAGCTCCACGCCGAGCACCTCGCTCTCGTTCACGTAGTAGCCGAGGCGGCGCAGGTGGTCGTAGGCCTTGTCGGGGTCATCGACGACGAAGCGCACGATCGAGGACTCGGTGATGTCGATCACGCACAGCGCCAGCACGTGGATGTTCTGGCCAGCGAGCAGGGCCAACAGGTCGTGGAGGGCGCCGCATTTGTTCTCCACGTAGAGCGAGAACTGGCGGACGGGGTCGCCGGTGTTCGGCGTGCTGGTTTTGGCGGACGAGGACATTGCGCGGCGGTGGAGCGGAGGCCGGTAGCGATGCGCAGGAAGCGCTCCGGGTCAATGCCGGGCCCGAAGCCGGGGCCATGCATTTGCCGCCTCTCCGCGACCGACCGGGCCCGCACCGACGGGAGGCCCCGCCGGTCGCAGGGGCCGCCCGCGCTCCGTGGAAGCGTGCTCGCCCGCCGGTCCGCACGGCAAGCCGCGCCCGGGCAGCGGCCCGCAGCGCGGGCTTGCGTGTCTTTTGCACGCGGACACAAAAGACGCATGCTTTCCTCGACCCACTGGCTGGCGGCCGGGCTCGGCCTGGTCTTGTGCAACGGCGTCGCCGCCAAGGCGCCGAATCCGCTCGAGCGCATGACGCCGGTGCCGGCGAATGAGCCAATCCCGGTCGTGGATTTCTTCCGGCCGCCTTTGTTCTCGAGCCCGGAGCTCAACCCCGCGGGCACGCACTACGCGGCTTCGACCACGGTGAGCGTCGATCGCACCGAGGTCGTGGTCGGCGAGATCGGCACCAAGAATCTCCAGCGCCTGCACGGGCCGGGCAAGCGCGACATCCGCGATGTCGACTGGCTCGGCGACGACCGGGTGGTCTTCGCTCTGGTGGCCGAGAACCGCTACAGCGAGGGTCTATACGTCGCCCCGGTGTCCGACCTGCGGCGGGCCTATCCGGTCGACCATCGCAATGTAGACCGGGTGTTGAGTTCGCCCCGGGCCACGCCCCAGCAACCGCTCGTCTGGATCCAGAAGAGCGCCTTCGACCGCGGGAACGACATGGGCGTCGTGCAGATCGATGCGCTGGCCGCGCGGGAGAATCCGTATGCCCCGGGCTCGAACCGCTACGTGAACCCGACCTCGATCGAGCACGGGACTCTTGCCAAGGTGGTGCGTTCCTTTCCGCTCCCGAAGGGCGGCGACACGCGCGGCTACTGGACCGACGCCGCCGGCGAACTGGCCTACGCCATGACGATGAAGGACGGCGAGCGGCGCTTGCACCGTCTCGAGGACAAGCAGTGGGTGGCGTGTCCGGTGGATCTCGACGAGATCGAGATCGTGGCCGTGGGCGAGCAGCCGGGGAAACTGTATGTGCTCGGTCCGCGCGAGGCGGGGAAACCGCGGGCGTTGCGAGTGATGAATGCCGCCACCGGCGAACTCGGCGCGGTGGTCTACCAGGACGAGAAGTACGACTTGCACCGGTGCCGGGCCTACCGACATCCGGCGGACGGCCGGGTGCTCGGGCTCCGCTTCGAGCGCGAGATCCCGACCACCGTGTGGTTTGACGAGGGATATCGAAAGCTGCAGCGCAAGATCGAGAACACCCTGGCGCGCGTGGCGCCCGGGACCGTGGTCGCGATCGTCGGCAGCGACCGGGCGGAGAAGCGCTTCTTCGTCTCGATGGGCTCCGATCGGCGTCCGACCGGGTTCTTCCTGATCGACATCGAGAAGAACGCCGTGACCGCCGTCGCGCCGAGCGTGATGCCCTGGCTCGATCCGCAGCGCCTGACCGAGACGATGTGCATGAATTTTCCGAACCGCGACGGCACCGTGGTCGACGGATATCTCACGTTGCCCGTCGGTGCCTCGAAGGAGAAGCCGGTCCCGCTGGTGGTGCTGGCCCACGGCGGACCGTGGGCGCGCGACCGGTGGGGGTTCCAGCCGCAGGTGCAATTCCTCGCCAGCCGGGGCTACGCCGTCTTTCAGCCCAACTACCGCGGCTCGCTCGGCACGCAGTGGCGTTTCTCCGCCGAAGATCTTTGGGCGTTTCGCAAGATGCACGACGATGTGACGGATGGCGTGAAGAAGCTGCTGCAGACCGGCCTGATCGACGCCGACCGGGTGGCGATCATGGGCGGCTCGTTCGGCGCCTATCTCGCCGTCTGCGGCGTGGCGTATGAACCGGATCTGTACCGTTGTGCGGTGGCCACCAGCGGCGTGTTCGACTGGGCGGAGGTGATCGCGGAATCGAAACGGTTCGAGTCCGAAGGCATCGGTCGCGGGCGCACGGCGACGCTGCGGCGATTCCTCGGCGACCCGAAGGCGAACCAGGAGCGCTTCGACTCGCTCTCCCCGATCGGCTCGGCGGCGCAGATCAAGGTCCCGGTGTTCGTCGCGCACGGGAAGGAGGACAAGGTCGCCTCGGTCGAGCAGTCGAAGCGCCTGGTCGCCGCGCTGAAGAAGAGCGGCGTGCCGCATACGGCGCGCTTCGAGCGCGACGAAGGCCACGGGATGGCCGAGCTGGAGAACCGTGTCGAACTGTACACGGAGATCGAGGCGTTTCTGGCGACGAACCTCGTGGCGCGGGCGGCGACGAAGGCGAGCGGCGGCGCGCCCGCGGCGAAGTAGTCGGGCTGGAGCCGCGCGGAGCACGTGGCGCGGTTCTCAGGCCGCGGTGTCAGGCTCGGGCCGCAGTACCTGCTTTCGCTCTCGAGCCGGCCATCGCCGGCCCAAGCTCGCGCCACCGTTGCCGTCGTGCTGGTGCTACTTCACCTGCACCTCGTAGGCGGTGCCGTTGGCAAGGAGGGCGTAGCTGCCGGGCGGGAGGGCGACGTTGGCGACGAGCAGCGTGAGATCGGTGCCGGGTTCGGAGAGCGTGGCGGCGGCGCGCGCCGTCTGGAAGCCGGCGATCTCGGGCGTGACGCGGAACAGGTCGGCGATGCGTTTGCCGCCGACGAGCGCCTTGCGGCAGGGCGCGAGTTCCATCGCGGGATAGTCGCGGAGCGCGTCGGGGTAGAGCGCGATCGTCGCGGCCGGGATCGGCGGCACGAGTCCGACGTAGAGCAGCGCCACCGGGGCGCCTTGCGGGATCACGGGCACCGGGTCCCTGCCGTCGAAGACCAGCTCGGCGACCTTGGTGGGCGCGGTCGGGTCGTCCTTGCGGCTGGTGGCCTTGGCGAGGCGGGCGTTGGCGGAGTTGACCGAGCGGCCGTTGTTGGTGGGGAGCGGCCGCCAGGTGTCGCCGATCAACGCGTACGCGCCCGCGGCCTTCGGCCACGCGGGGTATTCGGTGGGCGGCGCCACGGCGCCCCCCGCAAGGGTGAAGGAGAGCGTCCAGTCGGCGTCGTGCTCGATCGTGCCGTCGAGCGTGCGTTCGCCGAGCGCGAGGCGCAGCGCGTACTTCGCGTTTTGGACGAAGCAGGGCAGGCGCAGGTCCTTGGTGCTGTCGGGACGGCCGCCCGTGCTGGAGAACTGGAGCTGACGGGCGGTGAAGTCGGCGGTGCCGGCGAGGCGGAGGTTCACGCCCGGGCGCTTGAGCGATTCAAGGACGGCCTCCGTGCTGCCGTCCTCCTCGGCGCGGGTGATGCGGAGCCGCACCGGAGTGGTGAAACCGTCGCGGTGGCGGGCGGTGCCGTCGTAGGCGGCGCCCCGCTTCACGGCGGCGAGCAGCCCGGTCTGGGCGTCGCGGCGGGTGGCGGCGATCCGGCCGAACTCCTCGTCGGAGAGGCGGGCGAAGGTGTAGGTGAACGAGTCGTCGGCGCCGGCGAGCGTGTCGCCCTTCACGGCCAACGCCGGGGCGAGGTCCATGGCGAAGCCGGTCACGGAGGCCGGATCGGCGCGCGGGGCGCGGCGGCGCGCTTCGGAGGCGAGGCGGATCGGCGTGTCGCCGGTACGGTGGCGATTGGCGGCGGCGAAGCCGCGGAAGGTGCGGCTGCGGCCGGGTTGGTCGACGAGCTCGAGCTCGGCCTCGAGCCGGGCGCCGTTGCCCTCCTGCCGGGTGAAGCGCAGCAAGGCCGCCGCCTCGGTGCCGCCACCGCGCGGGGCGACCGTGCCGCGGTAGACGGTGCCGACGCGTGTCGCGGCGAGTGCGGTTTCGTGGCTGGCGCCCAGGTCGGCGCGCACGCGTTCGAGATCGGCGGAGGGGACGCGTTGGAAGGTGTAGCGATGGGACGGGGATGAGCCGGCGAGGGTGCCAGCGGGCGCGAGGGAGAGTTCGATCGTCCAGCCTTCGCGCAGCGCGAGCAGCGGGCCGGCGTCGGCGACGGCGTGGCTGGTGCGGGTGGAGAGAGGGAGGGCGAGGGCGTTGAACTCGTCGTCCGTCTCCCACGACCCGGTGAAGGTGCGGGCGTCCGTCCAGCCGCCGTCGTTGCGCAGCAGGGCGGTGAGCTGGCGGGCGCCGGTCTTCACGGTGGCGATCTCGAGCACGAGGCCGGTGATCGGCTCGCCGCCGGCGAGCGGTTCGGCCTGGCCGAGGAAGAGCACGCCGGGCTGCAGGGCGACGGCCAGCGCGGTTTGGCGCGCCTCACGTTCGCGGCGGAGCTGCTCGGCGAGTTGCACGCGGGCGGCTTCGAGCTTCTCGGCCAGCACGAGGCGGGCGGAGACGAGGCGCTCAAGGGTGGCCGCGAACGCCGGATCGGAAGCGACCAGCGCGTTTTCGGGATGGTGGGCGCGCGGCTTGCCGAGCGGGATCGCGGGCGTGAACTCGCCCGGGGTGACCTCGAGTTTCCAGCCGTCGGTGCCGCGGGTGGCGACGATTTGGCCGGTGACGGAGAACGCGGTGCCGGTCTTGGCGGACTGGTCGAGCAGGACGAGGGCAAGAGGATCCGCGGGTGGTTCGCCGGTCTGGGCAAGCTCGACGAGGCGGGCGCCGGCGGGTGTGGCGAGCTCGTTGGCGAGCGCCTCGAGGCGGTCGACGCTGTCGGGAAATCTCTCTTGCAGGGTGGTGGCGGTGTCGCGGCGGACGAAGAGATCGCCGGCGAGGGTGCCGGAGGCCGAGAAGCGCAGGGTGCGTTCCTGCTCGGTGGTGGAGACGGTCTCGAGCTCCACCGCGGCGAACTTGATCTTGCCGCCGCCGATCTGCGCATCGAGCGCGGCCAGGACAGCGCCGTCGCCGAGGTG
>JAEXPQ010000227.1 GCA_023446735.1 Verrucomicrobiota bacterium
CTACTGGCTCGGCCTGCGCGCCGTGGGCGCCGCGATCCGCGCCCAGGACGGCCGCGGTCCGGCCACCGCGCTGCACGCGCGCGTGCTCGCTCGTATCCAGGTTTCCGATCTGCGGGAAATCGTCAGCCGCCTGCACGACGGCTCGCTCCCCCGCCATGAGATGGCGCGACTCGCCGAGGACGTGCTGAGCTGCGCCGCCGGCGGCGACTGCGCCGCGCAGGAGTTGCTCGACCGCGGTGCTGGGGAGCTCGCCGCCATGGTGCGCGCCGTGGCCCAGAAACTGTTTCCCGCCACCGCGCCCGAAGTGGTCTTCGCCGGCAGCACGGCGACCGCGCCGGTGTTCGCGCCCGTCATCACCGCGGCCCTCGCCCGCGCGGTGCCCGCCGCGCGGATCGTCCCCGCCGAACTCCCGCCGGTCGCCGGCGCCGCGTTACTCGCGTTGGCACGGGCCGGAATCCGCCACGATCCGGAGCTCGTCCGCTCGCTGGGCGCGACACGTTGATTGCTTGCTTCGCGGCACCCGCCATGGCGTTGCTGGCGCCGGCTTTTTCCGTTGGACCGCGCCTGCGCCGCGCCGCACTGTCTCGGGCCTCGCACAGCCGGCCGCACCCCGCGGCGGCTCCTCCTCCCTCCACGATTTCGATCCGATGAACATCAGCGTTCTTAGCGACGGCGGCTGGGGCACGGCTCTCGCCATGGTCCTCTGCGAAAACCGGCACGCGGTCACCCTCTGGGGACCGTTCCCCGACTATCTCGCCGAGATGGAGCGGACCCGCCGCAACGAGCGCTTTCTCAAGGGCGTCGAACTGCCCGCCGCGCTGCGCTTCGAGGCCGACCTCGCCCGCGCCGTCGCCGCCGCCGACCTCGTCGTGCTCGCCGCGCCGAGCCAATACATGCGCGGCCTGCTCGGGAAACTCCAAGCTGTGCCGCGCCCGGCCGGACTCATCTATCTCAACGTCGCCAAGGGCATCGAGACCGGCTCCTGCAAACGCGTCAGCGAACTCGTTGCCGAGGTCCTGGGCGACGTGCGCTACGCCATCCTCTCCGGCCCAAGCCACGCCGAGGAGGTCGCGCGCCGGGTGCCCACCGCCGTGATGACAGCGTCCCGCGATCCGCAGGCTGCGCTCACGGTTCAGCAGGCGTTCATGAACGAATACCTCCGCGTCTACACCTCCGACGATGTCGTCGGCGCGGAGCTGGGCGGAGCCCTGAAGAACGTCCTCGCCCTCGCCGCCGGCGTGCTCGACGGCATGGGCATGGGCGACAACACCAAGGCCGCGCTCATGACCCGCGGCATCGTCGAGATGGCCCGCCTCGGCCAAGCGCTCGGCGGCCGGGCCGAGACCTTCTCCGGCCTGAGCGGCATCGGCGACCTCATCGTCACCTGCACCAGCCGCCACAGCCGCAACCGCCACGTGGGCGAGGAGCTCGGCAAGGGCCGCAAGCTCGCCGCAATCCAGCAGGACATGGGGATGGTCGTCGCCGAGGGTGTGACCACCGCCAGCGGCGCCTACGACCTCGCCCGCCGCGCCGGCGTCGAAACTCCGATCATCGACGAAGTCCACGCCAGCCTCTACGCCGACAAGGACCCGCGCCAAGCCGTCCGCGATCTGATGCTACGCGACGCCAAACCCGAGCGCCACCGCGCGGGTTGACGGCGCCCCGATCCGCCCGCCGCGCCCGTTCTAGCGCGGCGGTTCCATCGTGCCGGCCGGATCATCCAGCCGCCAGATCGTGATGTGCCGCACCGCGCCGACCTGGGTCCACCGCCCCGGGAGCCGGCCCTTGCTGAAACAGCCCCAGTCCTCGATCTCGAACGGGAACAGCACCGCGTACACGGGCCGCCCCTCCCGCGCCGCCGCGGCGTAGAGCGCCCGCAACTGGTCCGGGCGCGGATCGTCCCAACGCACCACGATGTTAGGAACCGCATAGAACAGCGCACCGCTGACCTGCATCGAGAACAGCACCGACTCCGCCGGCAAATGTCGTACCGTCCAGTCACAGACCTCCGGATAGATCCGGTCCGAGACACCGATCCCAAGCGCATCCCACCGTTTCCCGGCGACAGTCTGCGCCACGCCGCTCGCCCCCACAGTAACCACTGCCGCCACCCCGACTGTCCACGCCCGCCACGGCGATGGCGCCGCGCCCCGCAGTCGCGCCACGACCGAGCGCAGCCCGATCACCGACAGCACGATCAGGAACGGAAAGACCGGCAAGATGAAGCGCAGGTACCACCAGACCTCACCGGTACAGCGATAAAAGACGTAGAATCCCGCGCACACGACGATCCAGGTCAGCGCCAGACCCAGCACCGCCCGGCGCTCCGGCGGCCACTCCGCCCGCCGCAAGCCGAAGGGCAGGAACAGCCCCAGCGGCAGCAGCCACGGCAAGGTCTCGGCATAGTTGCGCAAGGACGGCGCAATCCATTCCCGGCCGAACATTAGGTGCACAGCCCCGTAACCGGTGGCGACATAACGGCCGAACAACTCGTGGTTGCACCAGGCCCAGAGCAGGCCTCCCGGCAAACCGCCTAGGCCGAAGCCCAGCCAGCGGCGCCAATCCAGGCCGAACGCCCACGCCAGAGGGAGCAGCAGCAACGCGTTCGAGGGGCGCAGGAAGACCGTCACCGCGAAGACCAGCCCGGCGACCGGCGCCAACCACCGACGCCGGCGACTCGCCCACGCGAGCATCAGGACCAACATCGCCCAGAGCATCGCCGGCATGTCGCTCATCCCCTGCAGCGCCATGTATTGAAAGAGCGGACAGGCCGCAAGGACGCCGCCACAAAGCGCCGCCCAGCCGGGCGCCAGGTCGAACTGGCGCGCCAGCCCGTAGGTCGCCAGCAGGCTCGCGCCCGCCATCGCCCAGATCGCGAGCGGCATGCCCCGGTCCAACGGACCGCCCAACGAGGCGGCCACGTAAAGCGCCGACAGCCCGAGCGGGTAAGTCGGCGCCATCCGGCCTTCGCCCGCAGGCACGAAGCCGAGCGGGACGTACGTGTACGTGGCGGTCGGCCCCTCCACTCCGGGCAGCCGGCGCTGTTCCGCGAAAAGCCGGCCCTCGCGCAGCAGCTTCGCATTGTTCGCGTAGCCCGAGGAGTCGCTGCCGCCGGCGTTGACGCCCTCCCGCTCCCACAAGAGCGCGAGATAGGCCACGAACGCCGCCGCAATCACCGCCCAAGCCAACCTCTGGCCCCAGCGCTTCGACTCTGGCGACCGAAGCCATCGCCCGAGATGGGCCGATGCGTTCGCCAACGAGGGCGCGTTGCCGGAGGAAGCCATCCCGCGAACGTGGCGACTCCAGTTTCCCGCGTCGAGTCGCCAGTTCGCCGCGGCGCCCGGATGGCGGGCGGTGTCGGGTCCGTTACGACGACACGCCCACCGCGGGCGGCGCCGTTCGGTCCGCGAGCAAGCCGCGACCCTACCGCAAGCGGTCTTCCCGCACAGGGTGTCGCCACCACGCCTGCGTGTAGGGTCGGACCTCGCGTCCGGACCGTTCGGAAACCGGCGACTCGGGGCGCGCGCAACGCCTCGGAACCACCTGCGGTGGGGAAGCGATCAGGGCACCCGGGCGGCCGGACCGCCAACCGCGCTCAGCTGCGGTAGTCGGCGTTCTCGCTCACGTACTCGTGCGTGAGATCGGCGCCGATCACGGTCGCCTCCGCGGCGCCCGCGCCGAGATCGATCTCGATCTCGACACAGCGCTCGTGCGGCGGGAAGTCGATCGGCGGCGAATAGACGCCGTCCTTCGGCTCTGCGCTCGCGTAGAGTTCGGCCGCTTTCAGGTGGGCGACGAGCGCCTGCTCCTTCGCGGGATCGAGGGCAAAGATGCCGTCGGCCACGATCTGGATGCCACCGAGGCTCATGCGTGTGCGACCGAGCGGGATGCCCGGCTCGTGCGCGCCCACGTACTTGCCCACCGCCTGCACGAGGCGGCCGACATTGGGATCATTGCCGGCGACGGCGCACTTGAAGAGCGGGGCGTTGACGACGCTCTTGCCGATCGCACGCGCGGCGTTCTCGGTCGGCGCACCCTTCACGGTCACGCGCATCACGTGGCGCACGCCCTCGCCATTGCGGGCGACATCCTCGGCGAGATCGCGGCACACCTGCGTGAGCGCAGCCTCGAACGCTGCCAAGTCCGCACACGGCACCGCGCCGGAGCTGAGCAGCACAACGGTGTCGGAGGTGCTCGTGTCGCTGTCGATGCTCATGCGGTTGAAGCTGCGGTCGACGGCCCGGGCGAGGATCACGCGCAACGTGTCGCGCGGCACCGCGAGGTCGGTGAGGATGTAGACGAGCATCGTCGCCATGTTCGGCTCGATCATGCCCGCGCCTTTCGCGATGCCGACGATGCTGCCGCCCTGGAGGTCGGCGCGCCGGATCTTCGGATACAGGTCGGTGGTGACGATACCCTCGGCGGCCGGGAGGATGGAGCCGGGCGCGAGCGAGGCGACGGCCTGCGGCAGCGCCGTGATCATCTGGTCGGCCGGGAGCCGCCAGCCGATCACACCGGTGGAGCTGGGCAGCACTTCGGTGGGCTGGAGGCCGAGCGCGGTCGCGGTCGCGGCGCAGAGACGTTCGGAGGTCTCGACGCCGCCGGGCGCACAGACGTTGGAGATCTTGTTGTTGACGATGATCGCCCCGAGCTTCGGCTCGGCCAGGCGCTGGCGGCCCACGATCACAGGTGCGCCCGGAAAGGCGTTCTTGGTGAACATCGCCGCGAAATCGGCCGTGGGCCGGTCGAGCGCGATGAGGGTCACGGTCATCTTCGCCGGCTTCGGCACCTCGAAGGGCATGAAGTCGAAGCGCGACGCGCCCACGCGGAAACCGCGCGGCAGAGCGGCATGGGAGGCGAGCCAGGCGCGGTGTTCCGCGCGGGAGGTGAAGGCGAGCGAAGTGCTGCTCATGCCCCACGAGAACGGCGCAACGCCGCCGAAAGTGAAGCCGTTTTTGCGCAACGATCCGGCGGCGGCCATCGGCGGGACCAGGCAGGAACTATCCCACCCGTTCATCACGCAGACCGTCCAGCGCCGCGCCGAAGCCGGCAAGGCTGTTGACGATCCGCACGCCGAGGCGTTCCAGCGCCGGCTGCACTGCCGGCACCGCGCGACCGCCCACAAACAGCGCAACCGACTCGGGCAGGAGCTCGCGTAGAAGTTCCAGCGCCGGCACGAGCGCCGGATCGTCGTGCGGGTAGACAAGGCTAAGAGCGACCGCGCGCGCCTTGCGTTGCACCGCCGCCCCGGCGATCTCGGCCGCGGGCAGGCTCGCGCCGAGGTAGACCACCCGCCAGCCAAGGTTGGTCGCGGCCGCGGCGACGAGCTGCGCGCCGAGCTCGTGCAGCTGTCCCACCGGCGTGGCGACGACCAGCACCGGCGCGTCGGTCCGGGGCGCGAACTCCCCGACTCCGCGCGCCAGATGCACGCGCAGCAGCGCCGTGGCGAAATGTTCGTGCGCGGCCGTGATCGTGCCGTTGCGCCAGAGTTCGCCAAGCATCTGCGCCAGCGGCGCCGCGAAACGCTGCAACATGCCCTGCGCCCCGAGCTGCAACTCCGCCTGCCGGAGCGTCGTGCCGAACGCGGCCGTATCGAGTTCCCGGACGGCGGCGATGCCCGCCTCCAGCAACGCCGCCGCCGCGTCCAGCGTGGCACCGGCGGGCCGGACCGCCGCCGCCGACACCGGCCCGAGCGTGTCCACGGCGATCTGCCGCAGGCGTTCGAGGGGCAGAGTCGCCATCATTCCGATACTCTGGCCGGCCTGCGTCAGCTGCCGCAGCAGGGTGAGCCGCTCGATCTGTTCATCCGAGTACAGCCGGCGGTTCGTGCCGGTGCGTTGCGGCGCCACCACCCCATAACGTTTCTCCCAGATCCGGATCACATGCGCCGAGAGGCCGGTGCGTTGCACGACTGCTTGGATGGCATGTTGGTAGGCGCTCATTCAGATTATTAGACGCCACTTAGACAACAGGTCCGCGAGTCGACAGCAAGCGGGATTCCTGTCTCTCGGTTAACATAATTACCACCAGTGACTAAAGCCGTCTTCGTGTAGCTTGTCTAATAATCCTAGACAATGGCTTGCCTTCTTCAACATTACCTAGACATTGCGCCCCATCAGCGAGCTTCACTGCTCGCCTCCCTGCCCAAATCAGCAACCAACACGATCCATGAAATCCTCCGCTTCCCTCACCCTCGCCGCTCTCGTCGCCACCGCCGTCTTCACCCTTCCGGCCCACGCCGGTTCCTGCTCCGCCGACAAGGCCACCTCGGCCGCCAAGACCCAGCCCGCCCGCGACATCGTCGCCGTCGCCTCCTCGGCCGGCAGCTTCAACACCTTGGTCGCCGCCGTCCAGGCCGCGGGCCTCGTCGAGACGCTTCAGGGCAAGGGCCCGTTCACGGTCTTCGCGCCCACCGACGAAGCCTTCGCCAAGCTCCCCGCCGGTACCGTCGAATCGCTGCTCTTGCCCGAGAACAGGGCCAAGCTCATCGCCATCCTCACCTACCACGTCGTCCCGGGCAAAGTCCTCGCCGCCGACGTCACGACCTCCCAGGCCGCCACCGTCAACGGCCAGAAACTCCCGCTCGTCGTCGCCAACGGCAAGGTCACCGCAGGCTCCGCCAACGTCGTCGCCACAGATGTCCCCGCCTCCAACGGCGTCATCCACGTCGTCGATTCCGTCATCCTTCCCCTGTAACCAGCAAAACCTGCGGCGCCGTCCCAAACCGGCCAGCCGCAGTCAATCTCCCTCGTCCCGGGGGCGGCTCCCCCACCCGCGCGCGGCGCGAACCAGCCCTGCAGCCAGCGCCGACGGCCCGCCTCCGGGACCCCTTTCCTCCTCCTGCCATGCACTTCCGCACGCTCCGCTTCTCACAACTCCTCCCGCAACCGCGTGCGGCCATCTTTCCGTTCTTCGCCGCGGCCGAGAACCTCGAGCGCATCACGCCGCCCTGGCTGCACTTCCGTATCCTGACGCCCACGCCAGTAACCATGCGCCGCGGGGCGCTCATCGACTACCGCATCCGCCTGCACGGCCTGCCACTGCGCTGGCGCACCGAGATCGCCGAGTGGGAGCCGCCCGTACGCTTCGTCGACAGCCAACTGAGTGGCCCGTACCGGCTGTGGGTGCACACGCACACGTTCACCGAGGTCCCGGGCGGCACGCGGTGCGACGACGAGATCCGCTACGCCGTTCCGGGTGGACGACTCGTCGACGCGCTCTTCGTCCGCGCGCAGGTGGAGCGCATCTTCGCCCACCGCCAGAAGACGCTCCACGAACTCTTCTGCCGCCCGTCTTCGCTTACCGGCGACACACAACCTTGCGCCGACTTTCTGCCGACGGAAAAGGTCTCCCCTTAGGCGCCGCACCGTCCGCGACCCGCGATTGGAACAAAGCGCTGCCCAATGAAACTCCGGCTGCTCCTCCCTGCCCTGATGATGAACGCCGTGCTCTTCACCATCGCCGGCCAAAACGCCCGCGCCGGCACCGAAACCGCCCCATTCCAGCAGGTGCGCTTCGCGAGCCCCTTCGAGTTGCGCGACTACCCCGCGTTGACGCTTGTCGAGGCGCCGCTCACCACGGCCAACGGGAACGGGGGCTTTGGGCGCCTGTTCCGCTTCATCTCAGGGCGCAACGCCTCCGGAGAAAAGATCCCCATGACCACACCGGTCTTCATGGGCGAGCAGGCGGGCCTCGCCACGATGGCTTTCGTGATGCCCGCCGCCTTGAAACCAGACCAGGTGCCCCGCCCGGACGACGCCGCGCTGGCCGTGAAGGAGATCCCCGCCGGCCGTTTCGCCGTCATGCGCTTCAGCGGTGGACGCAGCGCCAAGAACGAGCAGGCAGCGCTGGCCCGCTTGAGGACGTGGCTGGCCGCGGAGAACCTGACCGCCTCCGCGCCTCCGGTCTATGGTTACTTCGACCCGCCCTGGATTCCGACCTTCCTCCGCCGCAACGAAGTGATGCTGCGCCTGGACGCACCCGCGCGATGAGCACTCGTGGCAAAACCGTGCAACGCCTCCACCGCGCGCGGGACAAGTCCCCCGCACCGGAGTTCCGAGGCCCGCGCCTCGGCCTTTGCTGCCAGTTCGCCGCGGAACCGATCAAGTTCCGCACCACTACCGCCGCGGCGCTCACGCGTCTGCAGCGCCCGGAGCAACTCGCCCGCCTCGCCGAGCTCGGCCGCGCCAACGCCGACGCCCTGCTCGCCGCGCTCCACTATTGCCACAAGCACGGCATCGGCTCGTTCCGCATCCTCAGCTCGCTCCTGCCGCTGCGCACGCATCCGACGGTCGGTTACCGCGTCGCCGACCTGCCGGACGCCGATTCACTCATCGCCCGTCTGCGGCTCTGCGGCGATTTCGCCCGCGAGCACGATGTCCGCACCGGCTTCCACCCCGACCAGTTCGTCGTGCTCAACTCGCCCGATCCCGAGGTCGTCACGCGCTCGCTCGCGGACCTCGAGGCCCAGGCCGAACTCGCCGAGTGGACCCACGCGGACACGATCAACATCCACGCCGGCGGCGCGTACGGCGACAAACCCGCCGCCCTCGCCCGCTTCCGCGACTCCCTCGAGCGGCTAAGCACCCGCACCCTCTCGCGCCTCACGCTCGAGAACGACGACACCACCTACACACCCACCGAGCTCATCCCCCTCTGCCGCGCCGAGGGGATTCCGCTCGTCTACGACGTGCACCACCACCGCTGCCTGCCCGACGGGCTCTCCGTCGCCGAGGTAACCGCGGCCGCCCTGCTCACCTGGGACCGCGAACCGCTCTTCCATCTCTCCAGTCCGATCGCCGGCTGGGGCGGCCCGTATCGCGAGCGTCACCATGACTACATCGCGCCGGAGGACTTTCCGGCCGAATGGCGCTCGCTGGCCGTAACCGTGGAGATCGAAGCCAAGGCCAAGGAACTCGCCGTCCAGCGCCTCCAACAGCACCTCGCCATCGGATCCGCCCCCAGTAGACCTCGCGCGGCAACCACCAGCACGAGCCGGCGCACACGCTCGACGGAATAGACCGCGAAGCCGCGGCCGATCGCCACCACGCCATGAACACGACACCGAACCCTCGCACATTCTGGCGCCGGCTCTGGCTCGCGCTCGCTCTCCTCGCCGTTGCCGCTCAAGCGAAGGACACCGCCTACCTCGGCGAAGCTCGGGACGAAACAGGGAACCTAGTCTACACCGAGCGGCACACCGTGCGGTCCGGAGAGCAGGGCATCTTGGACTCGCTCACCGAATACCTTGCGCCGGACGGCACCCTCATAGCCACGCTGCGCTCCGACTATTCGCGCAGCGTCGCCCTGCCCACCTATATCTTCGAGGACCTGCGCCGCGGCTACCGCGAGGGGCTGCGTTGGCAGGACGGCCGGTATGTCGTGTTCCACCAGAGCGGCAGCGCCCCCGAGAAAGCCGCGCCGCTCCGTCGCGACCACGAGGTCTTCTCGTGCCAAGGCTGGCACTACTACCTGATCGACAACCTCGACCTCCTTGAGAAGGAGAACATCGCCCTCAACCTCGTGCTTCCTTCCGAGCTGGGCCCCTTTCCGTTCGCCGTCCGCAAACTCGCTGCCGACGCGACCCGCGTTTCCGCCGAATTGAAGTTCAAGCACTGGCTGTTCCGGTACTTCGCGCCGAAGATGCGCCTGGAGTACGACCGGGAGAACCGGCGCCTCCGCGAGTTCCACGGCGTGTCCAACATCCTCAGCCAGTCCGGAGAGCGCCAAACCGTGACGATCCGCTACACGTACGCGGACAACTGCCCCCGCCAGCGCCGCCGCCACCGCGTGCCGCGCAACTGTCCATCCCGGCCCCCTGGAAACCTTCACCACTCCAGCGTCCCACCTTTTCCCGCGATGAAACTTCTTCCCTTCCTGCCCTGCCTGCTGCTGCTCACCGGCTGCGCCACGTCGCTGCCGGCCTTGAAGACGGTCGAGAAAGTCGACCTCGAGCGCTTCATGGGCCCCTGGTACGTGATCGCCGCCATCCCGACCTTCATCGAGACGGAGGCCTTCAACGCGATCGAGGACTACCGCCTCGAAGCCGACGGCACCATCGCCACGACGTTCACGTTCAACCAAGGCGCCTTCGACGGACCGCCCAAGCGCTACACGCCGCGCGGCTTTGTCGTCGACCGCGTCAACAACTCTACCTGGGCGATGCAGTTCGTCTGGCCGTTCAAGGCCGAGTTCCTGATCACGCACTTGGATCCCGAGTACACCCGGACCGTCATCGGCCGGAACAAGCGCGACTACGTCTGGGTCATGGCCCGCACCCCGCAGATCCCCGAGGCCGACTACCAGCAGTTGGTCGCCGACTTGGCCGAACAGGGCTACGAGGTCGCCAAGCTGCGCCGGGTCCCCCAGCAGTGGCCCGCACCGCGCTGAAGCGCGCCCAGCAAGGCCGCCCTGTGGCACCGCGCAGCCCTGATGGGACCGGCACCGGTTCGTGGGTTGCCATGTGACGGGCCGCCCACAGGGATTCCGGCATGCAGACCTTTTTTCTTCTCGGCGGTGGCTTGGCGCTGCTGGTTGTCGGCGGCGAGCTGCTCGTCCGCGGTGCCGTCTCCCTCGCCCGGCGCCTCGGGGTTTCTCCGCTTGTCATCGGCCTGACCTTGGTGGGCTTCGGGACCTCCACCCCGGAACTGGTGACCTCCGTGAAGGCCTCGCTGGCCGGATCGCCCGGCATCGCCGTCGGCAACATCGTGGGATCCAACATCGCCAACCTGCTCGTGATCCTCGGGCTTTCGGCGCTGATCGCGCCGATCACGGTATCGGCCGGGGCGCTGCGGCGCGACGGCCTTGTCATGCTCGCGGTGGCCGCGCTGTTCGCGGCGGTGGCTGCGCTGATGCCCCTGGGGCGCGGGGTCGGTCTGTGCTTCGTGGCGGGGCTGATCTTCTATGTCGTCAGCGCTTGGCGACAAGAGAAGGCCGGCGGCGCCACCGGACACACCGCGGCCTTCGACAAGGCGGAGGCGGCCGAGCAGGTCGATCCGGCGCTGCGCCCCGAAACGGCGCCGCGGGGCGCACTGGCGGTGCCGATCGGACTGGCGCTGCTCGGCCTGGTTCTCGTGGTGCTGGGCGGCCGGTGGCTGGTCGAGGGCGCCGTGGCGCTGGCGACAGCGCTGGGGGTGGACGAAACCGTGATCGGGCTCACCATCGTGGCCGTGGGCACCTCCACGCCCGAGCTGGTGACCTCGATCGTGGCGGCGGTGCGCCGGCAGTCGGATGTCGCCCTGGGCAACGTGCTCGGATCGAACATCTACAACATCCTCGGCATCGGCGGCGTCACCGGGCTGCTGGCACCCACGACGGTGCCGGCACAGATCGTGCGTTTCGACAATCTCGTGATGGTGGGGGTGTCGGCCGCCGCGGTCGTGCTGGCCCGCACCGGGTTCCGGATCGGCCGGCGAGAGGGCGCAGCGCTGCTGCTCGGCTACGTCGCGTACGTGTGGGCGATCTGGCCAGCGTGAGCTGAGGCACACCGCGGCAGCAGCAGGCCGTCGCGGCGATCACGCACCGCGGGGTGGTGCTTCGTGCACGCGACTGATTCGATCGCCGCGTAGGCCAGCGTGGGGGGGGGCGGGCGGGGGGGGGGCGCGGGGGCGGCCC
>JAEXPQ010000265.1 GCA_023446735.1 Verrucomicrobiota bacterium
CCCCGCCCCCGTCCTTCAATGAACCGCCGCCCCGCCACCCCGGCCCCTCAACCCGTCGCGCGCACCATGCACTCCTTTTTCCGCACCCTTGTCGCTTCGCTTGTCGCCCTCCCGCTCGTCGCCCAAGCGTGGGCGCCGCTCTACACCACGGCCAGCGACGCTCCCTGCACGTGGCCGCAGCCGGCCACCGTCACGCTGGTCGGCAATTTCGTCGGCAAGGCCGACCCGGCCGGCACAACCTGGAACAACATCGTCGCCGAAGCCGCCGCCGCCTGGAACACCCACATGAAGGATGCGCAGCTCGTCGCCACCGAGGGGATCGGCACGACCGGCACCCGCGAGAACGGCGTCAACGAACTGTTCTTCGCCGACACCGCCTTCGGCTTCGAGTTCGGCGATGCCACCTCGCTCTCGTTCGTCGCCAAACACAACGACCGCCTGGTGGAGAGCGATGTCGTCTTCAAGCGCTCCCATGCGTGGGACGCGGCCGGTTTTCGCACCGCCGCGACCCATGAGCTCGGCCACACCCTCGGCCTCGGGCATCCCGACCAGGCGGGCCAGACGGTGGTCGCGTTGATGAACGGCAACAGCGTCAACAGCCTCACCCTCGCCGCCGACGACATCGCCGGTATCCAGTTCCTCTACGGCGCCCCGCCGCAACCGCCCGCCGCGCCGGCGATCACGACCCAACCGGCCTCGCGCTCCGCGCTGCTCGGCAGCTCCGTTTCCTTCACCATCACCGCGAACGGCTTCCCGATCCCCACTTTCCAATGGCAGAAGGATGGCGCTCCGATTCCCGGCGCCACCGCCGCCACCCTTACGATCTTCCCCGTCGCCGCCTCCGACGCCGGCGCCTATCGCGTCGTGGCGACCAATTCCGAGGGCGCGGCCACCAGCGCCGTCGCGACCCTCGCCGTCAACGTGCCGCCGACCATCGTTTCCGCCCCGGTCGCGCGCATCGTGCCGGTTGGCGAGACCGTCACGTTCTCCGTCATCGCGGCGGGTGACGCCCCCCTCTCCTACCAGTGGGCCTTCAACGGCGCCGACATCCCGGGTGCCACCGCCGCGTCGCACGCCGTCTCCGTCTCGGACGTCACGGTCGGCATCTACCGCGTGATGGTGACCAACCCCTTCGGCTCCGCCGCGGCGAGCGCCACCCTGGCCATTCAGCCGCCGTTCTCCGCCCCCGCGATCACCACCCAACCGGCCGACCTGACGGTGAATGCCGGCGCCACGGCCACCTTCACGGTCGAAGCCACCGGCTTCCCGCGCCCCGTTTGCCAGTGGCAGAAGGACGGAGTGACCATCGCGGGCGTGCTCGGCACGACCCTGGTCCTCGACAACGTGCAGGCGTCGCAAGCCGGCAACTATCGCGCGGTCCTCACGAACTCCGCCGGCTCCGTCACCAGCGACGTCGCCACGCTGATCGTCAACACGCAGGGCCCGGCGATCACCACCCAGCCGGCCGATCTCGTCGCCACCGAAGGCACCGCCGTGGAACTGGCCGTCGTCGCCACCGGCTTCCCGCCGCCGAGCTACCGTTGGTCCAAGGACGGTCGCGTCCTCGCCGGGGCCACTTCGGCCAAGCTTGTCTTCGCCTCCATCGGGCTGGCCGACGCCGGCCTGTACTCGGTCGAGGTCTACAACGGCCTCGGCGCCGTCACGAGCCGCACCGCCCTGCTGTCCGTCAATCGCGCGCCGGCCGCCCCCGTCATCACGGTGCAGCCGCCGAATCGCACCGTCTCCCTCGGCGGGGACGTGAGCTTCGCGGTCGTCGCCACCGGGTATCCCGCGCCGACCTACCAGTGGTACAAGAGCGAAGCGCCCATCCTCAACGCGACCGACGCGAGCCTCGTCATCACGAACGCGCAGGCCAGCGACGCAGCGGCCTACTACGTCATCGCCACCAACGCCTCGGGGACGGCCCGCAGCCAGTCCGCCACCTTGGTCGTTTCCGCGGAGCCCTCGGCCCCGCGGATCAGCGCGCAACCCCAGTCGCAGGTTTCGCCGGTCGGCGCGAATGTGACCTTCACCGTCGTCGCGGACGGCCTCCCCAAGCCGACCTATCAATGGAAGAAGGATGGCCTGAACATCACCGGCGCCACCGGAGCCTCCCTGGTGATCCCCGGTGTGCAGACCGGTGCCGCCGGCGCCTACACCGTCGTTGTCACCAACTCCCACGGTCAGCTGGTCAGCGACACGGCCACCCTCATCGTCCACACCGCGCCCACGATCGTCACCCAGCCCGTCGCGCAAACGGTCGCCGCCGGCACCCCGGTAAGCTTCACGGTCGCGGCGACCGGCATCCCGGCTCCGACCTACCAGTGGCGCAAGTCCGGTGTAGCCATCCCCGGCGCCACCGAAGCGACGCTCGCCATCGCCAACGCCCAGCCCGAACACGCGGGGAACTACGTGGTGGTCGTCACCAACTCCTCGGGCACGGTGACGAGCAACTCCGTCGCCCTCACCGTGAACACTCCGCCCGCCATCGGCACGGAGCCGGCCGACCTCTCGGTCCTGGCCGGAACCGCGGTCGACTTCGCGGTCGTCGCCACCGGCACGGCGCCGTTGACCTACCAGTGGTACCTCAACGGAGCGATCGCCGAGGGCCATAACGGGGCCTCGTTCGGCTCCTTCAACGCGAGTGGCTACCACGACGGCTACACCTTCAAGTGTGTCGTCACCAACGCCCTCGGTTTCGCCACCAGCCGCACCGCCACCCTGCACGTCGGCGTGCCGACCGCCCCGGCCATCGCCACCGAGCCCGCGGACGTGATCGCACAGGTCGGCGACACCGCCGATTTCGTGGTCGAAGCGACCGGTGTGCCCGATCCCACCTACCGATGGTACCTGAATGGCGTCCTGGCCGTCGGCCACACCGAGGCCGCCTTCGGCGCCTTCACCGTCGACGGTTTCCACGACAACTACACCTTCCGCTGCGTGGTGACCAACCCCTCCGGTTCCGTCTCCACTCGCCTCGCCCGGTTGTACGTCGGGACCACGAGCGCCCCGGCCGTGCTCGCGGAGCCGGTCGACCTCCAGGCGAAGGTGGGCGACACCGTCGACTTCACGGCGAGCTTCTCCGGCCTGCCGCCGCCCACCTACCGGTGGGAGATGAACGGCAACCCGGCGGAGGGCCGCACCGCCGCCAACTTCGGCGCGTTCAAAGTGGAAGCTTACCACAACGGATACACCTTCCGCTGCGTCGCCACCAACTCCGCCGGCACCACCAGCACCCGCGTCGCCACCCTCACCGTGGCCACGCCGGCCGCGCCGACCATCACGACCCAGCCCGCCGACCGCACCGTGAAGCTCGGCGACACGGTCGACTTCTCCGTGGTCGCCACCGGCTATCCCGCTCCGACCTATCAGTGGTACCTCAACGGCACCCTGGTGGCGGACCGCACCGGGCCGCAGTTCGGAAGCTTCACCGCCGACGGCTACCACAACGGCTACACCTTCGCCTGTGTGGTGACCAACGAGCTCGGTTCGGTCACGTCGCATACGGCCAAGTTGCTCGTCGCCTTCCCGCCCAAGGTCACCGTCCGGTCGACGGGCGTCGCCGTGACCGACGGCCAGCCGACCTCCCTCGTGGTCGATGCCACCGGAGCGACCCACTTCCAGTGGTTCCGCGGTGGCATCCTCGTCGCCGACCAGTGGTACCATGGAGGCGTTCTACTCGCAGACGGCCATTCCGCCGCCTTCGACATCCCGGCGATCACCCCGGCCCACGCCGGCCTCTACGACTGCATGGTCGGGGGCCCCGGCGGCGATGTCCTGTCCGCCCCGATCGTCGTCGGCGTGCTTCCCGCCACCGGCCAGCGCACGGCCGGCAGCGTCGCCACCCGCGCTGAATGGCAGAACCTCCGGCACGCCAGCGGCGCCATCCTCGACCAATTCCTCCTCTCCGGCGCCGCCGGCACCTTCACCGCCGATCCGGGCGAGGTCGCCCGCATGTCGTTCCTCGACGAGAACGACAGCATCGTACAGGTCGAACTCTCCGGCGCGGGCGCGATCACCGTCGTGCTCGACGGCGCCGTCGGCCCGCAGGCTCCGGCCCTCTACAACCAGCCCGGTATCGGGTACATGAAGGGCAAGGCCACCGTGATCCTCGCGGGCGCCAACGAGACCACGCACTTCACGATCTACTCCGTCGGCACTGCCACCAACCCCGGCGTCACGCGCCCGGACGCGGATTATGTCGGCTGGGCCGATGTCGCCGCAGCCGGCATCGTTTCCACCGACGGAAAGCTCGGCGGTATCCATCAAGGCAATGTCGCCTACAGTTCCGACCTCGGCCCGACCGGACTCTACGCCCCGAGCGTGACCAAGGTGGTCGGCAATGTCGTTGTGCACAGCATCGCCGCCAGCGAGTCCGCCCAATCGTACCTCCAGTTCGCGCCCACCGGGGAAATCGACGTCCTGATCGCCGGCTCGAATCTCGCCCAGGGCAACGACGGCGGGATCGTCGTCGACGGCATCCACCGGGTGCTCGGCAACGCCGGCCAGGACTCGTGCGGCCGCAACGCACCGCCCCAGAACATCGCGACGAAGCTCTTCAACCCCGAAGGCGAAGACGTCACCGAAGCGCTGTTCTTCCCGGTGATCATCGTCGGCCCGGGCGGCTTGCCGCCTCCGGCCCCGATCGTCCCCGAACCCGAGGTTGTGCCCGGTTCCTGAAGCCGAACACCACCGCTGAGCCGAACTCAAAGAGCTGCGACCAACCGGTCGCGGCTCTTTTTCTTTTCCGGGGAGCCGCACCGAATCCACCGCGCGGCCGATCCGCTGCGGCCGCCACCGAGGAACTCGTTTTGCCCCGGACCGGAGGAGACCGGGCTGGCCCGGAGCGACGCACTCCGGCAAACGACCGAAAATGCGGCAGTCCCCGCGCAAGCTCGCTGGCCACGCGGCGATCGCGGCGTCACGGACCGGGCCCGAGCCACGCCAAGGGTTCCGTACCCCCAGCGGCGCTGCGCCCGTTGGCCCGGTCGCTGCGCGCTCAAGCGCGATTAATGCACGGGGCCGCCCCGAATGCCCGGGTGTCCTTGTCAACGGCCCCGCGCGGCACCACAAACCGCTCCGAGTCCGGCGCGGTTTCGTGCCACCTCGTCACGGCGCCAATCCGTGGCGGCGTCCCTCCCCTGGTCGACTTCCCCCCCTCGCCATCATGCCCCTCCGCTCGGTCCGCTCGTTCGGGTCCTCACTTCGCCGTAGGATCGTCCTCCCCACCTTGGCCAGCTTGCTCGCAGGCGCCGCTTCGAGCGCGTCGGCCGTCATCGACCCGCCGGTCTCGCCCAACGCCACGCCGGAAGTGCACGCCCTGCTCGCCTACCTCGAGAGCGTCTCGGGCCAGCGGATCCTCTCCGGCCAGCAGGAGGATGTCTCCGTCCCGGTCTGGCACACCCGCGGCGACAACGTCGAGATGGACTATCTGCTGCAAAACACCGGACGCCTTCCGGTGATCCGCGGCTTCGACTTCATCTGGTACACCTACAGCACCGAGATCGCCGCCGGGCAGACGCTCGCCTCGCGCGCGACGATGTGGGCCCGCAGCGGCGGCATCGTGCAAGCCTGTGTGCATTGGTTCACCGTGATCGGCTCGCCCCCGGGCAACGTCCAGTTCTACACCCCGTCGGCCACCGCGGCCGGCACGACGTTCGACATCCGCCAGGCCGTGATCGAGGGAACGCCCGAGAATCTCGAGTTCGTCGCGAAGATGGACCGGATGGCGGTCGAACTGCGCAAACTGCGCGACGCCGGCGTACCGGTCATCTGGCGCCCCTTCCACGAATGCAGCGGCAACCAATGGGGCGCCTGGTTCTGGTGGGGCGCCAAAGGCGCCGAACCGCTCAAGCAAGCGTGGCGCTACATGTTCGACCGCTACACCCGTGTGCACGGCCTCGACAACCTCGTCTGGTGCTTCAATCCCACGCTCGATGTCCCGTCGTTCCTCGCCGATTGGTATCCGGGCGACGATGTCGTGGACCTCATCAGCCTCGATGTCTATCCCGGGGCCGGCACCCACCCCACCTATGCCGCCCAGTACCGGCAGATGCGCGACTTCCGGGCCGGCCGCAAGGTCGTCACCTTGAGCGAGAACGGCGGCATCCCCGATCCCGACGCCCTCGTCACCGACGCCGCGAACTGGGCCTCGTTCTGCACCTGGAGCGGCGGCTTCATCACCGGCAACACCAACAACCCGCTCGATTTCGTCCAGCGGGTCTACGCCCACCCGCGGGTCCTCACCCTCGACGAGATGCCCGACGTCTACTACTATCCGCCGCAGACGCCGGCGACGATCGTCGCCCAGCCCTCCTCGCAGGCGGTTCCCGCCGGCAGCGCCGCCGCTCTCTCCGTCGAAGCGACCGCCGCCAACACCGCCCGCGCGTACCGCTGGCTTCAAGACGGCGTGACGCTTGCCGGCGCCGCCGACCGCGAGTTGTCCCTCGCCGGCGTCCAGCCCGAGCAGGCCGGCATCTACCTGGCGAAGGTCTTCTCGGGCAGCGGCGTCACCTACAGCCGGCCGGCCGTCGTCGGACCGCTCCCCGCAGCGCGCACCGCCGGAGCCGTCACCACGCGGAACGAGTGGCAGGACATCCACCACCCCAACGGAAACATCTACGACCAGTTCCTGCTCACCGGTCCCGCGGGCACCATCACAGCCGACCCCGGCCAGATCGCGCGCATCTCGTTCCTCGATGAGCGCAACAGCATCGTGCAGGTCGAGATGTCCGGCCCCGGCGCGGTCACCGTTCGCCTGAGCGATGTCTCCGGCCCCTCCGCCCCGGCGCTCTACAACCAGTCCGGCATCGCCTACATGCAGGGCGCCCCCACCGTCATCCTCGCCGGGGCCGATGCGAGCACCTACCTCTCGATCTTTTCGGTCGGCCCCGCCAACAATCCCGGCGTCACCCGCCCGGATGCCGTGTACGAAGGCTGGGCGAACGTGCGTGCGCTCGGGATCCACAGTGCCACCAGCGCCTTGGGTGGCCTGTTTCTGGGCAACGTCGTCTTCACCGCCGACCGCGGGCCCGTCGGCCTGGCGGCGCCGTCGGTTCGCACCGTGGGCACCTTGAACCTTCACGAGATCCGCGCTTGGGAAAACGGCCAACCGCTCCTCCTGCTCGATCCGCAGGGCCAGGTGAATGTCCGGCTCACGGGCGGCGCACTCGACCAGCTCAACGACCTGCCGATCGCCGTCGCGGGACTCGCGTCGATCCGCATGAGCGCGGGCGGCAGCTCCGCCGGCCAAAACGCCCCGGCGCAGCCGAATCAGGGCCGACTGCTGCGGGACGGGGTCGACGTGACCGCCACGCTCGTCATCAATCCGTAACCACCAGGCGATCGCCGCGGGTCCACAAACGGTTTCGCTCCCGCAACGATAAGGCGCCGCTCGACGTTCTCGCGCTGCTTGCGCACTCCGGTGAGCGAATCGCGGCGCGGGCGCGTGTGTTCCGGGTATCGCCCTGACGAACGCAACCGCGGCTCGCCGCCCGGGAATTTGCTGTCCGCCCCCGGGAACAACGCCCACCATCGCCCCATGCACGCGCTCCGCCGTTCGGGTCGAATCGCCCTGGTCTCCCTCGCCGCGGTCTGCGGCGCCGTTCTGTCCGCCGCGCCCCAGACCGTGCTCGTGCTCGGCGACAGCCTGTCCGAGGAATACGCCTTCGAGCTGCCGTTCTCCGCCCCCAACAGCGCCCCCACCGAGGCCAACATCGCCAACTGGGTCGAAATCCTCGCCGCCACGCGCGCCGACGAGATCTCGTTCGGTCCCTACGAGGGGCACCTCGCCTACTACGCCGACTACCGCAACGGCGGCCATGCCTTCAACTGGGCCGTTCCGGGGTTCCGGACCACGGACCTCGTCGAACTCCTCGCCCCGCCGCTTCTGCCCCGCACGCCGGAGCAGCTGCTCGACGCCATCTCGTTGCCGCGGCTCAAGTCCCACCTCCAGAACGACGTCGCCTGGGCGGTGGTCTTCTGCGCCGGCAACGACCTCAGTTCCCTCTACACCGAGCTCGCCACCGGCGCCGCCACCGCCGCCGACCTCGCGGCGATCCGGGACAACCTCGCCGCCACGGTCGACTTCGTCCGCGCCCAGAATCCGGCGACCAAGATCGTCCTCGTCAACGCGCCCGACATCGGCGTCACCCCGAGCGTGAAGGGACGCGTTCCGCTGCCCGCGCTCCGCACGGTCGCGTCGGCTCGGATCGGCGACCTCAATACACTGCTGGCGGAGCTCGCGACCGCCCGCGGCATCGCGCTCGCCGACATCTTCTCGATCACCCGCACGCTCGACGGCAGCGAGCCGCTGCTCCTCGATGGCGTTCCGCTCCACAAGACCGGCGACCCCGAGAACCGTCCCCAGTTTCTCTTTGCGAAAGACGGTTTCCACGCCTCGACCGCCGCCCAAGCCCTCGTCGCCAACGCCATCCTGGGCGCAATGAACACGCACTACGGGGCCCGTTTCACGCCGCTGTCGAATCACGAGATCCTTGAGACCGTTCTGGGGCTCGTGCCGCCGGCGATCGCGACCCAGCCGCAGAGCACCGGAGTCGTCGCGGGCCAGGCGGCTTCCTTGAACCTCGCCGCGACCGGAGCGGACGACCTCCGCTGGTTCAAGAACGGGGTGTCCCTCCCCGGGGCGACCGCCGCGTCCCTCGCCCTCCCCGCGGTCGGGTCCGCCGACGCCGGGATCTACGACTGCCTTCTGACTGGTCCGGGCGGTTCGACACTCTCCGCTCCCGTCGTGCTCGGCGTGGTCCCCGCCCCGGGCCAGCGCACCGCCGGCGCGGTGACCACGCGCGCCGAGTGGCAGGACATCAACCACCCCAACGGCGCGATCTACGACCAGTTTCTCCTGACCGGCGCCGCGGGCACGTTCACCGCCGATCCGAAGCAGATCGCGCGCTGCTCGTACCTCGACGAGAACGACAGCATCGTCCAGGTCGAGATGTCCGGCGCGGGTGCGATCACCATCGTGCTCGACCCCGCGACCGCCGCCGGTCCGATGGCGCCGGCGCTCTATAGCCAGAGCGGCATCCAGTACATGAAGGGCAAGGCGACCGTGATCCTCGCCGGCGCCGATGAGACCACGCACTTCACGATCTACTCGGTCGGCACCGCCACCAACCCCGGCGTCACCCGCCCCGATGCCCCCTACGTCGGTTGGGCCAGCGTCGCCGCGGCGGGCGTCGTTTCCGTCGACGGCAAGCTCGGCGGCATCCACCAGGGCAACGTCGCCTACAACGCCGCCCTCGGCTATGCGGGACTGTGTGCGCCCACGGTGGGCACAGTCGGCAGTGTGGTGGTCGTCCACGACATCGCGGCCCGGGACACCGCGCGCCCGTATCTGTATTTCGGCGCCGGCGGTGCGGTGCAGGTGAAGATCGCCGGAGCGAGCCTCGCCCAGCCCAACGGGGAGGCGGTCACCGTCTCGGGACTGGCCTCCGTCGCCATGGGAGCCGGCCAGGATTCTTGTGGCCGTAGCGCCACCGCCCAGCCGATCGCCACCCGTCTCGAGACCGATGGAGGCACCGATTTGACCGCCGCGCTTGTCACCGGCCCGTGAGGGAACCGGAGCTCGGCGGCACGCGAACGAACGCCGATCGCCGAGGTCGACGAAGCGCGTTGTCGAAGCGGGGGGACGCGACCGTCAGGCCCGCGGGTGCGCGTGCCGGTAGACGTCCTTCAGCCGCGCGATGCTCACGTGGGTGTAGATCTGGGTTGTGGTGAGCTTCGCATGGCCGAGCAGTTCCTGGACAAGCCGGAGGTCGGCCCCGCGGTCGAGCAGATGGGTGGCGAACGAATGACGGAGCTTGTGCGGCGTGAGGTCCATCGGCAGCCCACAAAGCGCGAGATAACGCTTCATCGCCCGCTGCACCACCCCCGGCGTCAGTCGCCGGCCCCGCGCATCGACGATCACCGGATCGGCGGGACCCTTCGCCGGTGCGAACTCCTCGCGGAAGCGCTGGAGCACCGCCTTGGCCACCGCGCCGAAAGGACACACGCGCTCCTTGCGCCCTTTGCCCACGACACGTGCCACTCCCTCGGACAGGTCGATCATCCCGTAATCGAGCGAGCACAGTTCGCTGATGCGCAACCCCGCCCCGTAGAGCAGCTCGAGGACCAGCCGGTCGCGCCAGCACTCGAACGGATCCGCGTCCTCGGTCTCCAAGCGGTGCAGCGGCGCGGCCAGGAGCGCCTCGGCCTGCTTCTCGGTGAGAAACTTCGGGAGCCGTTTCTCCAGCTTGGGCAGCGCGATCCCCGTCAACGGGTTCCGGTTCAGCCGGCCGAGCCGCATCCAGTGGCGGTAGAAGGCCCGCAGTCCCGAGACGTGGTTGTGCAGGGTGCGGCGGTCGAAACGATGCTGCGCCTCGATCACGAAATCGCGGAGCATGCGCGCCTCGAGCGCGTCGAACGCGAGACTATCCAGCTTCGCGCGGCGCAGCCACCGGTGGAAATCCTCGAAGGCCTGCCGGTAGTTGCGCACCGTGTAGGGCGAGCAGCGGCGCCCCAACGCCAGATGCTCGAGCCACGGCTGCATCCACTCGCTCGCAACAGCCGGCGGCAGCTTCTCGTCGCCGGCCCGGGCCTCGTCCGATCCGGCGCCCTCGCGCCGGCTTGCTTCGCGCTGCGGCCGTGCGGGTGGCATGGGCGCGGCTCAGCCGTTCCGCGCGGCCGCGCGGGCCTCGACGGCGGCGGTCACCCGGAGCGTCTCGCGCCGCAGCGCCGCCTCGGGGTCGATTCCGGCACGGCGGCAGGCGGCCGCCAGCTCCAGCAGCCGCTTCCCGGCATCCGCCTCCGTCAACCCCTCCGCCAACCGGGCCACGCGTCCCTCGTCGATCAGGCCCTCGGCGGGCAGCGCCTTCTTGTGGATCTGCTTGTAGACCTCGAGCGCGACGAGCAGCGACGGCAACGCGGGCGGCTGCCGTTTGAACACTCCGGCCGCAACCGGTTGCGCGCCGTTCTTCTTCTCGGTGGCCTTGATCTGCTCCCACTGGACGACGACCTGCTCGGCCGTGTCCAATTTTCCGGTGCCGAAGACGTGCGGGTGCCGGCGGACGAGCTTGTCGTTGATCTCCCGCGCCACCGCTTCGAGATCGAACAGCCCCTTCTCCTCGGCCAGCTGCGCATGGAAAACGACCTGGATCAGCACGTCGCCCAGCTCCTCGCGCATGTGCTCCATGTCGAGGCGATCGATCGTGTCGAGCAACTCGGCACACTCCTCGACCAGGCAGACCGCCAACGACTGGTGCGTCTGCTCCTGGTCCCACGGGCAACCGCCGGGCGCGCGCAGGCGGGCCACGGTACGGCGAAGGTCTTCAACGGCGCTCATCGTGCTCCGAGCAGAACCGCCCCCGGCTTGCGGCGCACGCCAATTTCTTCCGCGACCATCGCCCCACCCGGCCCGGCGCCGGACCGTTCATCATGCCCGGCTTGTGTCCAGCCTCTCCTTCCGCCTGACTCGCGCTCGCATGAAGCACCGTACCCTGCCGCTCGTCTCGATCGGCCTGCTCCTCGCGTTCGCGGCCCCCGCCCGCGCCGTCCAACTCGATGCCCCGGCCACCGACTGGCCCCAGTTGCACAGCGACATCCCGGTCGACCCGGCCGTCGCCTGGGGCCGCCTCGACAATGGCCTCCGCTACGCGATCCTCCCCAACGCCGAGCCCAAGGAACGCGTGAGCGTGCGCCTCCTCGTCAAGACCGGTGCCCTCATGGAGACCGACCGCCAGCGCGGTCTCGCCCACTTCATCGAGCACATGGGCTTCAACGGCACCCGCAATTTTCCGCCCGGAAAACTCGTCGAGTACTTCCAGCGCCTCGGCATGGCGTTCGGCCCCGACACCAACGCCTCCACCGGTTTCGACGTCACCCAGTACCAGGTCGAGCTCCCCAAGAACGACGAGACCTCCCTGCGCGAGGCCTTCAAGGCCCTGCGCGACTACGCCGACGGCATGCTCTTCCTCCCCGAAGAGATCGAGCAGGAGCGTGGCGTCATCCTCGCCGAGAAACGCGAACGCGATTCCGCCGACTTCCGCGCGATGCTGGCCGAGTTCTCCTTCATCCTCCCCGCCACCTCGCTGCCCCAGCGCTTCCCGATCGGCACCGAAGAGGTGATCCGCACCGCGCCGCGCGAGGAGTTCCTCGACTACTACAACACGTGGTACCGCCCGAGCCGCATGGCCCTGGTCGTGGTCGGTCAGGTCGATCCCGCGCAGGTCGCCCCGCTGGTCGCCGCCGCCTTCGCGGACATGACGGACCGCGCCCCGGCGCGGCCCGAGCCCGAGGTCGGCCAGGTCGAGATGCCCGCCACCGTGCGCGCCTCCGTCCACCGCGACCCCGAGCTGCCGCGCATCTCGATCGGCATCCAGACCGTCCGTCCGTATGCGTACGAGCCCGACACCGCCGCCAATCGCCTGAAGTACCTGCCGCGCAACCTGGCGTGCACGATGATCAACCGCCGTCTTGAGGAACTCGCCAAGAAAGAGGGCGCGCCCTTCACCCACGCCACGGCGATGGCGAACGAGATGCTGGATTTCGTCGCCGCCTCCTCGATCGAGATCGCCACGACCAAACCCGAGCAATGGCGCCCCGCGTTGGCCGTCGCCGAACAGGAGTTGCGCCGCGCCCTCCAGTACGGTTTCCAACCCGCCGAACTGCGGGAGGCCACCGCGAACCTCGCCAATTCGCTCGAGGACGCCGTGAAGCAGGCGCCCACCCGGCGGAGCCCCGCGCTCGCCGGCGCCCTGCTCTCCGCCATCTCGGGCAAGAATGTCTTCAACCACCCGTCCACTACGCGCGATCTCTTCAAGCCCGCGCTCGCCGCGGTCACCGTCGAGGACTGCCTCGCGGCGCTGCGGGCCGCCTGGGCCGAACAGGGTCGCTTGATCTTCGTCTCCGGCAACCTTCCCGCCGCGGTCGACGCGGCCGCCGTCACCGCGGCGTTCGCCGAGAGCGCCGCCGTCGCCGTGGCCGCGCCGGCAAAGATCGACGACGCGAAATGGGGCTACGCCGACTTCGGTCCCGCGGGCGCCATCGTCGCCCGCCGCGAGATCGCCGACCTCGGCATCGTGCAGGTCGACTTCGCCAACGGCGTCACGCTCAATCTCAAGAAGACCGATTTTCAGGCGGCGACGATCGCCGTCAGCGCGCGCCTAGGTGGAGGCGCCCTCACGCTGCCGGCCGACAAGCCCGGCCTCGATGTGTTCGCCAGCAGCGCCGGCGGCCTGATGGGCCTCGGCAAACACAGTGCCGACGAACTCCAGCGCATCCTCGCGGGTCGTACCGTCGGCGCCGGCTTCAACGTCGCCAAGGACGCGTTCGTGTTCTCCGGTTCCACCACTCCGCGCGACCTGGAGCTCGAACTCCAGCTTCTCGCCGCCTCCGCTTGCGACCTCGGCTACCGGCCGGAGGCCGAGCGCCTGCTCCTCCGCGGCATGGCCCAGTTCTTCAACCGCCTCCAGCACACCCCCGAAGGCGCCTTCCAGCTCGAGATCCAGCGCGCCCTCGCCGGCGGCGATCCCCGCTTCGGCCTGCCGCCGCTCGAGACGCTTTCCCGCTACACGATGGCCGACGTCCGTTCCTGGCTCGCGCCCGAGCTCGCCAAGGGTCCGCTCGAGCTGAGCATCGTCGGCGACCTCGATCTCGAGGCCGCGATCGCCGCGGCGGCCAGGACCTTCGGCGCCCTTCCGCCGCGGTCGCCGAAACCCGGTTACGAAGCCGAGCGCCGCGTCGCCTTCCCCGCCGCCGGCTACGCGGCCGAGCGCAAGGTGCAGACCGAGATCGCCCGCGGAACCGTCTTCGTCTTCTGGCCCACCAACGACAGCATCGACGCCCCGCGCAGCCGCCGGCTCAATCTCCTGGCCGATGTGATCGACGACCGTCTGCGCCTCAAGATCCGCGAAGGACTCGGCGGGGCCTACAGCCCCGGCGTCGCCCACCTCGGCAGCGACACGTTCACCGGCTACGGCTTCATGTTGGTGCAGATCGGCGTCGATCCCGCCCAGGCGCCGAAGATCCTCGCCGCCGTCCAGGAGATCGCGGAATCGCTACGCACGAACGGAATCACCGACGACGAACTCCAGCGCGCCAAGCAGCCCGTCCTGACCAAGATCGTCGAGAGCGCCCGCACGAACGGCTACTGGTTGGGCGCCGTCCTCGGCGCCTGCCGCGAGCAGCCGCAGCGCCTCGAGTGGGCGCGCAACCGCACCAGTGACATCACCGCGATCACGCGCGAGGAGATCAACGCGTTCGCCGCCCAGTACCTCGCACCCGAGCGACTGGTCAGCTACGTGATCCTGCCCGAACCGATGCCCGGCGCAGCCACTCCCGAGCCCAAGCCCGCCGCAGCTGGAACCAAGTAGCCTCGCTGTGAGCCGGCGGCCCGCACCGCGCCGCCGGCTTGCTTGCGGCGGCGCGGCGAACCGGGTCGCGATCCCCACGCCTCGACCGGTGTGACTGCGGACACAGCTCCTTGTTGAGCTTCAGGAGCTGAAACGAGTCGGAACCGGCGGACCGTGGCGCGGGATGCATCCCGCGAAAACGATGGCATGGGCGTCCCGCCCGCGGACCGATCCGACCTTGGCGCGTCGCCTCGCCACCAACCGCTCTCGTGCGGTGCCACTCAGTCGGATGACTGGGGCGTCTTCGGCGAATCGATGCGGCGCAAATGCTGGCGGGAGAGGAACGCCTGCTCCTTGGTCCGCGCTGCGTGGGTCGCGTTGTGCGTGACAACCACGAGACTGGCTCGCTCCGCGGCGCACACGTCCAGCAACACGCCCATCACGCCCTCGCCCGTCGCCTCGTCGAGATTGCCGGTCGGTTCATCGGCGAGGACCACGCGGGGCCCGTTCATGAGCGCGCGCGCCACCGCAACGCGCTGCCGTTCACCGCCGGAGAGATGCGCCGGCACGTGGTGCGCACGCGCCGCCAGGCCGACCCGCGCGAGCAGTTCGGCGGCCCGCTTGCGTTGGGGCGCGCCGAGCCGGCCGACGATGCGCGCCGCCATGAGGACGTTGTCGAGCGCGGTCAGCTCCGGGATGAGGTAGAACGATTGGAAGACCATCCCGACGAACGTCGCCCGCCGCCGCGCCAGCGCGCCGCGGGACAGCGCGCCGATCGGTTCTCCCGCCCAGCGAATCTCGCCGGCATCCGGAATCTCGAGACCAGCGAGCAGGTTGAGCAACGTGGTCTTGCCGCAGCCGGACTCGCCGCGGATGCTCAGGCTCGTCTCCTGGCGCACGGTGCAGTCGACGCCCTCGAGGACGGTGATCCTGCGATCGCCGCTCGGGTAGCTCATGCGGAGGCCGGTCGCGGACAGGATCGGTTCCGAACTCGGAACAGATAACTCGGAACGTGGAACGCGGACCGCTGAACTGTCGCGCGAACGATCGCCGGATGGGAAGGTTTCGTTCATCATTCGTTCCGCGTTTCGAGTTCCACGTTCCCCGTTTCCGCTCACTCGCTGCGCAGCGCCTCCGAGGGCTTGAGGCGCGCCGCGCGCCACGCCGGCAGCACCGCCGCCAGCAGCGCGATCGCCACCGAGCTGACCACGATCATCGCGAGATCGGTCCCGGCGAGGTGGGCGGGGATTTCGGTGAACATGTAGAAACGCTCCAGCGCCGCCTGGCTCTGCGTGAGGCGGGTGAACGCATGGACTGCGTCGTTACGCAACCAAAGCGCAAGGACACCGAGGATCGTGCCCAGGCCCGTGCCGACGATGCCGATGAAGAGCCCCTGGTAGCAGTAGCATGCCGCCACCGCGCGCGCATCGCCGCCGAGGGCGGCCAGCAGGCCGATCTCGCGCGTCTTGCGCACCACCGAGATCAGCAGCGAGCTCGCCACCGAGAAACCGGCGACCACCACGATGAACAAGAGCAGGAAGAACAGCATGTTCTTCTCAAGTTGCAGGATGAAGAGGAAGTCGCGGTTCGTATCCATCCAGGCGAGCGCGCGCTGGCCGCTCGGAAGCGTGCGGTTGAGCTGCGCGGCGACCACGTCCGGATCCGCGCCCTCGGCCAGCCGCAAGCTCACGCCGTGCACCGCCGAGCCGAGCCCGTAAAGGTCCTGCATCGCCCGCAACGTGCAGATGACGAGGCTGCCATCCAATTGCGTGTGCCCGATCTCGAACAGTCCCGCCACGCGGAACTCGCGCGGCAGGAGCACCTCGTCGTGCCGCATCTTCTCCAGCATGAGCGGAGTGTAGAGTTCGATCCGGCTGCCCACGTGCGCCCCGAGGGAGCGAGCGAGCGCGAGGCTGAGAATCACCGAGTCGTCGTCGAGATCGTCGATCCGGCCGACCTGCAGGTAGCGGTCTAGCGGGACGACTTCCTCGACGTGCTCCAAGTCCACGCCCTGGATCGCGGGAAACGCCGGCTTGTTGCCCGCCAGCACCATCACGACCCCGGAGGCGTGCGGCGTGGCGCCGACCACTCCGGAGATCTTGCGCGCCGCGGCCATCACCGCCGCGGCGTTCGCGATCGGCTGCGCGCCGCTGACCTGCACGTCGCCGCTGGTGTCGACGATCATGCGTCGAATCTGCTGTTGGAACCCGCCCATCACACCGAGGGTGACGATCAGCACCGTCACGCCCAACGCCACGCCGAGCAGCGAGATCACCGTGAAGAACGGCACGCGCCGCCCCGTCGGGAAGAGCTGCTTGAGCGCGAGATAGAGGGGCCAGCTCATTGCGGATCGCCGAATGCGGATTGCGGAATGGCGGAAACGGAACGCCCGATTGCGCAGCCGACGCCCGGCCGAACCATCCGCAATCCGAAATCCTCATTCCGCAATTTCATGCGCCTTGCGGCCGCAACT
This sequence comes from Verrucomicrobiota bacterium, assembly GCA_023446735.1. GTDB lineage: Bacteria > Verrucomicrobiota > Verrucomicrobiia > Opitutales > Opitutaceae > CAJCBL01. The sequence goes on from JAEXPQ010000265.1 coordinate 16,819, forward strand.
GCGGGAAGAGGATCACGTCGCGGATGCTTTCGGCGCCCGTGAGCAGGATACAGAGGCGGTCGATGCCGATGCCCATGCCGCCCGCAGGCGGCATGCCGTGCTCGAGCGCGGTGAGGAAGTCGGTGTCCATCTTCTGAATGTCCTCGCCCACCTGCGCCTCGAACATCTGACGCTGCACGAGCGGGTCGTTCTGCTCGGAGTAGGCCGGCGCCACCTCCATGCCGCCGATGCACAGCTCGAACACGTCGATCGTGGTCGGGTCGTCGGCGGTGATCTTGGCGAGCGGGCAGAGCTCCTTGGGCAGATGCGTCACGAAGGTCGGCTGGATCAGCTTGGGCTCGATCCGCTTGCCGAAGACCTCGTTGGTGACCTCGAAATCCTCCCAGCCCGGGTGGATCTCCAAGCCCATCTCGCGCGCCTTGGCGATCTTCTCCTCCTTGGTCTTCTCGAACCAGTGGGCGTCGCCGGTCTCGGCGATGATGAGATCCTTGTACTTCGCCTCGCGCCAGGTGCCGTCGAAGTTGATCACTTCGCCGGTCGCGGCGTGGGGGATCTCCATCTTGCCGAGCACGTCGCGGCAGAGGGTCTGGATGAGGTCGCGCACAAGCGCCATCATGCCGCGGTAATCGCTGTAGGCCTGGTAGATCTCGAGCATCGTGAACTCGGGATTGTGGCGCCGGGAGATGCCTTCGTTGCGGAAGTTGCGGCCGATCTCGAAGACACGTTCGTAGCCACCGACCAGCAGGCGCTTGAGGTAGAGCTCGAGGGCGATGCGCAGGAAGAAGTCGCAGCCGAGGGCGTTGTGGTGCGTCACAAACGGCCGCGCGGCCGCGCCGCCGGCGACGTTCTGCAGGATCGGCGTCTCGACCTCGAGGAAGCCGCGCCCCTCGAAGAACCGCCGCACCGCCGACACCAGCCGCGCGCGCAACATCAGGCGCTGCCGCGATTCCTGGTTCACGATCAGATCGAGATAACGTTGCCGATACACCTGCTCGGGATCGGCCAGACCGTGCCACTTCTCCGGCAGCGGCCGCAGCGCCTTCGACACGAGCACATAGGAATCGACACGCACCGTGACCTCGCCGCTCTTCGTGCGGAACATCGTGCCTGTCGCACCGATGATGTCGCCGAGGTCGAGCTTCTTGAACGCCGCATACGCCGCCTCGCCCACCTGGTCCTTCTTCACGAAGAGCTGCACCAAGCCCGCGCGATCGAGGATCTTGACAAAGCAGCTCTTGCCGCCGTCGCGGAAGACCGTGAGACGGCCGGCGACCGTCACCGGCACCGTGTAGTCCTGCCCGTCGACATGGGCGGCGATCGCCTCCACCGAGGTGTGCGTCGGGCTGACGTTGGCGCGGAACGGGTCGAAGCCGGCGGCGCGCATCTCCTGGAGCTTGGCCAGGCGAACGGCGAAAAGGTCGTTGGTGTTGACGGCGGGAGTTTCGCTCATGGTTGAGTCGGCGAAGGTACGCGCCACCGTCGCCGCCTAGCAAGCCGGAGATGCAACGCTCCAGGGGCCCGATGCGCCGCGGGCGACCGGGCCCGCCGCGGGGATGCAACTTGCCGCTCCTGGCCGTGAGGTGTAGGAGCTGGCGGCGCGGCCGACCTTCCCGGCCGATCCGTGGCCGCTCCGCCCGCCGATGCAACCCTCGCACCGCCCCCGCCCCCTCGCCGCGAGGCTCGTCCTGGGCCTGCTGTTGCTCGGTCCGGCGATCGCCCTCGCGCTGTCCCCGGAGCGTTCACTTCACCAATACAACCTCCGCACGTGGCGCCAGTCCAATGGCCTGCCATCGAACACCGTCAACACGGTGCTGCAAACCCCTGAGGGGCACCTCTGGCTCGGCACGCCGAAGGGCCTCGTGGATTTTGACGGAGTCGAGTTTCTCCTGGTCGGTTTGCCCGGCCAGTCGGCCACCCGCCCGCCGTTGATCACTCGTCTCAGCCCGCGATCCGCCGCGGGATTCTGGGTCGCCCTCGAACGCGGCAACTACGGCTCCTTCATCGATCAGCGCTTTCAGGCGAGCGCGCTGCCCGCAGCGCTGGGCGACTACTCCTCGACCCGTTTCGTCCATGAGACGCGCAACGGCGATCTCTTCGTCGGGGTCTACGGCAGCCTGTGGCGGATCCGCCCTTCCGGCGCGGCCGAGTGTCTCCTGCCGCACACCGACATCTTCTGCGTCGAAGAGGACGGCCGGGGCCGCCTGTGGTTCGGCAGCGCCACCGGCGAGCTCTTCCGGTGGGAACGAGAGCAGCTCGATCCGGTCGGCGAACCCGCGGCCGGACTCTGGAAGGACTCCGTCATCACCGCCATCGCCAGCGCCCCCGACGGCTCGCTGTGGATCGGGGCGGCCAACGGCCTGCACCGCCTCACCCCCGACCTTTGGCCCGCACCGCCCGTCGGCATCGACGTCCAGCCGCGCGCACTGCTCTTCGACCGCCACGGCGCCCTGTGGATCGGCACCATCTCCTCCGGCCTGCTACGCTATCGCGGCGGCGCCATCGACCGTCTCGGCGTGCAGGAGGGCTTGGCCAGCGACCGTATCCTCGCGTTGGCCGAATCGGACGACGGCAGCCTCTGGATCGGCACCGAAGACGGCCTCTCCCAACTCGCCGACATCAAGTTTCCCCTCGTCTCCCGGCACGAGGGGCTCGCCGCCGAGGCCTGCCTGGCCGTCGCCACCGCCCCGGATGGGTCCCTCTGGGCGGGCACCCCCAACGGCCTCACCCACCTCCGCGCCGACGGCATCACCAACTACGGCCGCGATCTCGCCGACGGGTTCTCTTCCGCCTGGGTCAAGCGCCTGCACGTGGTCCGCAATGGCGACGTCTACTTCCTCGGCGGCCGCCGCGACCTGAACCGTTTCCGGGACGGCCGCGTCACCCGCACTTGGCAATTCGCGACCTGGCCCGGAATCCTCGCCGAGGACGAGCAGGGCCTGCTCCTTTCCGAAGGCGCCACGCTGTACCGTGTGGTCGGTGACACCGTCGAGCCGTACCGCCTAGCCGACGGGACGCCGCCGGCGCTCGGCTGGATCAACGCGGTGTTGCGCACCCGCGACGGCTCGCTCTGGGTCGCCGCCAAGAACGGCCTGTTCCAGCTTCGCGACGGGGTCCTGCGCACGCCCCTCGCCCACCTCCGGCTGGAGGACGACGCCTTCCTGTTCCTCGCCGAGGACGACGACGGCTCGCTCTGGGCCTCGCGCCACTCCGGACTCGTCCGCCTGCGCGACGGCGCGGTGGCCACCGTGGATCGCTCTCACGGTCTGCCCTCGGATTTCGTCTACGCGTTCGTCGCCGACACCCTCGGGCACTTCTGGTGCGATTCGCCCGAGGGCTTCTTCCGAATCAGGCAGAGCGAGCTCAACGCCGTCGCCGACGGCCGCCTCGCCCGCCTCACCGCCACCCTGTTCGCCGGCCAGCACGCCGTGAAGACCACCGAGAAGGCCGCTCGCGACTACTCCGGCTGCCGCACCGCCGACGGCCAGATCTGGTTCCCAAGCACGAAGGGCGTGATCCGGATCGATCCCGCCCACATCGCGATGGACTCCCGTCCACCGGTCGCGTTCATCAAGCGCATCCTCGTCGACGGCCGCGAATACCGCGCCGACCGCGAGCCCTCGCCGCATCCCGGTGCCGGCAATCTGGAATTCAACTACGCCGCGCTCGACTACCTCGCCCCCGAACGCATCCGCTACCGTTACCGGCTGGAGGGTTTCCAGGACGACTGGGTCGAGGCGGGCGCCCGGCGCACCGCCTTCTTCACTAACCTCGATCCCGGCCGCTACCGGTTTCGCGTCCAGGCCTGCAACGCCGATGGCGTCTGGAGCGCCACCGACACCGCGGTCGCGCTCACCCTGCCGCCGCGGCTCGACCAGACTTGGTGGTTCCGCACCGGGGCCGGACTCCTCGTCGCCGCGCTGCTGGGTTACGCCGCGTGGACCCGGGAAAGGCGTCGGCGACGCGAACTGGCCGAGAGCCGCCGGCGCGAGGAGCTCCAACTGCAGATGATCGAGAGCTCGCCGATCGCGATGGCGATGCTCGACCGGCACGCCGAAGTGCTGTTCACCAACGCCACGTTCACCCGACTCTTCGGCTACACCGCGCGCGAGGTGCCCGACCTCGACACGCTCTTCCGGCGCCTTCGACCCTCCGATACGGACCCAACCCTCTGGCGGGACACTTGGCGCACGCAATTCGCGGACGCCGGCTCGCTGAGCCCCGCCGCCGAGCCGGTCGAGGTGGTTGTCACCGGCAAGGACGGTACCCGGAAGACCGTCGCCATCACGCTCTCAACCGTGGCCGGGCGCACCCTCCTGGTCTGCACCGACCTCACCGCCCGCAAACGGGCCGAGGAGGAGCGGGCCGCGCTCGAGGAGCAGCTGCGGCAGAGCCAGAAGATGGAGGCCATCGGCCGGCTGTCGGGCGGCGTCGCCCACGACTTCAACAACATGCTCACCGCGATCCTCGGCAACGTCTCGCTCGTCGAGACCGACTCGCGGCTGCCGCCGGAGACCGCCGGCTCGATCGCGGACATCAAGGAAGCCGCCACGCGCGCCGCGAACCTCACCCGGCAGCTTCTCGCCTTCAGCCGCAAGCAACCCATCCACGCCGTCCCCCTCGACTTGAACGGCGTCGTCGGCGACATGGCCCGCATGCTCGGACGTATCCTCGGAGAGGACATCCGCATGACCTTCCGCCTCGCCGAGGCGCCGGTGCCCCTGCACGCCGACGTCGCCATGATCGAGCAGGTCGTGCTCAATCTCGCCGTCAACGCCCGCGATGCCATGCCCGGCGGCGGCGAACTCGTCATCGCGACCGCCATCGTCGAGATTCCGGCGGGCGCGGAGGCTCCCGGCCCCACCGCCCGGTCCGGGCGGTTCGCCCGGCTCACCGTTGGCGACAGCGGCAACGGCATCGATCCCGCGATCCTGCCCCGAATCTTCGAGCCGTTCTTCACCACCAAGGATGTCGGCAAAGGCACCGGGCTCGGCCTCGCGACCGTCTACGGCATCGTCGAGCAACACCACGGATGGATCGGCGTCGAGAGCCGTGTCGGCCAGGGGTCGACCTTCCACGTGCATCTCCCCGTCTACGAGCTCGAACCGGCCGCCAAGCCTCCGGCAACCCTCGCGCCGCCCCCGGGAGCGCGGTCCGCCATGCGGCGCACGATTCTCGTGGTCGAGGACGATGTCACCGTCCGCGCGCTCGCGCGGCGGGCGCTTGCCGCCGGCGGCCACGAGGTCCTCGAGGCCGCCACCGGTCCCGAAGCCCTCGGCGTCTGGGCGGCCCACCGCGAACGCATCGAGATTCTTCTCACGGACATCGTCATGCCCGACGGCCTGAACGGGCTTGAGCTCGCCCGCCGGCTCGGCGCCGAGAAGGCGGGGCTGCGCGTGATCTACTCCAGCGGCTACAGCGCCGACATCGCCGGGGGCGATTTCTCCGGCCGCGAAGGCATCGATTTCCTGCCCAAGCCCTACGCCCCGACCGACCTGCTCCGCATCATCGAACGCGCCGGCACCACGCTCCCATCGAAGTAGCCCCGCTTCGCCGGGTCGCGCCGCCGCCTGCGCCGGACCTCAACGCTGCAGCGCCTTCGGCGCACCGAGGACCTCGCGCAGGACGATCGCCCGGCGCAGCGCCTCGCGATCGTGCAGCCCCACCAGAATCCGTTCGCCGCCGCGGGAGGTGGGCATCCCGGCCCGGCCCTCGGCGGATTGCTGATAGACCGCCATGGTGAGCGGCACCGCCCCCGGGGTCGCCGCCTGCGAGGCCCGCTCCGCCGCGGCGAGCCGATCGAGCTGCTCGGCATAGCGCCGCTGCTCCTCCATCACTCGCTCGATCTCCGCGGCACCGGACCCGACCTCCTCCGCGACCAGGATCGGACGCGCCTCGGGCAACTGCGGCGGAGCACTCGGCAAGGGCGGAGGCATCGGCGCCCGCTCCAGCTCATAGGGTGACGGCTCGACGGCGGGCGGCTGGCCCTGGCGCTCGGCGATCTTGCGCCGGATCTCCTCCTGGATGCGCCGGGTGCGCTCCTCCATCTCGATCTCGTCCGGCTCGCGATCGGCCTCTTCGGCCATCTCGCGACCCTCCTTCGCCTTTCGGCGTTCATTGATCCAATACGCGATCGCGCCGCCCACGATGAAGAGCAGTTGCGGGTTGTCGACGAGCCATTGGAGCCAGCGCATGGGAGGAGAAAGGCGAAGGTTGAAGTTGAAGGTTGAGGTTGAAGTTCCGAGGCACAGCGAGCTTCGGAACTTGTTACCTGCTACTTGCCACTTGTGACGTTCCGGTCGGTCACTTCTTCATCGCATCCGGGCCGGCGATGGAGCCGCGCATGGCGGTGTCCGACTGGATGTTCTCCATCTTGTAGTAGTCCATCACGCCGAGCCGGCCGCTGCGGAAGGCCTCGGCCATCGCGAGCGGCACCTGGGCCTGCGCCTCGACGACCTTCGCCTGCGACTCCTGCGTGCGGGCCTTCATCTCCTGCTCGAGCGCCACGGCCGCGGCGCGGCGGATTTCGGCCTGGGCCTGCGCCATGTTCTTGTTCGCGTCGGCCTGCGCCACCTGGAGCTTGGCGCCCACATTCTCGCCCACGTCCACGTCGGCGATGTCGATCGAGAGGATCTCGAACGCCGTGCCGGCGTCGAGGCCGCGAGCGAGCACGGTCTTCGAGATGCTGTCCGGGTTCTCGAGCACCTGCTTGTAGCTCTCGGCCGCGCCGATGGTGGTGACAATGCCCTCGCCCACGCGGGCGATGATGGTGTTCTCCTTCGCGCCGCCGACGAAGCGGTCGAGGTTGGTGCGGACCGTCACGCGGGCCTTCACCTTTACCTGGATGCCGTCCTTGGCGACGCCGTCGATGGTGGTGCGACCGGCTTCGGGGTTCGGGCAGTCGATGACCTTCGGGTCGACGGAGGTGCGCACGGCCTCGAGCACGCTCTTGCCGGAGCCCTTGGTCGCGAGGTCGATCGCGCAGGCGCGGTCCCAATCGAGGGCGATGCCGGCCTTCTTCGCGGCGATGATCGCCTGCACGGTCGGGACGACATTGCCGCCCGCCTGGAAGTGCGAGGCGATGAGGTCGGCGCTGAGCGGGATACCGGCGCGCACCGCGGTGATGCGGGCGTCGACAATCAGGCTGAACGGAATGCCGGCGAACTTCAGGCCGACGAGCTTGCTCATCGGAACGGAGGCGCCGTTGAAGACCGCCTTGACCCAAGCTCCAATCAGGCCGCCAACGACGACGAGGAGGATGAGTCCGAGGACAACAAGGACGATGATTCCAATCAAGGGCAGGTTCATGGGATGCGAGTTCTAGGGTTTGGTTACGATCAAGCGAAAGGCATCGAGACCGACCACTTTGAGCGTGTCGCCGGCGGCAGCGTAACCGCTGCGGCAGCTCGCCTCGTAGCGCCGGCCGTTCACGTTCACGTAGCCGGTCGGCGCGAGGGTCGAGAGCGCGACGGCGTCGCAGCCGACCACCTCGGACTCCTGTGCGAGCGGCGGTTGGCTCACGCCATCGACGGTGGCATCGGCCGAAAGGCTCTTGGCGAGGCGCGATTTGGGCAGCCACACCATCTCGAGATAAAACGTCGCGCCCAACAACAGCAGGGCCACGATCGTGGCGACCATGCCGCCGGTGGCGCCGAGGTTCAGGAAGGCCGCCACCACGCCGCCGAGCATCAGCAACGCGCCCACGGAGCCGAGCACGGCGCCGGGCACCACGATCTCCAGCGCGAGCAGGATCACGCCGAGGGCGAAAAGTACGATCACGAGGCTCATGATTGCTCCACCTCCACGATCAGACCGAAATCCGAGACCCGCACGACCACGACCGGCGTGCCGGCCACCGCCGTGCCGAGATCGAGCCGCGCCTCGTAGCGTCGCCCCTCGATCTCGATCTGCCCGCTCGGGAACAGCCCGGTGGCCACGATGCCACGCGCGCCCACGAGGGATCGCGCCGCCGCGCCTGCCTCCGGCGGGAGCCCGGCGACCTGCGAGGTCGAACCCGCTTCGCCCGCGACGGCGAGCCGCGAGAAGAACCAGCCCTTCGGGATGAACTTCGCGAAGAGCACCGCGAGCACCACCGCGACTGCGCAGCCGACCATCAGGTTGGTCGCGGGCCTGGTGAACATGTCGCCGGAGAAATCCAGCGGCTGATCCGGCCAGTGATCGACCATCGACCAGAGCATCGCGCCGAACATCAGCACCACGCCGGTGGCCGCCATCACGATCACGCCTGGGAAGAACACCAACTCGGTGAGCAGGAGCAACAGCCCCAGCGCGAAGACCAACGCCGCCTCGTAGCCGGAGAGCCCGGCGACATAGTGCCCGAAGAACACCAGCAGCAGGAGCGCCCCGCCGGTGATGCCGAAGAAGCCGAAGCCGGGCGTCTTGAACTCGATGTAGAGAAACAGGATGCCGAGGCCGAGGAGGATCGCGGCGTAGTTGGTGATATACTGCGCGAGCTGCTCCGACCACGTGACCTCGAGCCGTTCGATCCGGTAGTTGCCCGCGCCGAGCTTCTCGTCGAGGAGCGCCTCGAGCGACTTCGCCGCCCCGCTCGACAGCAGCGGCGCCGGCGGCTCGCCGTAGAGTTCCGCCGCCTGCGTCGCGGTGAGCGAGAGCAGCTTGCCCTTCGCCTTGATCACCTTCTCGCCGATCTTGAGCTCGTAGTCCTTGTCGAACATCGCCGTGAGCACCTCGGCGCGGTAGCGTTTGCCCTCGGTGTAGGCGCCCACCTTGGCCTCGAGGAAGCTGTTCACCTTGAGCCGCATCGTCTCCGGGATCTCCGCGCCCTGCGAGCTGACCGCGGCCGCGGCGCCGATGATGCCCTTCGGCGCGAAATAGATGTCGTCGGTCACCGCCGAGATGAACGCTCCGGCCGAGATAGCCTCGTCGTTCACGTAGGTCGCGGTGCGCCCCTCGAACCGGTCGAGCGCCTCCATCATTTCCAGCGCCGTGCCGAGCGCGCCGCCGGGGGTCTTCATGTCGAGCACCACGAGGTCGTCCTTGCCCGCCGCCTTCAGCCCGCGCCGCAGGATGAACAGCACCGGGTCGGCGATCTGCTCGCGCACCGGGATCACGACCACGCGGACCGGCGTCCCGCCCGGCGCCGGCGGCTTCGCGGCGTCGGGCTTCGCCTCCACCGCCTCGGCCGGGGGCGGGCTCGCCGGAGCCGGCGTCGCCGTGCCCTTCTCGTAGGCGGCGAACAGCGGCGTGGCCAACAGGCAGAACAGCGCGAACAGGTGGCGTGGCATGCGGGCGCCTTTATTGGCTGCACCGCGCGTTCGCGCAAGTCTGCGCCCGCGTTTTCCACTTACAAAGCCGCCCCGCGTTTCAGCCGCCCTCCTACGCCCTCGCGCCTTCACTCCCGCATTCCGTCGCGCCCGGCCGTCGCCGCTTCCTTGGTTTGCACTCTGCGCGTTTTTCGGCATCACCGGTGCCCGCATGGAACGCATCCCGTATCTCGGCAAGGAACTGCTGCGTTGGCAGGTGGGTCGCTCGACCTTCTTGGCCCTGCCCGAACTCGGCGCGCGCCTCATGAACTGGCACCTCGAGCTGGCCGATGGCACCCTGCGCGACGTCCTCTACTGGCCCGAGATCAAGTCGCTGGACAACTTCGCCAAGGTCCGCGGGGGCAACCCCATCCTCTTTCCCTTCTCCGGCCGCTGCTTCGAGGGCGGCGAGATGCAGTTCTGGCGCGCGCCCGACGGCTCGCGCCGCCCGATGCCCATGCACGGGTTCGCCCGCCAGGGCACCTTCCGCCTCACCCGCGCCGACGCCGGCGGCTTCAGCGCCCTGCTCCAGCCCGCCGCCACCGACAAGGAGGCGTATCCGTACGACTACGAGTTCACCGTCGAGTACCGCTTCGAGCCGCTCGGCTTCCATGTCGAGCTCGCCCTGCGCAACTTGGGTCGCACCCCGATCCCGTGGAGCGCCGGCCACCATTTCTACTTCACGATCCCGTGGACCGAGGGGCTGACCCGCGACGACTACACGGTGCGCATCCCCTCCCGCCGGATCGCCAAGCAGGACCCCGCCACCGGCAAGCTCGTCGACCAGCCGCACTTCGCCGCCGAGGAGAAGCTCTCCAACGCCGCCCTGCTCGACACGATCCACCTGGATCTCGCCGCGCCGCACGCCGTCGTCACGGAGCGCGCGACCGGCAACACCCTCTCGCTGCACCTGGGCAACGGCAAGGTCGCCGCTCCCGGCAACGCCGTGCTCACGTGGTCCGAGAAGCCGGACTCGCCGTTCTACTGCGTCGAACCCTGGATGGGCCCGCCCAACGCCCCCGGCAACGCCCTCGGTGTCCACACTGTGGATCCCGGTCAGGTCCAGCGCTTCCTCGTCGAAGTGACGTTGCGTTGAGGCGACACTAGCCCGCAGACCTAACACTTCCGCTGAAGGCGGAAGCAGGGCGCTGGAGCGAAACTCGCCAGAATCTCGATCTGCCACGCCGGGCCGAAAGTCTTGGCGGCTCTCGCAACGCGTGAAACATCCGGGCGAGGCGGGTGCCACAGGTCCACGAGCGAGAAGGCGCGTCTGCTGGTGGAGGGCAGGCAGAGTGCCTGCATGTTTTCTGGAGCGCGACCAGAGCTCAACCGCGGTCGGTCACATCCAACTCCGGCCACTGCGCAAGCTTGCGGTGCAGCGTGCGCCGGCTGATGCCCATCAGCTTCGCGGCCTGCGTGCGATTGCCGCGGGCCTCCATGAGCGCCTGGCGCAGCAGCCGCTTCTCGTTCTCCTCGACCGACAGATGCGTCGACGCGGCCGGTGCGCCGCCGTTGGGAGCGAGGACGACCGCCCCGGCCGCGGGCGATGCGCTCGGAGGAGTCACGGGCGCCGCAGAATTCGGCTCGGCCGTGAGGGCCGGTCGCGGCAACGGCGGCAGCACGACCTCGCCGCGGAACTTCGGTTCGAGGTCGAACTCCGTCAGGCGCCCGCCCCGCCGCAGCACGACTACGTTCTCGGCGAAATTGCGCAGCTCGCGGATATTCCCCGGCCACGGATAGGCCACGAGGTGCTTGAGCGCGCCGGGCTCGATGGTGACCGGCGGCACGTTGTTCTCCTTGCTGAACTCGCCCACGAAGTGCTCGAGCAGCAGCGGGATATCGTCGCCGCGTTCGCGCAGCGAAGGCGTGGCGATGCGCACGACGTTGAGGCGGAAGAACAGGTCCTCGCGGAAGGTGCCCTGCGCGACCATCTGCTCGAGGTTGCGGTTCGTGGCGGCCACGAGGCGCACATCCAATTGCACCGGTTTCTGGCTGCCGATGCGCTCCACCGCCCGCGTCTCCAGGAAACGGAGCAGCTTGACCTGCGTCGAGGGGCTTACCTCGCCGATCTCGTCGAGGAAGATCGTGCCGCCGTCGGCCGCCTCGAAACGGCCGACCCGTCGCTCGGTGGCCCCGGTGAACGCGCCCTTCTCGTGGCCGAAGAGCTCGCTCTCCAGCAGGGTCGAGGGCAACGCCGCGCAGTGCACCGCCAGGAACGGCGCGCGCGCCCGCGGGCTGGCCTGGTGGATCGCCTGGGCGATGAGCTCCTTGCCCGTGCCGGTCTCGCCCTCGATGAGCACCGTGGCCCGCGACTGCGCGACGAGCTTCACGCGCTCGATCACCTCGTTGAGTTTGGCCGAATGGCCCACGATGCCCTCGAAGCTGAACTTCTTGTCCAGCCGCTCGTGGAGCTGCTTGACCTCGACCTCGAGCGTGCGCGACTTCAGCGCGCGTTGCACGATGATCTCGAGCTTCTCGAGGTTCACCGGTTTGGTGAGGAAATCGAAGGCGCCACGCTTCATCGCCTCCACCGCGGAGTCGATGTTGCCGTAGGCCGTCATCATGATCACCACCGGGCGGTTGGGCAGCGTGAGCGCCTTGTCGATGACCTTCAGGCCCGACTTCCCGGGCATGCGCAAGTCGGTGATGATCACATCGAACTCGTGCGCTTCGAGGAGGTTGAACGCCTCGTCGGCACTGCTCGCCACGGAGACGTCGTAGTCCTCCTCGAAAGCCAGCAACAACCCTTCGCGGGTATGCTTTTCGTCGTCCACGATCAGCACCGAAGGAATCATGGCGCGATCAACGCCGCCGCCGAAAACCGGGTCAATGGGAAATCCTGTCACACCCCCGCGCGGGCTCGCAAAAAATGCAGCAGGAATTGCAACGCGTGCGTGGAAGCGAACCCCCGGGTCCTATACTCTCGACACGCTGAATTTGCCCGACGGCCTAGCCGGAAGGTAGACGAAGCATGACTCCCCTTTTTGCAGTATTGAGAGCCGGTGTTGTGAGTGAACACCGGCCCTCATCCACAAAACGGTGGATCGCAGAACAGCCCCGGTCCTGGGGTAGCGGGACCGGGGCCTTTGCTTTTCAGGAGGCCCCGTCCGCTGGAGAGCGAGAATGGATACCGCGCTTGGACCGTCAACGCCGCAGCCGGCCCTCCGGCCAATCAGAAGGACTGTTGATCGTCGCCGCCGACCCGATGCCGGATGCTTATGGCCGCGCCCGACGGTCTCACCCGCGCAACGCCCGGCGCAACACCACCGCGGGATGCTCCGCCCGCCGCCCGGTCCCGTCGAGGATCTGCGTGCGGCAACTCGTGCCCGCGGCCACGATGACCGTCGCTGGCGCCGCCGCCCGCACCGCCGGCAGCAGCGCCAGCTCGCCGATGCGCAGCGAGACCGCGTGGTGCTCCTTCTCGTAGCCGAAAGCCCCCGCCATGCCGCAGCAACCGGCCGGGATCAGCCGCACGCGGTGTCCGCGCGGCAACGACAACGCGGCCACCGCGTCCTCGATGCTGCTCGACGCCTTCTGGTGGCAGTGGCCGTGCACGAGGATCTCCGCCGGGGCGTCGCCGAAGTCGTCCGCGCCGATCCGCCCCGCCCGCGCCTCGCGCACGAGCCATTCCTCGAGGAGCAGACAATGCGGCGCCAGGGCTTCAGCGCGCGCGCGCCACTCCGCGCCGACCAGCAGCGGGAACTCGTCGCGAAACCCGAGCAGCGCCGAGGGCTCGAGCCCGACCAGCGGCTCCGCGGCGGACACGACCCCGGACAAGGCCTCCACGTTGCGCCGCGCCACTTCCCTCGCCTCCTCCAGCAGCCCTTTCGAGAGCAGCGAGCGCCCGCTGTCGCGCGACTCGGCGGTGGCCACCTCGTAACCGAGCGAGGTCAGAAGCTCCACGGCGGCGACTGCCACGGCTGGCTCCTGGTGGTCGGTGAACTCGTCAACGAACAGGTGCACGCGGCCCTTCCGCGGCACGGCCGGAGTCGGCGCGAGCGCGCCCGGGTTCCGGCGCAGCCACGCCCGGAACGTCTCGCGCGCGAACTGCGGCAACCGGCGCGCCGGTGCCACGCCGAGCGCAAGCTTGAGCACCGGCGCGGTGAGGACGCTCGAACAGGCCCAGTTCGTCGCCCCGGGCCACCGCGTGGCGAAGCGGGCCAGCGCGGCGAAGTTCCCGAAGACCCGGCTGCGCAGCGGCACCCCGCTGGTGGCGCGCCGCTGCTGCAGCCACTCGGCCTTGAGCAGCGCCACATCCACGCTCGACGGGCACTCGGATTTGCAGGCCTTGCACGAGAGGCACAGCTCCATCGCCGCGGAGACCGCGGGATCCGCGAACGGGTTGCCGCCCGCCGGCCGGGTGAGCGCCTCGCGCAGGAGATTGGCCCGGGCGCGGGTCGAATGGCGTTCGTCGCCTGTCGCCATGAAACTCGGACACATCGTACCGCCCATCTTCGCGGATTTCCGGCAGTCGGCGGTGCCGTTGCACTGCTCGGCGAGCCGGAGCACGCCGCCCCAGCGCGAGAAGTCCAGCCACGTGGGAAAGTCGCGCGTCGCCTGATCCGCGTCGTAGCGGAGCGCCTCGGTCATCGGGCGGGCGGCGACGATCTTGCCGGGGTTGAGCACCCCGCGGGGATCGAAGACGATCTTCAGCTCCGACAGCAGCGCGTAGTTGCGCTCGCCCACCATCGTCCGCAGGAACGGCCCGCGCACGCGCCCGTCGCCGTGCTCGCCGCTGAGCGAACCGCGGTGGCGTTTGACCAGCGCGGCGACCTCCGCGGTGAGCGTCTGGAACTTCGCGCGATCGGGCCCGCGCTTGAGGTCGAGCACCGGCCGGGTGTGGATCTCGCCGTCGCCGATGTGCGCGTAGAAGACGCAGTCCATCCCGTGCCGGCGCATGATCGCCTCGAACTCCTCGAGGTACGCCGGCTGGTCGGCCACCGCCACCGCGGTGTCCTCGACGCAGGCCACCGCCTTGGCGTCGCCGGGGATGTTCGCGAGCACGCCGAGCCCCGCCTTGCGCAGGGCCCACACGCGGTTGACCTCCGGGCCGAAGAGCCGGGGGAAGGCGTAACCGAAGCCGGCCGCGCGCAGCTCGTGCTCGAGCGCGGCGGCGGCCTGCTCAACCTCCGCCCGCGACTCGCGCGCCCACTCGACCACGAGCAGGGCCCCGGGATCGCCCTCGACGAAGGCTCGGTTGCGGGCCTGGTCGCGGTTGCGCGCGGCGCAGTCGAGGATGATGCGGTCGATCAGCTCGACGGCATCGGGCGCGTGGCGCAGCGCGATCAGGTTGGCGCGCGTCGCCTCGTGCACCGAGCGCAGGTGGACGGCGAGCACGCCGCGCTCCGCCGGCGGCAGCGGCACGAGGTTGAGCGTGAACTCGGTCGCGAGGGCCAGCGTGCCCTCGGAGCCGGCGAGCAACGTGCAGAGGTTGAACGCCGCGCCGTCCGGAGCGAACGGCCGCTGGCGCAGCAGCAGGTCCACGGCGTATCCGGTGTTCCGACGCCGGATCTCGGGCTTGGGAAACTCGCGTGCGATCTCGGCGGCGGTCGCCGGATCGGCCAGGCGACGCGCGAGCCAGCGGTGGATCGCGGCGTCGAGCCCGGTGCCGGCGCACTTCGCGGCAAACTCGTCAGCCCCGAGCGCCCGCCACTCGGTCTCGGAGCCATCGGCGAGCAGGACCTTCGCCGCGAGCAAGTGGTCGCGGGTCGAGCCGAAGCGCAGCGAGCTCGAGCCGCAGGAGTTGTTGCCCACCATGCCGCCGATCATCGCGCGGTTCGAGGTGGATGTCTCGGGGGCGAACTGCAGGCCGTGCGGCCGGAGCGCGAGGTTGAGATCGTCGCGCACGACGCCGGGCTCAACCCGCGCGCGGCGCCCGGCGACATCGATCTCGAGGATACGGTTGAGGTGAAACCCGAGGTCGACCACCAAGCCCGCACCCACGACCTGCCCCGCCAACGACGTGCCGGCCGCGCGCGGGATCAACGGCACACGCCAGCGGTTCGCGAAGGCGAGCAGGAGGCGCAGGTCGGCCGGCCCCTTTGGCCGCGCCACCGCCAGGGGCAACTCGCGGTACACCGAGGCGTCGGTCGCATGGGCGACCACGTCGACCCGCTCGGTGAGCAACTCGCCGGCCAGGGCGCGCCGCAGCGCCTTCAGCTCCCGCACGAGCGCGGTTGGCGAGAGTGTTTCGGGAGAGCGGCGGTCGGCCATGCACCATGGAAGCAGCGCACGACCGCCGCGCGCAATCCCCGGGTGCGCCCGGACTGGGGAGTTTCGCTCAAGGCGTACCTCCGTCGACCGATACACGACCATCAACCCATCTCGTTTATTATGATCAACTGGACCATCGGGCGTCGCATCGTCGGCGGGTTCGCCGCCGTTCTCGTCATTGCCGCTCTCGTCGGCACCTTCGCTCTCTCACGTACGCGCGCGATCGATCGAGCAACCACGGATCTGACCGCCCGCACGCTCCCAAGTCTCGTGATCTTCGGGAACATCGAGTCGCTGGTGAAGGAGAACTTCATCAACACCACCCAGCACATCAACGCCACCGACGAGACGAAGATGGCCGCCATTGAGAAGGAAATGACGGTGAAAAGCGAGACGCTCACCGCCCTCTACAAGGAAGTGGAGCCCCTCCTCGATTCCGAGGAGGCGAAACGCACCTACGAGCTCATCAAGCCCGAACGGGCCGCCTACCGCGATGCCCGCACCCAAGTCATCGGCCTCAGCCGCAAGGACGAGAAGGCCGCCGCGCTCGCGGCGCTCGACGCCAAACTCTACCCCGTCTTCCAGCGCTACACCGCCGCGCTTCAAGCGTGCATCCGGGTCAATCGCACCGATGCCGACCGCTCCGCCAAGGACACCGCCGTCAGCATCCGCCAGACGCGCGTCGGCGTGCCGGTGGGCACCTTGATCGCCGTGCTGGTCGGCGCCACCCTCGCCTACTTCATCACCCGCCGCATCAACCGCGTGCTCTGGCACGTCTCCGACGAGGTCCGCGAAGGAGCCAAACAGGTCAGCGGAGCCGCCACCCAGGTGAACACCGCGAGCCAATCCCTCGCCCAGGGCACCAACGAGCAGGCCGCCTCCCTCGAGGAAACCAGCGCCTCCCTCGAGGAGATCACCAGCATGACCAGCCGCAACGCCGAGTCGGCCGCCAACGCGAAGGGCCTTGCCAACTTGGCGCGCACCGCCGCCGAAACCGGGTCCGGCGACATGCAGGCCATGACCTCCGCCATGGACGCCATCAAGGCCTCCAGCGACAACATCGCAAAGATCATCAAGACCATCGACGAAATCGCCTTCCAGACCAACATCCTTGCCCTCAACGCCGCCGTCGAGGCCGCCCGCGCGGGCGAGGCGGGCGCCGGTTTCGCCGTCGTCGCCGAGGAAGTCCGGGCGCTGGCCCAACGCTGCGCCCAGGCCGCGCGCGAGACCACGACAAGCATCGAGGACTCCATCCAGAAGGCCGGCCGGGGCGTCGACATCTCCGGCAAAGTCGCGGTGGGCCTCGGGCAGATCGTCGAAAACGCCCGCAAGGTCGACGAACTGATCGGCGAGATCGCCACCGCCTCCCGCGAACAGACCCAGGGCCTCAACCAGATCGTCACCGCCGTCTCACAGATGGACAAGGTCACCCAGAGTCTCGCCGCAGGCGCCGAAGAATCCGCCGCCTCCGCCGAGGAGTTGCACGGTCAGGCGATGTCGTTGGAAAGCGCCATCTCTGAACTCGACCGACTCGTGGGGGGCAAGCATCACTCCGCCGCTTCGGAGTTGCGTCCGGCCCCGACCACCACCGCCTCCGCGCACGGTTTCTCAACGCCCAAACGTCAGGTGCGGGACATGCATCTGGTGTAGGCCGGCGGTACACGCCGGCGCACCGTGTCGGCGATCGCCGTCCCGGTGAACGCATCCAGCGGCAAGTGACGTCGCCCCGCACCCGCTTCCAGCGGGGGCGGGAAGGTCCGGCTCAGCGATGAGCCTCGATGAAGCCGCGAACCGCGGCGACGGTCGCCGGAATGCGATGCTTCACCAACGCCCGCGCCTTCAACGCCTCAAGCGTCGGATGCGTGGCTTCGCGACCGATGGCCTGCCGGATCACATCCGGGAACTTGGCCGGATGCGCAGTTGAGAGCACCACCGCCGGGCGGTCCTGCGGCAGATCCTTGAAGCCGCACGCGGTGTGCGGGTCGACCACGTACCCGAAACGTTGGTGCACGTCGCGGATGATCGCCGCAATCTCGGCGTCGCTCGCGCGCGAGGTGGTGAACGTGTCGCGGTTGAAGTCCTGGAACTGGTAACGGCCGGTCCGCTTGAACTCCGCCATCACCGCGCGCACCCTGGCCGGATCGCGATTCTCGGCGAAATAGAGGAAGCGCTCAAAGTTCGACGACACCTGGATGTCCATCGACGGCGCATGGCTGGGATGGACGTCGGCCACCGAATAGTCGCCCGTGGTGAACAACCGGTAGAGGATGTCGTTCTGGTTGGTGGCGACGCGGAACGTGCGGAACGGCACGCCCATCTTCTGCACCAGCCAGCCCGCCAGCACATTGCCGAAGTTCCCGGTGGGCACGATGAACTCCGCCCGCTCGCGCGCCTCGGCGGGCAGCCGCAGCCACGCCCAGAGGTAGTACACGCATTGCGCGAGCACGCGGGCGAGGTTGATGGAGTTGACGGCGGAGAGGCGGTGTCGGACGCGGAAATCCTGGTCCTCGAAGATCGTCTTCAGCGCGGCCTGCGCGTCGTCGAACGTACCGTCGACGGCGAGGGCGAAGACGTTGTCCGCCCCGGTGCACGCCATCTGGCGTTCCTGCAACGGCGACACACGGCCGTCCGGATAGAGAATGAAGATCTTGGCGCGGGCGCGGCCGAGCAGACCGTGGATCGCGGCGGCGCCGGTGTCGCCGGAGGTGGCGCCGAGCACGGTGAGCGACTCGTTGCGGGTCACGCACTGGTGCTCGTAGAGATGGCCGAGAAACTGGAGGGCGAAGTCCTTGAACGCGAGAGTCGGGCCGTGGAAGAGCTCGAGGACGAAGGTCCGGTCGTCGAGCTGCTTGAGCGGGGCGATCTCGGCGTGGTCGAACTTTGTGTACGCCGCGGCCGCCATGCGCGCGAGGTCGGCGGCCGGAATGTCGGTGGCGAAGAAGCCGAAGAACTCGCGGAGCAGCTCCGGGTACGAGAGTGTGGCCCAGCTCTGCCATTTGCCGGAGAGGTCGGGCAGCGACTCGGGCAGGAACAGCCCGCCATCGGGCGCGAGACCGAGGGCGACAGCTTCGGAAAACGAGACGGGCGGAGTCTGGCCGCGGGTGGAGATGAACTTCATGAGGCAGGGAAGAGTTTGACCACGGATTTCACGGATGGGCACGGATCCCGAAGCTGAAGCTCAGCGCACAATCCGTTTCCAGCGGAGTTCCGCTTGTTTGAAATTGAGGAGCAAGGCGAGTCGGGGGCTGGTGACCGCCAGATAGCCGATCATCTGGGCGTCGTGGGTCTTGGAGAATTCCTCAACGGCCTTCGGGTCGGCAATTGCAAGTTCGTCGACGATCAGGTCCGGCACCAACGGGTCGAGCCACGACTCCTTCGTCGCTCGCATCGAATCGTTCTCGCTGATCGATCCGTTCGCCGCGCTTGCGGAGTTCAATCACGAGCGCGTTCTCGTACCCCTTCTCGTCGATCCCGGGTTTCAAGGTGTTGAGCACTTTCATCGCCCCGCCGTTGAAGCTCTCGCTCAACTCGCGATGCAGGATGGTATCCGTGCTCCTCCGTGAAATCCGTGGTCGCCCCTCCGGAATCGAGCGGCGCGACCACGGGCGGAGGGGGCCTTACGCCTTGTCCAGACCGAAGGCGGTGTGCACGGCGCGCTGGGCGTCGTCGACCTTCGCGGCCTCGACCGTCACCGAGATCTTGATCTCGGAGGTGCTGATCAGGTCGATGTTGACGCCCTGCGCAGCGAGCGACTCGAAGAGCTTCGCGGCCACGCCGGAATGCGTCTTCATGCCCACGCCCACGATGGAGAGCTTGGCGATGTTCTCGAAGACCTCGACCTTACCGCCACCGACCTCGGCGAGGACCTTGGTGACGAGCGCCTGCGCCTTGTGCGTCTCGGTCTTCGGCACGGTGAAGGTGAGGTTGGCCACGCCCTCGCGGCCCATGTTCTGCACGATCATGTCGACGATGATCGCCGAGTCCGCGAGCGCGCGGAACACCTTGGCGGCCGTGCCCGGCTTGTCGGGCAGCTGGCTGACGACGACCTTTGCCTGGTCCTTGTCGACGGCCACGCCGCGGACAACGACATCTTCCATGGATTTGGTTTCTGCCTTCACGATGGTACCGGGATTGTTGTTGAAGCTGGAACGAACCTCG
>JAEXPQ010000320.1 GCA_023446735.1 Verrucomicrobiota bacterium
AAGCGCTCGCCGCGTCCGGTGCGGCACACAGACTCCGCCCGATGCCGCCCTTGCGTCTCCTGTTCCTCGGCTCCGATCCGATCGCCTTGCCGACCCTGAACCGGCTCCTTGCGACCGAGCCGCGCCGGGTGGAGATCGTGGCGGTGTACACCCAGCCGGATCGCCCGCACGGCCGAGGCCAGCGGACGCTCCCGGGGCCGATCAAGGAGTGGGCCGTCGCCCGCGGTTTCCCGGTCTTTCAGCCGGAACGGCTCGATGGGACCGACGTCGAACGGGTGCGCGCGCTGCACATCGACGCGGCGCTCGTCATGGCCTACGGCCAGATCCTGAAGGAGGACTTCCTGGGCGCGCCGCGTCTCGGAGTATTCAATCTTCACACGTCGGTGCTGCCCCGCTACCGGGGCGCCTCGCCGGTGGCGGGCGCCATCGCTTCCGGCGAGACGGGCACCGGGGTCTCCTTCATGCGGGTGGTCCGGCAACTCGATGCCGGCCCGGTCGCGGCGGTGGCGCCGGTCGCCATCGGGGCGCGCGACACGACGGCGACCGTCGAGGCCGCGTTGGGCGAGGCGGCGGCGGCGCTCACGGAACGTTGCTTGGCGGCGTTGGGGGAGGGGACGCTCCCGTTGCGGGACCAGGATCCCGCGCAGGCGAGTTTCTGCCGGCGCCTCGAGAAAGCGGACGGCGTGCTGGATTTCACCCGACCCGCGGCCGAGGTCGCACGGCGGGTGAACGCCCTGCAGCCGTGGCCGGGCTGTGCCGTGGAGCTGGCCGGCCAGACCGTGAAGATCGGCTTGGCTGAGGCGAGACCGGAGGCGGTGGCGGCGACGCCGGGAACTGTGTTGCCCCCGGAGGCCGATGCGTTGCCGGTGGCGGCCACCGGAGGCGTGGTGCGTCTCCTGCGTTTGCAGCGCCCCGGCGGCAAGATGCTGCCCGCGGCCGATTTTCTGCGCGGGTTCGATTTGCCGGCAGGAACCGTCATCCCATCGGCGCCGATGCCGCCGCTGGTTTCACCGGTTCCGTTCCCGCGCAAGCGTCGCCCGGAGTGAACGAGCCTTGCCATCGCGCTTGTTTTTGCCGCGACGGCTTTGCATGCTGCGGCCGATGAAACTCGTGACAGTCGTCTTCGCGGGACTCGGTTTGGCTTCGGTGGCGTGGGCGCAACGCGCCGATCCGCGCGCACTGGAGTTGGCCAACCTGCGTGAGGACGTGCGGCTGTTGCAGCAAACCGTGGCCGAGCTGCAGGCGACGATCGGGCAGTTGCAGCGCGAGAATTCCGTGTTGGCGACCCAGGCGGAGTCCGGCCGCGCGGCCTACGCGACGCTCGCTCAGCTCAACGATACCGTCGCACAGTTGCGGCAGACGACCGACGCGGCCCTGGCCGAACAGAAACGCGAGACCCTCCAGCTTGTGGCGCAGCAGATCGGCAAGCTCGCCAAGGAGACCAACGCCGCGATCGCCGCGGTCGCCAAGGGGCAGGCGACGCGCCCCTCGATCACCACCGAGTTCAGCGACGATTTTCCCAAGGAGGGAGTGACCCATACCGTGCAGGGGGGCGAAACACTCTCGACCATCGCGAAAAAGTACGGCGTCTCGATGAAGAACATCCAGAACGCCAACCGCATCGCGGACCCGACGAAACTCCACGTGGGGCAAAGCCTTTTTATCCCAGGCGCCACCGGCCCGTTGATGCCGCCGCCGCAGGTTCGATCGACCAACTGACATGTCCACCCCTAAGACCCCCTCTCGTCTCGGCCGCGGCCTGGGCGCTTTGATTTCGTCCGGTGTTGCCAAGAAACCCGACACACCCGCCCAACCGGTGAAACCCACGGCCCCGGCCGCCGCGCCGGCCGGTCCCGCGGTCGCGGCGCCGTTGCCGAAACCCGAAGGCTATCTCGAGATCCCGGTGGGTGCGATCGAGCCCAATCCGCACCAGCCGCGCAAGACGATCGAACCGGCGGCGCTGGCCGAACTGGCCGAGAGCATCAAGGCCGAGGGGCTTCTGCAGCCCATCGTCGTGCGGAAGGTCGGGGAGAAGTTCCAGCTCATCTCCGGCGAGCGCCGCTGGCGCGCGCATCAGCATCTCAAGCTCAAGACCATCGCGGCGAAGGTCGTCTCGGCCAACGAGGCCTCCTCGGCGGCGATGGCCCTGATCGAGAACCTGCAGCGCGAGGACCTCAACCCGATGGACGAGGCTTTCGGCTACGCCCGCCTGATGCAGGAGTTCGGACTCACCCAGGAGTTGGCGGCCGAGCGGGTGGGGAAGCCTCGGGCTTCGGTCGCCAACGCGTTGCGATTGCTCCAGCTCGATGCGGAGATCCAAGGCTACATCTCGAAGGGCATGTTGAGCGTCGGCCACGCGAAGGTCTTGCTCGGGCTCGAAAATGCGGCCGAGCGTCAGCTCCTGGCCCGGCGGACGCTCGAGGAAGGGGTGAGCGTGCGGGTCCTCGAACAGTTGGTGCAGCGCCGACGCGCGGCGGTGGCGGCGCCGAGCGCCTCGTCCGCTGCCGGCGGGCGCGCGGTGCCGGTTGCCGAAGCGACCGCGGTGGCGAGCATCGAGAAGAAGCTCACCTCCCACTTCAACGCCCGCGTTTCCGTCAAGCACTCGCCGAAGAAGGGCAAGATCGTGATCGAGTATCAGGGCAACACCGATCTCCAGCGCATCCTCGATCGGCTGGGTGTGAACGTGTAGGCGCGGAGTCGCGCCACGGCGTTGGCCCACGTCGCCGGCCGGCGTTCGCCCGCACGGTCGCCCGCGGATCCGAAGGGGGGAAGACGCCGCTTCGCCGGCAGCCGCTCTTCGCCTTGGGACCTGCCTTGACAACGCTTGGCGCGGGCGGTTGCCTCGGCGACTTCATGAACATTTTGATCGTCGTCCTGACCTTCTTGCTCGTCCTGGTTTCGCTTTTCCTCGGGTTGCTCGTGCTGGTGCAAAAGCCCCGTTCGGACAGCGGTTTGGGCACGGCGATGGGCGGCGGCATGGCCGAGGCCACCTTCGGCGCGGAGACGGGCAATGTGCTCACGCGCTCGACGATCGTGCTGGCGGTGGCGTTCTTCATCTTGGCGTTCGGCGCCTACCTCGGGCAGATCTATGTGGCCAAGCACAAGGATCGCTCGGCGGAGAGCCTGCCTGCGGCGCCAGTTTCCTCGGCGCCTGTGACGCCGAGCGCCGAGCCCGTCCCGGCTGCGCCGGCTCCGGCGCCCCAACCCTGATCGTCGGTCGTTTTGCTCCGTATGAACGCGAGGCGTCTGGGCCGGTGCACGGTCTTCGGCCTCGCGTTTTTTTTGGCCGCCATCGCCGGGGCGCAGAGCCGCATCCGGCCCGAGCCGCGGTATGCGTTCACCGGGGCGGCGGACCAGGCGGAGGGACGGCGGATCCTCGAGGAGTTCCGGCGCCTGGGATTGGCGGGCGACTATGCCCTTGATTTTTCATTACGAGTGATGCCCCGTCGGGGCGCGGAACGACTTGTGTCCGGTCGTCTGTATGGCACGCGCGCCGAGACCGGTCCGCTCACGTTGGTCGAGTTCCCGGTCGGCACGCCGGGCGCGCGGCGGTTGTTGGTCCAGAGCGGTGATCCGGCGGCGATCTGGACCGTGGCGGCCGATGGGGCGGACGGCGTCGCGGTGGATGCCGACCAACTGTTCGCGCCGCTGGCGGGGACCGACCTGACGGCGTTCGACCTGCAGATGCCGTTTCTGTATTGGCCGGAGTTCGTTTTCGAAGGCTTGGTCAGCGTGCGCGGCCGCCCGGCGCACCGCTTCCTTTCCTTCCCGCCGGAGGCGATCGCCAAGGCGCGCCCCGGATTGACGGGCGTCCGCTTCTACCTCGACACCCAGTTCTCGGCGCTCGTGCAGGCGGAGGAACTGGGCGCCGACCAGACTCCGATCAAGACGATCAGTGTGGTCGACCTCAAGCGCACGCAGGACCAGTGGCTGGTCCGCACCATCGACCTGCGGGACGAGGTCTCGAGGAACAAGACCCGCTTCCGGGTCACGGCGGCCGCGCTCGGTCTCGCCCTACCGCGACTCTTTTTTTCGCCGGCTCATCTTCCGCTCGCCCCCGAACTCGACGCGGCGGTGGCGCTCCGTCCGCTCGATTGAGCGGGTGTTTCCCCCCAGTGCGCCCGAGGGCGGGAGAGAAAATCGCACCAGAAAAAGGCGACGATAGGGGAAAACCCGATGCCGAACGATTTTCGCCGGAGAAGCGCGAATTCGAAAATTCGAGTTGCCGTCGGATACGTTTCGAGAAAGTTACTTCGTTCAACCGCAACTGCGATACAAACCACCGTTAACCGAATACCAGATATGCCTCCCACCTCCCAGGAAAGTTCCCCCCTCACGTTCGATCTCAAGGAAGAGCTCCTCGCCAAGATCGAGGCCTCCCGCGACAGCCTCGACATGTCTACCAACAGCGAGGTCATCCGCCATGCGATCGAGACGTTCGATTTCGCTTCCTACTCCGCTCCGGTCAAGGCGCACCGCCAGATCTCGGTCCGGCTGCGCATGGACACCAAGCAGCGCCTCGTGAAGCTCGCGAAGAAGCACGACGTGAGCGTCGGCGAGCTGCTCCGCACGGCGATCGACGCCCTCCCCGTTGGCAAGAAGGCCAAGAAGGCGAAGAAGTAAGGAAGGTTCCACCAACTCTATCGAGCCCCCGGTTTTTCCGGGGGCTTTTTTGTTTCCTGACGCCGCAACGGGGCGGAGGCCTTGGGGTGATCGTTGCGTGTGCAGTCTTCGGGTCGGCCTTGTCGGCCCGTGGATCGGGGCCGTTCATTAAGTGGGGAGACACCCCCTACCGTGCTTGCTTCGGTTCCAACTCCTTCCAACCTGCGCCTTCGCCATGACCCAAATCCGCCGTTCCCTCTCACCTTGGGCCAAGAACATCTCGCCGTCGCCTACGCTGGCGGTCGATGCCAAGGCCAAAGCCCTCAAAGCCGCCGGTGTCGACGTCTGCGGCTTCGCCGCCGGTGAACCCGACTTCGACACGCCCGACTTCATCAAGGAGGCCTGCGCCAAGGCGCTTGCCGCGGGCAAGACCAAGTACGCTCCCACTCCGGGCATCGACGAGCTGCGCGCCGCCATCGCGGAGCGTTACGCCGCGGACTACGGCCTCAAGATCACCCCGGCGCAGACCTGCGTGAGCCCCGGCGGCAAATATTCCTGCTACCTCGCCATCATGGCGACGGTCGGCCCCGGCGACGAGGTCATCGTCCCGGCTCCGTACTGGGTGAGCTATCCCGAGATGGTGAAACTCGCCGGCGCCACGCCGGTCATCGTGAGCGCTTCGGCCGCCAACGGCTTCAAGCTCACCGCCGCCGAACTCGAGGCCGCGATCACCCCGCGCACCAAGCTCGTCATCCTCAACAGCCCCTCGAATCCCACCGGCGCCGTCTACTCGAAGGCCGAGATGGAGGCCGTCGTAGGCGTCGTGCTCAAACACGGCCTCTACCTCATGTCCGACGAGATGTACGAGCATCTCACCTACGATGGTGCGAAGCACTTCTGCGCCGCCACCCTCGCGCCCGAGGCTGCCGCAGCGACGATCGTCGTCTCCGGCTTCAGCAAGAGCTACTCGATGACCGGCTGGCGCCTCGGCACCATGGTCGGTCCGGCCGATGTGATGAAGGCCGCCATCGATATCCAGAGCCAGACTTCCTCCAACGCCACCACCTTCGCCCAGTACGGCGCCCTCGCCGCGCTCAAGGAGAAGGAGAAGGCCAAGGCCGCCCTCGCGCCCATGCTCGAGGCGTTCGACCGCCGCCGGAAGTTCCTCCATGCCGAGCTCAACAAGATTCCCGGCATCACCTGCGGCCTCGCCCAGGGCGCGTTCTACCTCTTCCCGGTCATCTCGTCCTTCGGCCTCACCTCCGGCGAGTTCTGCGCGAAGCTCCTCGACGAGGAGAAGGTCGCCGCCGTCCCCGGCGGTGCCTTCGGCGCCGACGACTGCCTGCGCCTGAGCTACGCCACCAGTGACAAGATCATCGAGGAGGGCGTCCGCCGCCTCGCCAAGTTCTGCGCGACGCTCAAGCGCTGATCGCTCCGCCGGAATCTCGTCTCCTTGGCCGCGGGCTTGTCCCGCGGCCTTTTTGTTGTCGCCGGGTTCGCGGCGACCCGGAAGATCGGCGGCTCCGCCTCCCCCGGTGCGAAACGATCAACACCTCCAACCGATCCCTACACACCACCCATGAGTCTCTTCATCGGCATCGATAGCGGCACGCAGAGCACCAAGGCCATCGTCCTCGATCTCGAATCCGGCAAGGTCGTCGCCGAGGCGCGCGCGTCCTACCAACTGATCCCGAACCTCCCGGTCGGGCATATGGAACAGCACCCGTCCGCCTGGACCGAGGCGCTCGACAAGGTCATCCTCTCGGTCCTCGAGAAGGTCGACCGCGCGGCCGTCGCCGGCATCGGCGTCTCCGGCCAGCAGCACGGCTTCGTGCCGCTCGACGAAAAGGGCGAGGTCATCCGCCCGGCCAAGCTTTGGTGCGACACTTCCACCGTGCCCGAGTGCGAGGCGATCATGAAGAAGCTCGGCGGGCCGAAGGCCACGCTGAAGAAGACCGGCAACCTTGTGCTCGCCGGTTTCACCGCGGGCAAGATCGCCTGGCTGAAGAAGAAGGAGCCGGCCAACTACCGCCGCCTCCGCCACGTGCTCCTCCCGCACGACTACCTCAATTTCCACCTCACCGGCCAGTACTTCATGGAGTTCGGCGACGCCTCCGGCACCGCCCTCATGGATGTGCGCAAGGCCGCCTGGTCGAAGGCCGCCATCGACGCCATCGACCCGAAGCTCGCGCAGTTCCTGCCGAAGATCTCCGGCTCGCATGAAGCGGCCGGCACGCTCCGCCCGGAGATGGCCGAGAAATACGGCCTGTCGACCAGCGTCGTCGTCAGCGCCGGCGGCGGCGACAACATGATGGGCGCCATCGGTACTGGAAACGTGGAGCCGGGCGTGGTCACCGCCAGCTTCGGCACCAGCGGCACCATCTACGCGTTCAGCAAGAAGCCGGTCTGCGATCCGGACGGCGAGATCGCCGCGTTCTGCAGCTCCACCGGCGGCTGGCTCCCGCTGCTGTGCACGATGAACGTCACCAGCGTCACCGAGCACATGCGTGCGCTCTTCGGCTGGGATGTGAAGACCTTTGACGCCCAGGTCGCGGCGGCTCCGGCCGGTTGCGACGGCCTGCTGCTCCTCCCGTACTACGCCGGCGAACGCACGCCCAACGTGCCCACCGGCTCGGGCGCGTTCATCGGTCTCAACGCCAAGACCAACACCCCGGCGCACTTTGCCCGCGCCGCGATGGAAGGCGCCACGCTCGGCATGAACTACGGCCTGCGCCGCCTCGCCGCCCTCGGCGTGAAGGCGAAGGAGATCCGCATCACCGGCGGCGGCGCGAAGTCGCCGGTCTGGCGCCAGATCATGGCGGACGTCTTCGGCGTGCCCGTCGTGGCGATGGTCGAGGACGAGGGCGCGGCGCTCGGCGGCGCGCTCCAGGCCGCGTGGTGCGTGGCCCGCCAGTCGAACCCGAAGGCCAAGCTCGAGGACTTCACCCGCCGCATCGTGGCGCTTGACGAGTCGACCCGTTGCCAGCCCAACAAGGCCAACGTCGCCGTGTACCGGAAGATGCAGGACCTGCACGACCAGCTCAGCCAGGCGCTGCGCCCGGTCTTCCCGGTCCAGCGCAAGATCGCCAACGGCTGATCCCCGTTCCGCTGTTTCCGACAACCGGCGCCCATGGTGGCGCCGGTTGTTCTGTTTTCGCCGATGGCGATTGGCCAAGCCTTGGGTTGCCCGCCGGACGCCCCGCCGCATAGTGGCGGCACCGTGATCGCCTCCATCGAATTCACGAACTTCAAGGTCCTGCGCGCGGCGCGGATCGAGCTTGGTCCGTTCAACCTCATCATCGGACCCAACGGCAGCGGGAAGACCAGCGTCCTGCTCGCCCTCCAGCGGCTGCGCCAGTTCGCCGCGCGCCCGCCGGTCTTCGGCCCGCCGCCCGCCGGCCACCGCGCCGAGGGCGGCTTGCTGCGGTTCCGTTTCGGCGCCCCGTTTGCGGACATCGAGGCGCTGCTGGAGTGCGCGCCGGACGGCTTGGGCCGGACCCTGCGCATCGATGGCCCGGGCGACCTGCCGGTGCGCTGGAGCCAGCTTGTGGCGCGACTGACCACGCTGCGGGTCGTGGCCCTCGAGCAGGCGGCGCTCGCGCGCACGAGTCCGGCAGGTGCGCCGATCCTGCTCGGGGACGACGGAACGAATCTTCCCGCGGCGCTTTTCCGGCTCCAACGCGAAGACCGCGACAGCTACGAACGGGTCGTGGCGGAGTTCCGCCGCATCCTGCCGGAATACCGTTCGGTGGGGGCGGAGGCGGCGAGCGACGGTTCGCGCCGGCTCTACGCCGAGATCGAGGGCGAGGAGCGGCGGCTCGGCGCGGAGGATCTTTCCCAAGGCACACTGGTACTGATCGGCCTGCTGGTGCTCACCCAAGCCCGGCCGATGCCGGCCGTCCTTTGTCTCGAGGAGATCGACCGCGGCATCCATCCGCGGCTGTTGCGCGAGATCCGCGACCTGCTCTACCGGATGAGTTATCCCGAGGGTGGGGCGGCGCCCACGCAGATCCTGACCACGACCCATTCGCCGTACCTGCTCGATCTCTTCCGGGAACAACTCGAGGAGGTCGTCATCGCCCAGAAGCGCGGCGCCGAGGCGACCTTCGAGCGGCTGTCGGATCGCGAGGACCTGCGCGACGCTATCGGCAGCGCCAGCCTCGGTGACCTCTGGTACAGCGGCATCCTCGGCGGCATCCCCGACGAACGCTGAACGCCGCCGCGCTGCCCCGCCGATGAAAGTCGCGCTGTTGAGCGAATCCCCGGCCGACGAAGCCGCGTTGCGGCTCGTCGCGGAGGGGGTGCTCGGCCAGGCGATCGAGCCGGTCCAGCCGCCGCTGCGCGCGCGCGGCTGGCCCTCGGTGGCGCAGGTGTTGCCCGTCGTCCTCCGGCATCTGCATTTCCGCACCGACACGGCCGGGATCATCATCGCCGCCGATGCCGACGACACCGTCGTGCACACCGTGGAGCACGAGCGGCCCGGCTACTTTCATCCCGGGTGCCGGCTGTGCGAGCTGCGGGCGATCGTGCGGCAGACCTTGAAACGGCTGCCCGCGGCGCAGGGCCGGAGCCGGCTGTTCACCGCGATCGGGCAGGCGGTGCCGGCGATCGAGGCGTGGTATCTGTGCGGTCGTGACGACACGGTCACGGAGGCGGCCTGGCTGGCGGGGCGCGAGCGCGGCGCGTCGCCGTATTCGCGGCGCGATCTCAAGCAACGCGTCTACGGCACGCCGCATCCGTCGCTGGCGCTCGAGGTGCAGTGCGCCGAAACGGAGCTCCGCCGGCATCGCGGGGACTTCCGCCGCCTCGAGTTCGATTTCCCGGGCGGGTTCGGGGCCCTGGTCGCCGACCTGCGTCGCTGGCGCCCCGAGGCGGGCGAGTGAGACGGCCCTTCGCCGACCTTGCGCTCCGCACGCCGTTCCCTTTCGTTGGCCCGCCCCCGCACCATGCTTGCGCCGGATCCCTCCCGCTCTTCGAAGGCCTCGTTGATCGCGCTGCTCGGCGCGCAGACGCTCGTGTCCTTCGCGGCCAACGCCGCCAAGACGCTCGTGCTCGCGCTCGCGCTGGTGCCCGGGGTGTTGCCCGCCGGGGCCGTCGACGAGTGGTTGGCGGCGCTCCCGGTGGCGCTCGCGGCGCCTTATGTGTTGTTCTCGCCGTTCTTCGCGTGGTGCACGGACCGCTTCTCCAGCCGCCGCGTCCTCGCGGTGTCGATCCTTCTCCTGGTCGCGTTGCTCGGCCTGCTGGTGCTGGCGCTGCATTGGCGGAGCGTGCCGCTGACGGTGGCGCTCTTTGTGGCGTTGGCGGTGCACTCGGCGTTGGTTTCGCCTTCGAAGCGTTCGATGTTGCGCGAGGTGACGCCGCCCGAGCATTTCGGCGCGGCGGTGCTGTTGATGGAGATGCTGACGATCGCCTCGATCGCTGCCGGAGCCTATCTCGGGGCCCGTGCGTTGGATCTGGCGGGGGTGGTCGGCCAGGTGCAGCTGGGCTGGGCGGCCGCGGAGCGATTCGGATACCTTTTGCCGCCGGTGGCGGCGGTGGCGCTGGCCGCGTTCCTGCCGTCGCGACCGACCGCGGCGAAGACGGCGGGCGCGCCGCCGCCGGGGTTGCTCACCCGGCCGATCAACCACCTGCGGGAGCTGCTTCGCGTGCCGCGCCTGCGCACGACGGCGCTCGGAATCCTCTATTTTCACATGCTCGGTGGAGCGTTGGTGCTGGTGCTCATCGATGCCGGACGCGGCTGGGTGGCGCAGCACCCGGGGGCGACGAGCATGCCGGGACTGGCGGCGACGTTGCTGCTGTTCGCCGGCACGGGAGCGCTGGCCGGACATTTGTGCGCGGGCTTGGTCTCGCGCGGGCGCACGGAGATCGGCCTGGTGCCGTTCGGCGCCGCGGGCATGGCGCTCGCCGCGTGGTGGGCGAGCGCGAACCACCTTGAGGCCCCGGCCTTCCGGCCGGCGCTGCTGCTGCTGGGTTTCAGCGCGGGGCTGTTTTTGGCGCCGTTGCACATCTATTTCCTCCACCGCGTGAGCCGGCCGCAGCGCACGCGCATGGGCGGCGCGTTGAACCTCTTCCGGGGCGTCGGCGGTATCGCGGCGGGCGGGCTCTACTACGCGCTGGCCGCCGGGCTGCATTGGTCGCTCGGCGAGCAGTTGGTGGCGTTGGCGCTCGGGGCCGGCGTCTGCGCGGTGGCGGCGGTCTGGCTCGCGCCCGAACACCTCATGGTGCTGCTGTTCCGCGGCCTCGGCAAGGTGCTGTACCGGCTGCGCATCCAAGGGGCGGAGAACCTGCCGGCGGGCGGCGCGCTCGTGGTGAGCAATCACATTTCCTACGTGGACGCCCTGCTGTTGCAGGTGGTGTTTCCGCGCAAGCTCTGGTTCTTCGCGGTCCACGGCCGGCAGCGCCGCGGTCTTCCGCTGTGGTTCTACCGGATCAGCGGCGTGATCCCGCTCTCGGCCGCGCGCGCCTCGGAAGGTTTGCGCCTGGCGATCCGCAAGATGAAGGAGGGCGAGCTGGTGTGCGTTTTTCCCGAGGGCCAGGTGAGCCGCACCGGAGCGTTGATGGAAATCCGCAAGGGCTTCGAGGCGCTGGCCCGGCGGGCCGCGGTGCCGGTTGTGCCGGTCTTCATCGATTCGCTCTGGGGGTCGATCTTCACCTACGCCAACCAGAAGCTGATCTTCAAGCTGCCCGAGCGCTTTCCGTTCTCGGTGCTGGTTCAGGTCGGTCAGCCGCTCGCCTATTCCACCGTGAACGCGGTCACCGCGCGCCAGGCCCTGCTGGACCTCGGGGAGCGCGCCTACCAGCAACGCGACGAACTGCGGCGGCACCTCGGCTACGAGGTCCTGCGGGCGCTGGCCCGCCATCCGTGGAAAGTGGTCCTGGTCGACCGCACGGCCGAGCGGCGCGAGGTCACCGCCGGGACGCTGTTGGCCGCGGCGGCGACGTACGCGGCCGTGCTCCGGCGCGAGGTACCCGAGCGGCGGGTGGGCATCGTGCTGCCGCCGGGGGCGGGCGGCTACATCGCCAATCTCGCGGTGGTGCTGGCCGGCAAGATTCCGGTGAACCTCAACTTCACCGCGGGCGTCGCCGCGATCGAGTCGTCGCTGCGCCTCGGCGAGGTGCGCACCATCGTCTCCGCCGAGGCGGTGCGCGCGAAGCTCCCGCAGTTTCCCTGGCCCGAGCGGACGCGCGACCTGCGCGTCGACCTCGCGGCCCGCGGCAAGGCCCGCGTGCTGGCGCGGCTGATCCTGATCTGGCTGCTGCCTTCCCGGCTGCTGGCCCTGCTCTGGCGGGTGCCGCGGGTGGGCGATCGAGCGGAGGCGGGCCTGCTCTTCACCAGCGGCAGCTCCGGCGAGCCGAAGGGCGTGCCGCTGACGCACCGCAACATCCTCGCCAATTGTGCCCAGATCTCGGCGACGGGAGTGCTGCCCAAGCGCGAGACGCTCATGGCCTGCCTGCCGATCTTCCACAGCTTCGGGTTCACCGTCACGATGTGGTACGCGCTCATGCGCGGCCTGCGCACGGTCACCTTGCCCACGCCGCTCGACGCGAAGCGCAACATCGACGCGATCGAGCAGGAGCAGGTGACCGTGTTCGTGGGCACGCCCACGTTCATCCGCCCCATGCTCAAGCGCGCGGAGCCCGCGCAGCTGCGCTCGCTGCGGTTCATGGTCTCGGGCGCGGAGAAGCTGCCGGTCGATCTCTACGAGTTCTGTCTCCAGCGCTTCGGCTTCCCGATCCTGCAGGGCTACGGGCTCACCGAGACCACCCCGGTCACGAACGTGAACCTGCCTGAGCCGCGCAACCTGCCCGCGGGCGTGCGCCCCCAGGAGGGACACCGCCTCGGCTCGGTGGGACGGCTGCTGCCCGGGATCACGGCACGGATCGTGCATCCGGAAACCGGAGCCACGCTGCCGCCGGACAAGACGGGCATCATCTGGTTCCGCGGCCCCAACGTCTTCGGCGGCTATCTCAAGGACCCCGTGCGCAACGCCGAGACATTGCGCGACGGCTGGTTCGTGACCGGCGACCTCGGCCGGTTCGACGAGGACGGTTTCCTCTACATCGAGGGCCGGCTGTCGCGCTTCTCGAAGGTGGGCGGCGAGATGGTGCCGCATCTCACGATCGAGCAGAAGATCGTCGAGGTGTTCGCCCTCGAGGCGGCCGACGCGCCCAAGGTCGTCGTGCTCGGCGTGCCCGATGCCGCCAAGGGCGAGATCCTCGTGTTGCTCACGACCGAACCGATCGAGGCGGCGCAACTGCGCGAGAAGCTTACCGCGGCGGGCCTGCCGAACCTCTGGATCCCGAAGGCCGTGCACCGGCTCGACCGGATTCCGGTCCTGGGCAGCGGCAAGTGCGACCTGCGCGGTTGTCGGGATCTGGCCGCCCGCGGCGGCGAGCCGACCGCCTGAACCGCGGCGCCGGCCGGCTCAATCGAGCGGGGGTGCCTCCACCTCGGCGGGGGCGTCGCCGCCGCCGGGGCCGGGCGGTTGCTGGGCGCTCATGAACGCGATCAGCCGCTCGTTGAACTCCTTGGCGGGATCCTTGCCCATCTTCTTGAGCGCCTGGACGAGCGCCGCCACCTCGACGAGGCGGGCGATGTCGCGGCCGGGGCGCACATGGATCTCGATATGGGGTATCCGGATGCCGAGGATGTCGTAGAAGCTTTCCTCCAGGCCGGTGCGCTCCTCCTCCACGTCGGGCCGCCAGTCCTGGAGCGTGATCACCATCTCGAGGCGGACCTCGGGGCGGATGCTGCGCACGCCGAACATCTCGGCGACATTGATGATACCGATGCCGCGGCACTCCATGTAGCCGCGGTTGAGCGGCATGCTGGTGGCGATCAGTTCGCGCTCGTCGAGCACGCGGATCAGCGTGAGGTCGTCGGCCACGAGACTGTGTCCGCGCTCGATGATGGCGAGGGCGGCCTCGCTCTTGCCCACGCCGCTGTGGCCGCGGATCATCACGCCGACGCCCTCGATGCTCAACGTCGTGCCGTGCTCGGTGGTCTGGCGGGCGAACTCGGCGTCGATGCACATCGTCGAGATGTTGACGAAATGCATCGTGATGAGCGGCGTGCGGTACAGCGGCAGTTTCCGTTCGCGCGCGACGGAGAGCATGCTCTTCGTCGGCAGGAGATTGCGGGTGAGCACGAGGCAGGGGATGCCGCGGTCGATCATCGCGTGCATCATCTCCTCCTGGCGCACCGGCGCCAGGGTCTTGAAGTAGGTCATCTCGGTCGAGCCGATGACCTGCACTCGTTTGTTGGCGAAATACTTGTAGAAGCCGGTGAGCGCCAGCGCCGGGCGGTTGATGCTCGGTTCGCGGATCTGCCGGTGCACGCCTTCGCTGCCCGCGATCAGCTCGGCTTTCAGCTTGGCCCCGTATTTCGCGAAGAATTCGGCCACGGAGACGGCGGTGATGGCTTTCGGCATGGGGTGGGAGGCGGTGTCGGCGCGACGCTAGTGTCCGGAGGGGGAAACGGAAGCGCGAAGTCGGCGCGATGAATCGACCTCATGGCTCGGGCGCCAAGCGGCTCCGGGCGCTCCGCATCTCCTCCGCGAGGAACGGCAGGAGGCGTTCGACGCTGTCCCAGTCCCCTGTATCCGCGGCGGTCTCGAGGAGGCCGAACTGCTCGGCGAGGTCCTCTTCGCCGGCGAGCAGCAGCAGCGAACGCAGGCCGTGAGCGGCGCGGCCGGTCCGCGGGTCGCGCAGGCGCGCCTGGGCCTCGGTGCGTTGCCAGCCTTCGGCGAGGTCCACCGAGAGCTTCGCGAGAGTCGGTGCCAGTTCCCCGAGGAGGGCGAGGCTGGCGGGGCGCTCGGGACGGCGGTCGACCTCGAGGGCGGGGCGCGGCCGCGGCCCGGTGTCGAGGTTGCGAATGAGTTGCTCGAGCTTCTCGCGGGTCACCGGTTTCGTCACGAAGCCGGCCATGCCCGCGGCCCGGGCGGCGGCCAGCTTCTCGGCGGAGGAATACGCCGTGACCGCGACGACCGGCGGCCGCGGCGGGGGGAGGATCGCCAGAAGTTGGCGACACAGCTCGTCCCCGGCGATGTCGGGCAGCTTCCAGTCGGTGAGGATCAGGTCGTAGGGTTGTTTGCGCGCCAGCTGCAGCGCGGAGGCGCCGTCGGTCGCCCAGTCGATCTCGTAGCCGAGCGAACGGAGCACATGGCCGAGCGCGAGCCGGTTGAAATCCTCGTCCTCCACCGCGAGCGCGCGGGACACAGCGACCGGCGGCAAGTCGCGGGCCACCGTCGGGCCGGCGGCGGGCAACACGAGCTCGAGGGCGAACTCCGTGGCGCCCTCGTGGCTCACGGCGGTCATCCAGCCGCCCATGCGCTCGGCGAGGCGGCGACACACGGCCAAGCCGAGGCCGAAGCCCGGGGCGCCCGCGGCGCTGGAGCCGCGACGGAACGATTCGAACAACCGCGGCAGTTCCTCGGCGGAGATCGTCGGGCCGGTGTTGTGCACGGCCAAGCGCAGCCTCTGGCGCTGCGGGGGTTCGGGCGTCAGCCGCAGGGTGATGCCGGCCTCGCGCGGGCGGCCGTACTTGAGGGCGTTGGAGACGAGGTTGCAGACGATCTGGCGGATCTTGCCGGCGTCGCCCTCCAGCCAGACCGCGGTGTCCGGCAGGTCGAGCGTGCAGGCCTCGAGCGTGGGATCCATCACGCGCACGGACTCCTCGACGAGGGCCCGGATCTCGAAGGGCGCGAGCGTCAGCGCGATCTCGCCGCGTTCGATGCGCGAGAAGTCCAGCACGTCGTCGAGCATCGAGCGCAGTTGCTCGGCGCACCCGGTGAGCGTCTGCACGAGGCTGCGCTCGCGCGGGCCGATCGACGAGTCCTGCAGGATCGCGCAGATGCCGACCACGCCGTTGAGTGGATTGCGGATCTCGTGGCTGACGCTGGCGAGGAACTCCTCCTTGGCGGCGTTCGCCTTGCTCAACTGGGCGGTGCGTTGCTCGACGGCGGCCTCCAGCGCCTTCTTTTGCCGGAGCAGGTGGCGGGTCCGCCAGCGGGCGACGCCCCAGACGCTTGCGGCCAGCATGACCGCCTCGAGGGCCAGCGCCCACGGCTGCAACGCGAGCGGATAGGGGCGCACGACAACCAACTCGCGGCGCGCGGTCAGCCCGTGGCGTTCCGCCTGGAGCACGAGGTGGTTTTCGCCCCATTGGGCGGGGATGGCGAAGGGCACTCCGCCGCGGGCTTCCGTCCAGGCGCCGCTGGGCAGGCATACGCGGTAGGTTGGCGGAGTGGACGAGGGGGCCTCCCAGCGTCCCGGCACGAGGTACGCTTGCTCCGTGCGGTTGTCCGAGAGGAAGAAGTCGCCGCCGGCCGTCCGATCCTCCCAGTGCCAGTTCGGGGTCGGGTTCGCGGCGAAGGGGAGGGGAAAACGAAACTCAAGGGCGCCGTGCCGCCCCGCCACGAAGAGCCGATCGGTGGTCGCTGCCATCGTCTCGGCATCGATCTCGGCCAGGCCCGGCAGGTCCAGCGGGCGCCAGCCGTCCTGGTCGAGGCAGCCCACAACGGGCGGGCCGTCCGGGCGGGTGACGAGGAGCGCCACGGCTCGTTCCTCCCGGGCGCCGTCCCCGCGCCGCACGGAGACCGTCGCCGCATCGCGGGGGTTGCCGAGCGGCGGGCGTCCCCGGAGTTCCTGCCGCGCGTCGCGCACTTCGCCGTTCCAGAAGAGCAGCCGCAGGTCCCCGGGCGCGAGCGCGCGAACTTTCGCGCGTCCGGTTCCCACGTGGCCGAGCGGTTGCCCTTGTGTGTCGAAAATCTGGACTCCGTCGGCCTGGGTGCCGACGAAGATCCGCCCTTCCGCGATGGCCAGCGAGGTGCCGCCGCTCGGCAGCGCCGCGACGACCGGATCGCCCGCGGTGGTGACCACCAGCGTGTTGTTGAAGGCGACGGCCGCGAGGTCGCCGGCGACGGCCAGGCCGTTGATGAAGAGCGTGGGAAGATCGTACGCGCGCTGGCGGAAGAACAGCGTGTGACCCGCGACCGTGGCGCCGTCCGTCTCGGGCCAGATCAGATCGGGTGCGCCGGGCGCAACCTCGCCGATCTCCATCAGGCCGGCGAGCGTCACCAACCGCACGCCGGCGGCTTCGGCCTGGCAGTGGAGGATCTCGGCGTTGCCGAAGCGGGCGATCCGGACCGAGTTCGGATCGGCGAGACCGAAGGCGCCCTGCGCGGTGCCGAGGAGGAGGGTGTCGCCGTCGCGGGCGAGCGCGTAGCAGTTGCCGATCTCCGCCCAGCTCCACTCCGGGGTGTCCGCGCCCGGCGGGTAGCCGAGGAGTCCGCGCCGGTAGGTGGCGCAGATCGCCCAGGGCTGGCCCTGCACCGCGCCCAGCAGGCTGTACGAGTCGAGGACCGCGGCGGCCGCGCGGGCCGGCAGGATCTCTTGTCCGTTGAGATCGAATACTCCGAGGGGGCCAAACCAGAGTCCGCCCCGCAGCTGGCTGGGGGCGGGAAGGCCTGCGGGCGCCGGGAACGGGACCAGGCGCCCTCCGCGCCAGACGGCCGGCGCCCGTCCCGGCTGGAGCGCGAGGATTTCGGGGCCGATCCGGCCGAGCGTGGGATGGCCGGTGGTGGGCGGGGAGTCGGGCTCGAGCGCCCGGACCGCGCCCGCGGGCTCGAGGAGCCAGCAGCCGGTCTTGGTGGCCAGCACCCAGCCCTCCGGAACCGCCTCGGCCTCGACGGTCGCCGCGGCGGGTCCGGCGAGAGGCTCGAAGCGGCCGTTCTCCACGAAGCCCGCACAGCCGCCGCCGGCGGCAAAGAGGCGCCCGTGGCCCGGCGCGATGGTCTGCACGGGGCTGCCGTTCGGGGTGGCGACGATCGCCCAGTCGCCCCCGGGCACCCCGAGCGCGATCCCGCCTTCGAAGCCGACGGCGAGCCGCGCGTCGGGCAGGCGACACAGGGACCACACGGCCTTGCCCCGCAACGGCTCCGGCAACGCGATCGGCGCGGCCCACGGCGTAAACGGCAAAGCAGCCACTCCCGGCGAGCCCGGCCACGCCAGCGACAAAACCACCCAAATCCAAGTGGGGCAGCGCATCGTGATTGGGGCGGAAAGATCATTCGGCCCGCGGGGCCGGGCAAACGATTTCTCGTACCGCCATGACAAAGACCAAGCTGATCCTCCTTCTCGGCGGCGCTTGTGCGTGCGCCTCGTGGTTTCTCGGCAACGGTGTCGCTGCTTCCCGGTCCGGTGATGCGGCGTGGCGAAGGGCCGCGGACGTGGCGTGGGAACAGCCTCCCGGCGTGCCGCCTCTGCCCGGCGGCCGGGTGATCGTGCGCGGGGCCGGCGGGGCGCTCCGGTTGCCGGCCTGACCCTGCCCCCATGGTCTCGCTCGCTGCATTGAAATTTGGCGACGTCCTGGCCGAGCACGGCGGGCCGATCGACCGGGTCGACGTCGGCGAACTGCCGGTGCTCGGGGCGGCCCAATGCCTGGCGAACGCCTACCTGTGCGCCGGGCTCTCGGTCGACTCCGCGGCGGGTGCGCTCTTCGGAGCGGCGGACGGCACCGGCGTCGCGGCGACCTCCGGCGCCGCGAGCCACGAGGCGATCGCGGAGGCGCTGGAGCGCTGGGCCTACCTGGCGGTGCTCGACAGCCCGGCGGGCGGCCGTTGCGGATTTCGCGAGGACCGCAGCTCGAGCGGGATGGCCGCGTTCCCGGGGCTGTTCCGCCGGCAGGCGCAGGGCCTGGCCCGGGCCAAGGCCCTCGAGCGGTACGCCCTGGTCTCCTGGTGGGACGGTCGGCTGCCGGCCGAACGCATCGCGACGCCGTATCCGGGGATCGAGTCCGTGCGGCTGCACCACGACGCCGGTCCGGGCGAGGTGGTCATCCTTTTCCGGCGCACCCGAGCCGGCTACGCCTACGGGCACGCCTACGGCCTCACGCTCGCCGCGGCAATCCGGCGGGCGGCGGTCGGGCTGGCGCGCGCCGAGCATGTGCTCGCGGCGCATCGGGCCTGCGGCGCCCTGGCCTTGCCGGCCAACTTCCTCGAACGCCGAGTGCTCCACTTCGCGAGCGAGGCGGGGGCGGAGCGGTTTGGACGGCGGCTGCTGGCGGCTCCCGGCAAGGCGGCCCGGCCGTTCCGGCTGGTGTTCGACGGCGAGATCCCGGGGCCCTGGTCGCGATGGGCGACCGTCTGGCGCTGTTGTGCGCAGATGCCCACCACGGAGCATCTCGATCCGGACTCCGACTTCTTCTTCTGGTGACGGGGCGTCGCCCGCTGGGCGGGCCCCGCCGGTCAGGCCCCGACGATCGGCAGGTCGCGCGCGAGGAGCGGGCGGCCGAGCCGGCGCCGGAGCCGGGCGCAGAGGAACAGGAACAGCTCGGCGGTGGTGAACGTGTCGCCGGCGGCGGTGTGGCGGTCCAGCGGCGGGATGTCGCAGTGCGCGCACAGTTCCTCGAGCGTGGGCGGGCGTTGGCCGGGGTAGGCGGTCTTGCCGAAGGCGTCGATCGTCTGCATCGCCATGAAGGCGGTGTCCAGGCGTGGGTTGCGCAGTCCGGTGCTGAAGTGGCGCCGCAGCGCCTCGTCGAGCATCGCGCAGTCGAAGCCGATGTGGTGGCCCACCACGACCGCGCCGTGCAGCTGCGGCAGGAGCGCGGCGAGCACGTCCCGCTCGGCCTCGCCGCCGGCTGTATCGGAGGGAAGGATGCCGTGGACGGTGGTGGCGGCATTGACGGTGGCGGCCGTCTGGCGCACGACCCAAGCGGAGGCTTCGCCGAGGCGCAGGTCGCCGCCGCGGATCGGCATCGTGGCCAGCGAGAGCAGGCGGTCCTGACCGACCTTGAAACCGGTGGTCTCGGCGTCGAGCACGAGGAAACGCAGCTCGCTCCACGGGCGGCGGCCGGGCACGCGG
Source organism: Verrucomicrobiota bacterium (assembly GCA_023446735.1). Taxonomy (GTDB): domain Bacteria; phylum Verrucomicrobiota; class Verrucomicrobiia; order Opitutales; family Opitutaceae; genus CAJCBL01. Next base: position 19,465 of record JAEXPQ010000320.1, read on the forward strand.
CGCGCCGTGGCGTCGCGGTAGGCTTGCGCGAGCGGGTCGCGGGGACGGCGGAACGGCCAGAGGTTCACAGGCGGGAGGGAATGTTGAAGTCGCTGCGGACGGCGTCCTGCACCATGCGGACGACGTCGAACACATTGGCCAGCTGGGCGCGCTCGAGCTTGGTGAGGTCGGCCGGGTCGATGAAGCGGCCGGAGTCGCCGCGGCGCAGGCCGTTGAGGTTGCGCAGGCGCAGGAGCAGGTCGTAGCCGTCGCGGGCCAGTGTCGCCAGTTCCTGGTGCTGCGGGACGTTGCGCCGGATCTCGTCCCAGCGGCCGAAAGTGGAGTAGCGGCGGTGGAGGCGGTGGCGCAGCGTGAGGAGCCGGGCGGCGTCGCGCAGGGGCGCCATGGCGCGGCTTTTGATGTCGAACTCGCCCGCGCCGCTGCCGCGCGTCTCCACGACGAAGCGGCCGAAGAAATTGAGCGGCGGCGGGGTGTCGACGACCTGTTCGGCGAGGCGGCCCTGGAGCGAGTCGCTCGCGGCGACGGAGGCGAAGATGCGCTCGCGCAGGGGCTCGCACAGGGCCTTGTCGCCGGAGACGAAGCGCAGATCGTAGAGCACCACCGCACGCAGGAGCGCCTGGCTGTCGGTGCTCTCGGGCACGCGGTCGATCTCGGCGAGCCATTCGGTGTCGGTTTTGCACCAGGTGCGGTTGGCGGCCATCACGCCGCCCTGGCAGCGGGCGTAGCCGCAGGCGACGAGCTGCTCGATCACGCGGCCGGCGAAGTCCTGGAAACGTTTGCGCGCGGCCTCGTCGGCCTCGGGCGAACCGCTCGAGCCGAAGACGAGGGCGTTGTCCATGTCCGTGCGCAGGATCTGTTCGCGGCGGCCGTCGCTGCCGACGGAGAGCCAGGCCCAGGGGACGTCCGGCAACGGGGTGAGGGCCGCGGCCATCTCGGCGGCGGCGAGGTCGAGCAGGCGGTGGACGAGCTCGTCGCTGAGCTCGGCGCAGATCTGGCCGAGGAACGCCGCGGACACGCCGGCGCCCAGGTAGCTGCGGGCGATCTCCTCGATCTCGTCGCACAGTTCGCGGAAGCGCGCCGGCGAACGCGCGGCGCGGATCTCGCGCAGCAGGCCGGCCGGATGGTGGCCGCTCTGGGCGAGCAGGTCCTTGTGCGAGCACACGTCGAGCGCGGGGGTGCCGGCTGTGCCGTCTTCCGTGATACAGACCTGGCCGATACGCTGCCGCAGCATGACGAGCAGCGCGGCGGTGGCGCTGGAGTGCGGCGCCACCGTGACCACGGGCGAGGACATGATGCGCGAGACCGGCTCGGATTTCGCGACTCCCTCCACCACGACGGTCTGCATGAGCATGTTGGCGGTGACGATGCCGACGGGGCGCTGCGCGTCGTCGACCACGAGGATGGAGGGCACGCGGCTGGCGGTCATGCTCTCGGCGGCGTGCTGGATCGTGGCGGTGGGCGGGCAGGTGAGGAGGCGGCCCGGCGGGCGCGGCTCGATGCGGCGGGCGCCGTCGAGGTGGGCCTGGAGGATGTTCTTGGCGCGGCCGGTCACGCGCGACTCGGTGGGCTCGGGCAGCGCGACGGCCTCGCCCACGCGCGTGGCCCAGAAGAGGTGCCGGCGGGCGTAGTCGCGGGCCTCGTCGTGCGCCTCGAGGAGCTCCCGCATTGCGGGCCACGGCAGCGCGTAGAAGAGGCTGTCCTCCACGACTTGGGCGGTCACGCGGAACGGCTCGTTCTTGAGCAGCGCGGTAAGGCCGAGCACGTCGCCCACGTCGCGCACGTCCACGAGTTCGCTGCGGTCCTCGATCTTCCAGATGTATTCGACCCGCCCGCGCGCGAGGAAGAGCAGTTCCTCGCCGGGTTTGTCGCCCTGCGACCAGACCTTCTCGCCGGCGGCGAGCACGCGGACCACGGAGTCGGCCGCGAGCGCGGCGACCGCGGAGTCGGGCAGCATCGAGAACGGGGGGAAACGCCGCAGCGCTTCGGTGATGCGGGTGGGGATGACGTTGTTGACGCCCATGCTGGCCCGCAGTGTGGCGAGGCGAAGGCGCTTGGCCAGCCCGGGCGCGCGGAGGCGCTGTGGGTGGGGTAGGCGGCGCGGCTGGTTTGCCCGCGGGGGTCTAGCTGGGGTGGACGGCGTTTCTCGCAACGCCGTAGGGGGCGTGAGCGGGCGCGGATGGCGATTGCCGGGACGCGAAATTGAGTCGGCCGCGGTCGGTGGCCTCGGCGCGGCCGCTACAGCAGGCTCAATTGCCCGTCGTCCTCGGGGGCGACGTGGAGCTTGCGGCGGGGGCGGGTCTGCGGGGCGGGCACGCTCACGGTCGTGTCGTCGGACTCGAGCTGGGTGAGGATCACTTTGGCGCGGTCGATCACGGTGAGCGGCAGGCCGGCGAGCCGTGCCACCTGGATACCGTAGCTGCGGTCGGCGGCGCCGGGGATCACGCGGCGCACGAAGATGATCTCCTCGTTCCACTCCTTCACCGCGATGGAGAAGTTGCGCAGGCGCGGCAGGAACTTGTCGAGCTGCGTGAGCTCCTGGTAGTGCGTGGCGAAGAGCGTGCGCGGGCCGGCGGCGGGGTCGCGGTGCAGGTGCTCGACCACCGCCCAGGCGATGCTCAG
>JAEXPQ010000332.1 GCA_023446735.1 Verrucomicrobiota bacterium
CCTGGGGGAGGTGGACGAGGATCTCGACCTTCTCGGCGGTGTTGTCGTCGATGTGGCGGATCTTGATCTTGCCCTTGGCGTTGGCGGCGAGGATCGACTCGATGAGCGACTCGGTGGTGGTGCCGAACGGGAGCTCGGTGATGGCGAGCAGGTACTTGGAGCGCGTCTCGATCTTGGCGCGGATCTTCACCTTCCCGCCGCGCTCGCCGTCGTTGTATTCGGAAAAGTCGGCGATGCCGCCGGTGGGGAAGTCGGGGAAGATGCGGAAACGTTTCCCCTGCAGGTGGTTCACCGCGGCGCGGCAGAGGTCGTTGAAGTTGTGCGGCAGGATCTTGGTCGAGAGGCCCACGGCGATGCCCTCGGCGCCCTCGAGCAGCACGATGGGGAACTTGGCCGGGAGTGTCACCGGTTCCTTGGTGCGGCCGTCGTAGCTGAGCTGCCAGGTGGTGGTCTTCGGGTTGAAGAGCACGTCCTTGGCGAAGGGGGTGAGGCGGGCCTCGATGTAGCGGGCGGCGGCGGCGCCGTCGCCGGTGAGGGTGTTGCCGTAGTTTCCCTGTGGTTCCACGAGCCAGCGGCGCTGGCCGAGGTGGACGAGCGCGGCCTCGATGGAGGCGTCGCCGTGCGGGTGCAGGCGCATGCTGGCGCCGACGACGTTGGCGACCTTGTGGAAACGGCCGTCGTCCATCTCCCACAGCGTGTGGAGGATGCGGCGCTGGACGGGCTTGAGGCCGTCGTCGATGTGGGGGACGGCGCGATCGAGGATGACGTAGCTGGCGTAGTCGAGGAACCAGCCCTTGTAGGCCTGGGCGAGCGGGGCGGGGTCGGCGGAGGGGGCGACGGGGGGCGGCGCAGCCGGAGCGGCCGCGGTTTCGGGATTCGGATTCAGGGTTTCGGGGGCCGGAGCGAAGGAGGAGTGGGGCGTCGCGGTGCCGGTGGGGGGCGGAGTCGCCGGGGGCGTGGCGGAGGTTTTCGCGGCCTGCGCGGCGGCGGCTTCGGCTGCGGCCTTGGCGGCGTTGAAGTCGAATGTCTCCTGCTGGTCGTCGGGATTCTTGCGTTTGGGCATGGCGGGCGGAGCCGGCGCGAGGCGCCTGCGAAGATGGGAAAGGCGAGAGCAAGAGGCCGCAGACGGCGGCGTTCAAGCCCGAGAATTGCGGGTCGTGGAGCTTGTGCCGGCCGCTCGATCAGGCTTGGGACGAAGTTCGCGCGGCTGGCAACCGAAGTGGGCGCGCATCGTGCGGTTGAATTGCGAGAGCGACTGGAAACCGCAGGCGAACGCCACGTCGGTCACGGGCCGGTCGGTCTCTACGAGCAACGCCTTGGCCCGCTCGGCCCGCACGCGGGCGACGTACTCGACGAAGCGCAGACCGGTGTTGTGGTGGAAAACGCGGCTGAGGTGGCCGGCGCTCACGCCGAGGCGCTGCGCAAAATCCGGCAACGACAACGGCCGGGCGTGTTCCGCGCGCACGAGTTTGCAGGCCTGCTCGACTAGCGGTGGCATCGTCGCCGGCGGGTGCACGATGTGCTGGGTGATGCCGAGCACGAGGCGCTCCGCGGCGGCTTCGGCGAGGCGCGCCATGGCGGCAAGCCGGTCGCCGTTCGCGACTGGCGTGTCGGCGGACAGCACCTCGAGTTGCTCCGCGGGAAGCGACACACCCACGCGGGCGAGCAGGTGGCGGGCGCGATTGAGTGCGGCGCGGTCGGGCGACTGGAGGCGGTTGTGGCCGAAGACGAGGAAACCGAAGGTCTGGCCGCCGGTGCGCAGCGGCACCGCTGTTTCGCTCAGGCCGGCATCGCAACCGGCGGTGGCTGGCTTCTCGAGCGCCTGCTCGAGGAGTTTCTGCAGGAAGCCCGCGCAGAGCTTCGTCCCCGCCGGATGCGCGTGGAGAAAACGACAGAGCGTGCACACCTCGGCGCCGAGCGTGCGGTGGCCCAGCGCGGTGACGAAGTGCAGCGGCAGTCCCGTCCCCTGCGTGAAGTCATCGACGAATTGCTGCAGCTCCGGCAGAGCGCGGATGCGTTCGCTGAGGGTCTCGCGGATCGTGCTGGGCATTTTCTGCGCGCAGCATCGCATCCGTTGCGCGGTTTAGCACGTCATAAAATGCACAATCCGTCCGGCCTGCTGCGGAGCGACCGGCTCGCGTTTCGGCTAAGGTGGCGGCGTCACACGACACCATCCGCCATGAATCCCGCGCCCGTCGTCTTCAATAACACCGTCCTGCGCGACGGCCACCAGTCGCTCGCCGCGACCCGCATGAGCACCGCCCAGATGCTCCCCGCCGCGCCGCTGCTCGACAGCCTCGGCTTCGGCGGTCTCGAGACCTGGGGCGGCGCGACGATCGACGCCAGCCTGCGCTACCTCGGCGAGAATCCGTTCGACCGGCTCCGCGCGCTCAAGGCGGCGGCGCCGCGCACCCCGCACATCATGCTGCTGCGCGGCCAGAACATCGTGCAGTATACAAGTTTCCCCGACGATGTGGTCGAGGCCTTCGTGCGCTGCTCGGCCGCCGCCGGGTGCGACGTCTTCCGCGTCTTCGACGCCCTCAACGACGCGCGCAACCTCGCCACCGCGGTCCGCGCCGTGCGCGCCGCCGGCCGCACCGCCCGCGGCGAGATCTGCTACACCGCCAGCCCGGTGCACACGCTCGACCGCTTCGTGGCCTTCGGCGAGGAGCTCGCCGCGCTCGGCTGCCACACGATCGGCATCAAGGACATGTCGGGCATCCTCGCCCCCGCCGTTGCCGCCGATCTGGTTCGCCGCCAGAAGGCCCGCACGGGCCTGCCCGTGGTCGTGCACAGCCACGACACCGCCGGCTTCGCCGCCGCCGCCTACTACGCCGCCATCGAGGCCGGGGCCGACGCCGTGGAGACCTCGATCCAGCCCTTCGCCGACGGCACCGCCCAGCCCGACACCCAGCGCATGCTCGCCCTGCTCGAACACCACCCGCGCTGCCCGCACTTCGACCGCGAGCGGCTGCTCGAGCTGCGCCGGCACTTCGAGAAGGTCTACGCCGAGCTCGGCTCGTTCACCAGCCACGCCAACGAGCGCACCGATCCCGATGTGCCCGTCTTCCAGATACCCGGCGGCATGATCTCGAACTTCCGCACCCAG
>JAEXPQ010000082.1 GCA_023446735.1 Verrucomicrobiota bacterium
CCACCCGCCCGCGCCCGCCCGCCCGGCGTCCCCGCCGGCCTCGCCGGCCACCGGCACCATGCACGGCTTCGCCGCCTTCGTCGCGCAAGGATCGATTACGGAGCCCGCGACCTACGCCGCCCTGCTCGCGACCGCCACGCTCCTGCTCGCCCTCGTGCGGCGCCTCGGGCGCATCTGAGGCGATCACGCGGGACAGCCCCCCGGGCGGAGCCCGCCGCGCAGCCCTGTATCGGGATTTTCGCAGATTGCCAACGGTCACCGGCGAGGCTACACGATCCGGCCACGTCGAGGATGGAGACGTCGAGCCTCGGAGCGCACACCTCCGGCCGCGGGTCCGATGGAACCATCCGCACCGCAAACCCTCAGTCCACCCGGTCGCTCCGGCACCCTTCCATGCACAAATACCTGCCCACCGCCCTCGCGCTGGTCGTGCTCCCCGCGCTCGCGTTCGCCCAAGGCACGCCCCCAGTTTATGCCTACGCCGCCAACGCCGGCTGGATCAACGTCGCCCCGCTCGCCGACACCTACGTCGACGTCAACGAGACCTTCTTCGCCGGCTACATCTTCGGTGCCAACATCGGCTGGATCTCCATGGGCAACGGCGCCCCGGCCAACGGCCACAGCTACGCCAACAACTCCGCCACCGACTACGGCGTGAACCACGATGGCTGCGGCAACCTCTCCGGCTACGCCTACTCCGCCAACTGCGGCTGGGTGAACTTCCAGTGGACCACCGATCTCAACGACCCCAACCGGCCCCACTTCGACCTCGACGACGGCGAGTTCCACGGCTTCGCCTACGGGGCCAATATCGGCTGGGTCAACCTCGGCACCGGCTACCTCGCCGTCCTCGGCATCAATCGCCCCGATACCGACAGCGACGGCATCGACGACAACTGGGAGCGCAAGTGGTTCGGCAACCTCACCACCGCCGGCCTCGGCACCGACCGCGACGGCGACGGCCAGTCTGACGCCTCCGAATACATCGCCGACACCGATCCCCTCGCCGCCGCCAACCACCTCAAGATAGTCTCCCACACCTACGCCGGCGGCCAGACCCAGGTGACGCTCGTCTTCACCACCGAGCCCTCGCGCCGCTACCTACTCCAGCACTCCACCGACCTGGCCACCTGGAGCGACTCCGGCCTCGGCACCTTCAACCCCGACGCCGGCGCCACGACCACCAAAGCCTTCACCTTCACCGGCAACACCCGCCATTTCTTCCGCGCCATCGCCGTCCTGCCGCTCCCCTCGCCCTGAGCCCGCCTTCAGCCGGGTTCAGAGGCCGGGGAGCAGGGTTCGGAGGCCGAAGCCCAGGCGTCGCACCTCCCATGGGGCGACCTTAACGCCCACCATCCGGCTGCCGGCCGGATTCCGGTTCAGGGTTCGATGTTCAGGGTTCAGTGTTCGAAGTTCGGATCCGTCTTCCGCAATTCCATCGCCTCCACCCCGATCGAAAACCGGCAATCCCAGATCGAAGACTTCCCGCCCTCCGCCCCTGTCACTTGTCACCTGTTACTTGTCACTCGCTCACGCCATGCGCTCCCTCCTCCTCGCCACCACCCTCGCCCTTCCCGCCCTCTCCCTCGCCCAAGGCCAGCTCACGCCGCCTCCGGGCGCGTTCTCCGGCGGCGCGCCTACGGCGACGATGAAGACCCTCGACCAACTCGAGCCGCGCACGCCGCTCGCAGCTGGCGCTTCCGGGGTCACCCAGAATTCCAACGGCGGCTTCACCATCACCAACCGCGGCTCCTATTACCTCACTTCCGACCTCTCCGTCACCTCCGGTAACGCCATCGTCATCACCGCCAGCAACGTCACCCTCGACCTCAACGGCTTCACGCTTTCCTCCTCCGACGCGAACGCCACCAGCGACGCCATCGTCCTCCCCTCACCGGCCACCCGGATCGCCATTCGCAACGGCCGGATCGCTGGAGGTTGCGCCATCACCTCCGAGGGCACGTTCGCGCCGGGACCGGGCTTCGCCAACGGCCTTTCCGCTGCCAGCACTTCCGGTTGCCTGCTCGAAGACCTGACGGTGACAGGCATGCGCCTCTCCGGCCTCGGCCTCGACGCCACTTTCACTGCCAACTCGATTCGCCGCTGCACCGTGGCCTTCTGCGGCGGCGGGGGGCTCGGGGCCGACCTGGTCGAGGATTCCCTCGCGATCGGCGTCTTCGGCTCAGGCATCGTGGCCACGCAGGTCGTCAACTCGCGCGCCGAGTCGTTGGGCTACGGCAGTGGTATCCAAGCCGCTACCGTCTCCAACTCCACCGGCATCGGCCGCAGCTACATCGGCATCAATTCCGACCTCGTCCTGAACAGCGTCGGCGAGTCGACCGACAGCCACGGCATCGCCGCCAGCATTGTCACCGGTTGCCGGGGGAAAAGCTCGGCGCTCTACGGAATCATGGCCATTTCGGCCATCAATTGCCTGGGCGAGACCAGCACGCTGGCCGGAATCCTCGCCTGCAACGCCACGAACTGCCAGGGAACCAGCGACACCGGCGATGGACTCGTGGCCTACACCGTCGCCAACTGCAACGGCACCAGCAATTCCGGCATCGGATTGAACGTCATCGACGACTACTACCTGCCGAGCCCGGCGGGCGTGGCCGAGAACTCCGGCGGCTGGAGCGACACCGGCGACGGCTTGGTCGCCGCCCTCGCGATGAACTGCGTCGGACACACCAACTCCGGGACCCGCTTCGGTATCCTCGTCGAGGGCACCGCCAACTCCTGCCGCGGCACCAACACCGACCCGACCGGCGGGGTCGCGATCAAGGCCGCCATCGCCGTCGCCTGCACGGCCAAAATGGGCGGGATCGAGGTCACGACAGCCAACGGAAAACAGCTCGGCACCACCCCCTGAGCGCATTGCCGATTTCCGATTCCCGCCGCGCCCGCACCTCCGTCCGCTCCGCCAATCGGCATTCCGGAACCCGCATTTCCGCAATCCTTCCGCTCGCGCCCGCCGCCCCATACCACTCTTCACCCGTCACCTGTCACTTTCGCACCCCATGCGCTCGCACCTCTCCACCGTCGTCCTCGTCCTGATCACGCCCGCCTTCGCCCTCGCCCAGGGCCAGCTCACGCCGCCCGATGGCGCCACCGGACGCGACGGCCCTGTCCCGACCATGAAGACGCTCACCCAAGTCGAGCCGCGCACCTTGGTGCAGCCCGATGCCGCCGGGGTGGAACTCGACCAGAACGGCGGCTACCTCCTCACCGCCTCCGGTTCCTACTACCTCGGCGCGAACCTCGTCGTCGGCAGCGGCAACGCCATCACGATCCACGCCCCCGATGTCACCCTCGACCTCAGCGGCTACCTCATCCTCTCCACCGCGGGCGACAACACCGTCCGCGGCGCAGGCATCGAGATCGTCGGCGGCGTGACCAACGTCACGATCCGCAACGGCCACATCCGCGGGACCTCCACCCTGGTCGGCACCACCTTCACCCCCGGCGGCTTCAATTACGGGATCACCGCCCCCGCCTCCGCCGCCAATATCCTCGTCGAGGATGTTGGCGTGGTGGGCGTCGTCCAAACCGGCATCAGTCTCCCCGAGCGCTCCGTCGCGAGCCACTGCACCGCCTCCGTCTGCGGCGTCGGCGGCATCAACGCCCAGATCGTGCGCGACTGCGTCGCCGAGCAGTGTGTCCTCGTTGGCATTATTGCCAAGGCCGCCGAAAACTGCATCGCAAAGGGAAATACAGGCGGCCTGATGGTCGACACCGCCGTCAACTGCCGCGGCGAGAGCTCCGGCATTTTCACCGGGATCTACGCCTCCGAATCCGTCGAAAACTGCATCGGGATCAGCACCGGCGGCGCCGGAATCACCACCAAGACCGCCGTAAACTCCAACGGTACCAGCACCGATGGCGTCGGCCTCAGCGCCAGCGTCGCCACGGGTTGCGAAGGCCAGTCCACCAACAACTACGGCCTCAGCGCCGGCAACGCCGAGAACTGCACCGGCCGGTCGACGGCGAGCGACGGGCTCCGGGCCGCCGTTGCCACCAATTGCCAAGGTAGCAGCACCTCCGCCCACGGCCTCGTCGCCGATGAGACCGCCACCGGCTGCTTCGGCAGCACCAGCACGGGGACGCACGGGCTCCTGGCGCGCGAAACCGCCGAAAACTGCTTCGGCCTCACCTACGCCGGCACCGGCACCGCCCTCGAAGCCGGCGCCGCCACCAACTGTCGTGCCCGCGCCGCCAACGGCCCCGGTCTGGTCGCCACCACCGCCGCCAACTGCCACGGCAAATCCAACGGCACCGGCACGGGACTGAGCGCCGAGAACGCCACCGGCTGCTTCGGCGAGAGCACCGCCGGCATCGGCCTCTCCGCCAGCATGGCCTTCAACTGCTCCGCCTACACCGGCTCCGGCACCAGCGCGATGAGCGTCGCCGGCACCGCCAACTCCTGCCGCGGGAACAACGGCGGCACCGGCAACGCCATCTCCGCCGCCATCGCCGTGAGCTGCACCACCGCCGGCGGCCCCATCAACACCCCGGCCGACAAAAAATTCCTCGGCACCCCCTGAGCGCATTCCCGATTGCCGACTCCGGAAACCGCGACCCTCCACCGAAAAGGCGAGCCTTTCGCTCTGCCGAACGGCAGCGCAGTTATCCCCCACCCGAACGACAACCTGCCATCGCCCCCGCCCTCTGTCTTCTTTATTCCGTTACCCGCAACGTTCGCCGATGAGCCGACGTTTCCTTCTCACCCTCCTCGCGCTCCCGCTCGGCCTCCTCGCCGCCGACAAGGCCGTCCTGCTCGACGCCACCTGGGACCGTTTCAGCCAGCATACCGACCTGCGCTACACCCACCTCGGCACGCAGACCCGCATCGAGTCCACCGCGACCGACAAGCCCAACCCGTACCTCCTCGTCGATACCGCGCAGGACCAGCGCATCACCGTCTACCGCCACAACAGCTCCTGGCGCCTCGACCCGCTCGAGCCCAAGCCCCGCGACGCCACGCCCGCCGGCGCCCCCGGCCTGCCGGCCATGCCCCAGCCCCCGCCCGGCATCGGCCCTCGTATCGCCCCCGGCGGCGGCGCCTCCGCCATGCCGCCCACTCCGTTCCCCGAAACCCGGAACGCGAAACCCGGAACCGCGGCCCCGCCAGCGGCCGTCGGTCCGCAGGGGACGATCGGCCCCCGCACCGCCTCCAGCACCACCGCCATGAACCGGCCCACCGCCCCGGCAATGCCAGCCATGCCCGAGATGCCGCCGATGCCCGCCGGAGTCGGCCCGCAGGGCGGAATGGGGCCGGGCGCCGGCAGCATGCCGGCAATGCCCGGAGCCGGGATGGGCGGCGGTTTCGGCGGCGGCATGCCCAAGCCGCCGCCTTCCGCCATGGGCGGCCGCGAACAGGGGCCGACCCTCACCAAGACTGAGGAGACGCAGACCATCCTCGGCCGTACCGCCGTGAAGTACACCATCGCCGGCCGCATGATGGAGACGGTCGAGATCTGGGCCGTGCCCGACACCGACTTCGGCGCCTTCTTCGCCTACCGTCCGCAGCCGCCGCACCGTTTTGGCCCGATCGACCTGCAGGAGCAGTGGGACTCGCTCCTCCGCCGCGAACACCTCTTCCCGCTCCTCGCCATCTTCAAACAGGGCGAGCGCGAGATCGCCCGCTTCGCCGTCGCCACCATCGAACACGGCGAGGTCGCCGAGCCCGCCGCGTTCTTCGCGCCTCCGGAGAAATACTACCGCTGCCCGCCCGACCCGTTCTAGTGGCGCTTGCGCCACGGGGACACGCCCGCGGCGGAGACCCCCGCCCAAACACGCGTCGAAGACTCGTTCTGCAGCGGCCAGCAGCCGCGAGATACTCGACGACGTCCGCGACGATTTCTCCGCAGGATGTCCACGGCTGACCGGGCGGCCGCATTCGATCGTTGGCGCTGGCGCCGGCTGTTCACGGTCCGCGCAACACCACGGCCTCCCCGGGCGTCTCCGGAGTCGAACTACGGCTTTCGCGCGTCACCATCACCTCGTCCGGCGCGGTCGCTTGCGGGTCCAGCGTCACATAGACGGTGCCGGAGCCGCCATGCAGCGCCGCCGGGATCTCCCCGACCCGTCGGAATGTATCTTCTGTCTCGGCACGCACCCAGAGGCTCAGCTGTTCGCCGGCCGGCACCGCGGGCAACTGGTGCAGGGTGACGAGCCCCTCGTGCTTCACCGTGTCGAACAACGACCACGCGGAGGCACCCGCCTCCGCGCCCGCCTCGACGGAGGTCGACGACGGCGGCAGCACCCCGACGGCCGCGATCGACATTCCATCACGCGCGACCGCTCCGGCATCGTCCACCGGTTCCGTCCCGAGCGTCTGCACCATCGCCAGCAGTCCTTTGCGTTCGCCCCGGGCGAACCGCTCGGGGTCGACCAGCTCCATCGCCACGAGCGAGCCCCGGCCGGATCCCGCTTGCGCGGCGACCAAGGCGGCGAGCCGCCGCCGCTCCGCCTCGAGCTGGGCATGGGAAAGCCGCAGCGCGCGCAATTCGGTGCGCAAGCGCCCCACCTCCGCCGGCGCCACCCCCGCCATCGAAGCCGGCGCGCTGCGCCCAGGCTCGGCCTCGCCTCGCGTATCCTTGACTGGAGCACCGATTGCGCGTCCCGCCTCGCCTGCCGGTTCGGGCCCGGGCCCGATGGCCGCACGCGGCGGCAGACCACGCGGGCCGAGCACTCCGACCACCGGCGGCCGGAAGAACTGCCAGAGATTCAAACCGAACAGGATCGCGGCGGCGGTCGGCCACGCCCACCACGTCCAGCTCGTCCGCCGCCCGCGGTGGCCCTCGCCGGCGTGGGCGACGCCCACCACCGCGCGGGCCAGTCCGGCCCGTTCGTCCGCCGGCAGGGATACCGGCGCCGCCCCGACCAGGGCGAAGTCCGCCACCGTATCCGCCGTGGCCTTCAGCGCGGCCTCCGCGGCCGGATCGGTGTCGAGCCGGGCCTCGAACGCGGCGCGCCGCACCTCGTCCATTTCGTCGAGGAGGTAGTCGAGCGCATCGACCGTCAGATTGTCATTCATGGGTGGGGAAGAGTTCGCGGAGTTTGCGCAGCCCGCGGGCAAGATGGTTCTTCACGTTGCCGACCGGCGTCCGCAGCGCGGCGGCGATCTCGCCCTGTGAGCGGCCCTCGAAGAAGGCGAGTTCGAGCGCCCGGCGTTGCGGTTCGGCCAGCCGGGCCAAACCGTGCACGACCGCCTCGCGCCGGACGAAGTCCTCCTGGGGAGGATCCTGCACCGCGCCGGACTCGTCGTGGAGCCGCGCCAGCAACGCTTGGTGCCGTTCGAGCCGGCGCAACCGGTCGATCGCGAGATTGCGGGTGATGAAGACCAGCCACGACACCACCTCGCCGCGCTCCGCCCGGTAGGAGCCGGCCTGCCGCCAGGCCTTGAGAAACGCGTCCTGCGCGACTTCGCGCGCCGCCTCCGGGTCGTGCAGGATGCGCCGCGCCACCGCGTGGACCCGCCCGCCCATCTCGTCGACGAGCGTCCGCAGGGCTTCGCCGTCGCCGGCGGCCATCTTCGCCAATAATTCGCGGTGGGCCGCCAGCGCCTCCGGCCCGAACGATGGCACCGAACGCTCCGGTGCCGCGCCCTCGATTCCACCGGCGGCGGAACCCAGGGCGGCGCACGGAAAAGGCAGGGGGGCGGCGCGCTCCATCAGAAACGGTAGCTGAAGCCGAGCACCAGCGAACTGGTACGCAACTCCGGCACGGGCAGTTTCACGGGGCCGGGCACCGCGCTGACGTTCGGAGGCAGGAGCAGATCGGTGTCGAACCCGCGCACTGCGAGGTAGCGGTAGCCCAGCTCCAAGGCGGCGCGGGGGCCCATCGCAAGCGTCACCCCGACCCCGCCGCCGAAGGCGGGCCGCCACTCGTCGAACCCGGCCGTCTGCGCCAGCGGCCGCTGGCCCCGCACGTAGCGGTACCAGTCGCCCTCGACCCGCGCGAGACCCGCGACGGCGCCGACATACCAGCGCACTCGCGACTCCGGCGCCCCGAATTGGTAACGATAGCCGGCGAGGACCGGGCGCAGATGCCCGTCGGCTTCCTCGGCGTTGTAGGCGCCGACCACCTGGATGATCACATCGCCCGGCACGAAACGCTGAAAGTCCCAGGCGACACTGCCGAAGCTCAACGCCAGCTCGTGCTGGTTTCGGTCGCCAAGCGCCGCTCCGGCGGCCAGCTCGAAACCGCTGCGGTCGGTGAAACCCCCATTGTGGAAATGGGTGTAGGTGCCCGCCACGCGGACAAACGGTTCGGCGGCGCAAGCCGCCACGCCGGCACCGGCGGCCGCGGCAAGAATGAGAACACGTGGAAGATTCATGGTTGATCGTGCGTGAACACCCCGGGATACGCCCCCGGACACGGTTTGGAGTCACCCGTTGCAAAAAAAGCGGCGGCCCGCCCCGCGCTAGGCGCCGACCGCGTGGTCGACCGTCACGCCGAGGTCGCGCACCAGGCCGTCGCCCAAGCCATAGATCCAGCCGTGCACGGCGAGTTGCTGGCCGCGGCTCCAAGCATCGCGCGCGACCGTGGTCTGCGCGACATTGGCGACCTGCGCGACCACGTTGCACTCGCACAGACGGTCGGTCTTCTCCTCGGGCGAACCGGCCGCGGCGATCGCGGCCTCGTTCTTCTCCCACACGTCCTCCACGTGCCGCAGCCAGTTGTCGGCCAGGCCCACGCGCTGGCCCTGCACGACGGCGCGCACGCCGCTGCATCCATAGTGCCCGCACACGATCACGTGGCGCACCTGGAGGACGTCGATCGCGTACTGGAGGACCGAGAGGCAGTTGAGGTCTGAGTGCGCAACGACGTTGGCGATGTTGCGGTGCACGAACATCTCGCCGGGCAGCAGGCCCACGATCTCGTTGGCCGGCACGCGGCTGTCGGCGCAGCCGATCCAGAGGAACGACGGCCTCTGCTGGCGCGCCAGCTTCGGGAAGAACTCCGGATCGCGCCGGCGGATGTCGGCGGACCAGGCGCGATTGTTGGCGATCAGACGTTGGATGTCGGACATGGCGGGTAGCGGGCGGGCGGAACTTGGATCCGGAGCCGGCGCGAGTGAGTGCGCGCCGGCCCCGGGCGAACGCAGGCTGCGCTCAGGGCAGTTTGGCTTCGAGCACCTTCTTGGTCTGGTTGGCGCGGTAGGCGTCGAGCGCCTGGCGGATACGCTCGTCGCCCTGCGCGAGGATCGCGATCGCGAAGAGCGCGGCGTTGAGCGCGCCGGGTTTGCCGATGGCGAAGGTGGCGACCGGGATGCCGCCGGGCATCTGCACCATCGAGAGCAACGAATCGAGGCCCTTGAGCGACGCCGATTCGATCGGCACGCCGAGGACCGGCAGCGGGGTCACGGCGGCCATCACGCCCGCGAGGTGGGCTGCCCCGCCTGCCGCAGCAATGATGACCTTGAGCCCGCGGCCGCCGGCGCCGCGGCCCCATTCGAGGGCGGCGTCGGGCGTGCGGTGCGCGGAGAGCGCGCGGCGCTCGGTAGCGATACCGAACTCGTCGAGCAGACGGGCGGCGGCCTCCATGACGGGCCAGTCGGAGGTGCTGCCCATGACGATGCCGACGAGCGGCTTGCCGGTGGCGGTGGGAGTGAAGGGAGCGGAGGTTTCTTTGGTCATACTATGATAGTGGTGACAGTTGCGGGCAGTTCATTTCTTCGCGGCCTTGAGTTCGGCGACGGCGGCTTGCGCGGCGGCGAGGCGGGCGACGGGAACGCGGTAGGGCGAGCAGGACACGTAGGTCAGGCCGAGCTTGTGGCAGAACTTCACGCTGTCGGGATCGCCGCCGTGTTCGCCGCAGATGCCGAGCTTTAAGTCAGGCCGGGTCGAGCGGCCCTTCTCGATGGCGATCTGCATGAGCAGGCCGACGCCAGTCTGATCGATCGAGGCGAACGGATTCTTCTTCACGATCTCCGCGTCCTGGTAGGCGGGGAGGAAGGAGCCGGAGTCGTCGCGCGACATGCCCAGCGTGGTCTGCGTGAGATCGTTGGTGCCGAAGCTGAAGAACTCGGCGGTGTGCGCGATCTCGTCGGCGGTGACGGCCCCGCGCGGGATCTCGATCATGGTGCCGACCTTGTAGGCGATCTTCACCTTCCGCTCCTGTTGCACGGCAGCGGCGACCTCGTGGACAATGGCCACCTGCAGATCGAGCTCCTTCTTGAAGCCGACCAGCGGGATCATGATCTCGGGGCTGGCCTTCACGCCGGCCTGCTTGGCCTCGGCGGCGGCCTCGAACACGGCGCGGGCCTGCATGGCGGTGATCTCCGGATACCGGATGCCGAGGCGGCAGCCGCGAAAGCCGAGCATGGGGTTGAACTCGTGGAGCTCGCGCACGCGGGCCATGATCTTCTCGACCGGAATGTTGAGCTTCCGGGCGAGGTCCATCTGCTGCTCCTTCGAGCTGGGGAGGAACTCGTGGAGCGGCGGATCGAGGAAACGGATCGTGGCCGGGAAGCCCTTCAGGGCCTTGAAGATCCCGAGGAAGTCGCCGCGCTGGTACGGCAGGATCTTGGCGAGGGCGGCCTCGCGGGCGCCGGTGGTGTCGGCGAGGATCATCTCGCGCATGGCGTCGATGCGGTCGCCCTCGAAGAACATGTGCTCGGTGCGGGTGAGGCCGATGCCGGTGGCGCCGAAGGCCATGGCGTGCTGCGCCTGCTCGGGGGTGTCGGCGTTGGTGCGGACTTGGAGCCTGGAGACCTGCGCGCACCATTTCATGAGCTGGGCGTAGCTCTTGAACTTCTCGGTCTGCCTGGCGGTTTCGTCCCCGTGGAGGAGGCCGGCGATGATCTCGGAGGGCGCCGTCTTGATCTGGCCGGCGTAGACGGAACCGGAGGTGCCGTCGATCGAGAGGAAGTCGCCTTCGGCGAAGCACTGGCCGGCGATGACCGCGACCTTCTTGTCGTAGTCGATGTGCACGGCGGAGGCGCCGCAGACGCAGACCTTGCCCATCTGGCGGGCGACGAGGGCGGCGTGCGAGGAGACACCGCCGCGCGCGGTGAGGATGCCCTCGGCGGCGATCATGCCGCGCAGGTCCTCGGGCGAAGTCTCCACGCGCACAAGCAGCACCTTCTCGCCGCGCTCGGCGGCGGTGACGGCGCGGTCGGCGTTGAAGTAGATCCGGCCGGTGGCGGCGCCGGGACCGGCGGGCAGGCCGGTGGCGATACGGGCGGCCTTCTTGACCTCGGTGAGATCGAAGATCGGCGCCAGGAGCTGCTCGAGCTGGTCGGCCGGGTTGCGCAGGATGGCGGTCTGCCAGTCGATGAGCTTCTCCTTCACCATATCGATGGAGAACTTGAGCGCGGCGGCGGCGGTGCGCTTGCCGTTGCGCGTCTGGAGCATGAAGAGCTGGCCGTCCTGGATGGTGAACTCGACGTCCTGCACGTCCTTGAAGTGCTTCTCGAGCGTGGCGCGGACCTTGAGCAGCTGCGCGTAGGCCTGCGGCAGGTGCTGCTTGAGGCGGGCGACGGGCTCGGGGGTGCGCACGCCGGCGACGACATCCTCGCCCTGGGCGTTGATGAGGAACTCGCCGTAGAACTCGTTGGTGCCGTTGGCGGGGTTGCGGGTGAAGGCGACGCCGGAGCCGGAGTTGTCGCCGGTGTTGCCGAAGACCATGGCTTGGACGTTCACCGCGGTGCCCCATTCGGTGGGGATGTTGTACTTCTGGCGGTAGACGATGGCGCGGTCGTTCATCCAGGAACCAAACACGGCGCCGGCGGCTCCGCGCAGCTGCTCCCACGGGTCGTTGGGGAAGTCCCGGCCGGTGCGTTCCTTCACCAGGGCCTTGAAGCGTTGCACCAGCTCCTGCTGGTCGGCGGCGGTGAGCTTGGAGTCCTCGATGTCGGCGCGATAGCGCTCGTGCTTGAGGGCGTGGATGACGGTCTCGAACGGCTCGTGATCCTCGCCCTCGCGCTTCTGCACGCCAAGCACGACGTCGCCATACATCTGGATGAAGCGGCGGTAGCAGTCCCAGGCGAAGCGCGGGTTGTTGGTGGTGTTCTCGAGGGCGACGACGGTCTGGTCGTTGAGGCCGAGGTTGAGGATCGTATCCATCATCCCGGGCATCGAGTCGCGGGCACCCGAGCGCACGGCGACCAGCAGCGGCATGCCGGCGGTGGCGCCGAACTTCGTGCCCATGACACGCTCCATGTTGGCGATGCCGGCCTCCATCTGGGCCTGCAGCTCCTTCGGGTAGGTGCGCTTGTTCGCGTAGAAAAAGGTGCAGACCTCGGTGGTGACGGTGAAGCCGGGGGGCACGGGCAGGCCGATGCGGGTCATCTCGGCGAGGTTGGCGCCCTTGCCGCCGAGCAGGTTCTTCATCGAGCCGTCGCCGTCGGCCCGGCCGGCCCCCCACTGGTACACGTACTTGGGGGCCTTCGTGGAGGCGTTCTTCTTGGCGGGAGCCGGCGCCTTCTTGGCGGCGGGTTTCTTGGCGGGGGATTTCGCAGACATTGCAGTGGATCAGGGTTGGGGAGAGGAAAGACTGGCCGCGGCGGTCACAAGGGCGGCAGCGGCACGAGCAGTTCGTAGTCGATCACGGCGTAGACGGTACGGCCGCGGTGGGTGAGCAGCCGACCGTCGCGACCGGGGCGCACGATCACGTGGCGCGGCTTGTGGTCGAGCACGGCGAACCCGTGCGCCGCCACGTCGCGCGCCACGGTGTGGCTGAGCTCGACCATCGCGGCGGAGCTGATCGCGCCGTGGCGCGCGGCCTCCTCGGCGTCGATGCCGTGCACCCACTGGTAGAGGAGCACGTAGAGGCGCTCGGGGTCGTAGGCGACCGGCGGCTGTTCCGGACGGCGCCGCTGGTCCGCGTCGAGCGCGGCGGCCTGACGCGCGTAGAGATGATGGGCCCGGCCGAGCTCCCAGAGCGGGTGCCGCGCCGGCGGACTGTAGATGGCGAGCGGGCGCTTGGTGCGCACCACCGGGCCGCGGCCCGCGGCGACCTGCGCGCGCAGCCGCCCGATCGCGGCGAACTCCTCGAAAGGCCCGAGGAACTGCGCGTCGTCGAGCAGCTTGGCCGGCCAGGGAAACCCGGCGGCGTCGCCGAGCACCGTGAGCCCCACGTCCTGCCCGAAACGGCAGAACTTCACGACCAGCCCCATGTCGCGCCGGACCGGATGCGGTGCGGGCACCCGATAGACCGAGCCGGTCGCGCCGGGCAGGGCGCGGCCGATGGTGCGGAAACGCTGGTCGTCGTACCACACGGCGGGCAGGAGCGACTCGGCCACGGCCCAGCCCTCGCGGGTGCAGTAGAGGTCGCCGCCCTGCATGCCGCGCACGGCGATGTAGTCGACATCGTGCACGCGGCGCCGGTGGCGGGCCGGCACGGCGTCGAACGCCGGCCGACGGCCGCGCTGCAGGGTGAGGTCGTAGAACTCCGCGGCCATGGGGGCGGCTCAGTCCTCGTTGGCGAAGGTCTCGTGGTCGATGAGGCGCGCGTAGTCCTCGAGCGCGCCGCCGTCCAGGCAGCACTGGATGATCTCGCGGCCCAGGCCGAGCAGCTCGGGCTTGAGATACTGCCGCAGCTCGCGGGCGAAGAACTCCGCGAGGATCTCGGCGCCGCGGTCGTAGGCGAACTCGCCCACCTCGGGCTGGCGCTCCACCTCGAAGAAGA
Organism: Verrucomicrobiota bacterium; assembly: GCA_023446735.1. Classification (GTDB taxonomy): domain Bacteria; phylum Verrucomicrobiota; class Verrucomicrobiia; order Opitutales; family Opitutaceae; genus CAJCBL01. Next base: position 13,639 of record JAEXPQ010000082.1, read on the forward strand.
ACGGCGGGAGATAGCGGCCCTCGACGATGACCTGGGTCGGGGTGCAGCCGAGCAACGGACAACGCGAGGCGCGCACCTGTTTCTGCGTGAAGCGGGCGCCGCCGCGGCGCGCGAGGTACTCGCGGGCGATCCACTGCGGCATGAAGCCGGTCTCCCAAGCGCCCACGTGCTGGTTGGGCAGGAGCACGTAGCGCACCCCCGGCGTCGCCACAATCTGGTTAAGCAGGAGGTTCGCGTGATCGACCATGCGGCCGGTAGCGAAGGGCCAGTACGAGCCCACGCCCTCCGAGGACATGCCCTCGGTCTGCACGATGCTCGGATTGGCGTGGCCGCGCGGAGCGACCAGCCGCCAGAGCCAGGCCAGCGCCGGCGGCAGCAGGTGGAACAGGCCGATGATGCCGTAGCTGGGGTTCTCGCGGGTGCACGGGGGGCAGCGCACGCCGAAGCTGCGGATGTCGACATCGACCGCGCCGGAGACGATGCCGGGCACGATCTTGCGCGGGATGATCACGCGCGGGTTCGGGCAGGGCTTGCCGGGGGCGTCCATCGTGTGCTCCCAGATCAGCGCGGTGGCGTCGGGCTTGGCCTCGATGTTGAGGAAGAGCAGCGGCGCCGGGGGGTGGATGGTGAGGCGCTCGAGGTGCGGGTCGACGCCGTAACGGCCGATGTGATTCACGCGCACGAACCACGCGTCCTCGGCGTCCATGAGCGAGAGCTTGCCGCGGCCCTTGTCGAGCGAGGGGTGGCAGAGCGCCATGTCGTCGGTCACGGGGCGGAGCTCGCAGGCGCGCGGGAGCGTGAGGAGACGTTCCTCGCCGTTGACGACGTTGCGGCCGAGCAGGAGGCTGCCGTCGCTCTCGCGGTGGGCGTGTTCGAGCATCTCGCTCTTGCCGCCGCCGCTGGCGCCCTCGTGGGAGATGACGAGGCGGTTGTCGTACGGGGTGACGACCTGCACCGTCGAGCAGTGCATGGTGACCCAACGCTCGGCCTCGCCGAGGTTGAGCAGCACGCCGTAGATGCCCTTCTTCGCGCTCGGGCCGGGATAGAGGTTGTAGCTGAATAGTTCATGCAGTCCCTCGCGGCGGTTGTGCACCACGATCTGCTTGCCGCCGAAGTGCGTGTGCCGGAACGGCGGCGCCACGTAGATCACGGCCTTGGGCGCGAAGCCGGCGGGCACGTCCTTGGGCGCGAGCATTCCCTGGAGCAGCGCCAGTCCGAGGGCGAAGAACCCGGCGTTGTCGGGCGCGATGACGAGCGCGTCGGTGCCCTTCCCCGCCACGCCGGCGACGAACGGGAACACCGCCAGCCGCTGCGTGCGCAACCAGGCGAAGGTGGCCTCGCGCAACTCGGCGAAGTCGCCGCCGAAACGTTCGCGGTAGGTCGGCTTGTCGGTCGGCAGCGAATCGCCGATTACCATACAGTCGGGATCGCGGCGGCGCATGTACGGCTCGGTGTAGTTCGCGGCGATGCCGTTGCGGGTGCGGCAGACGAGCGCCTCGACCACCCGGCCCTTGCCGGGGGTGTCGTAGGCAACCTCGTGCCAGCCCTCGCGGGCATCGCGTACGGCGAGCGCCACAAGGTCGTCGAGGGAGTTGGGCACGATGAAGCCCGGGCACGCGCGCAGAAGCTCGGCGGCTTCGGCGGGCAGGGCGAACGGCAGCGGGCCGGAGGCGGCCGCGGAGGAGGAGGAAGGGGCGACGGCGGATTTCATGGGTAGATGAAGCGGGTCGATGTTGCGATTGACGTTGAAGGTTGGATGCGAAGCGGTTCAGCGCCGCGGGCGGTTGGCGAACTGGCGCACGCGGCCCTCGAGGCCCCACCAGTTGACCTCGGGGGCGGGCGCGAGCTCGACCATGCGGATGGCGAAGGGCTCGCGTACGACCGCGGCCACGGCGGCGACGATCACGGTCCACGGGATGCTCTCGTCGAGGGGCGGCTCGATGCCGGCGCGGCGCTCGACCTCGGCGAGGCGGGCCTCGAGCGCGGCGATGCGGTCGAGGAGAATGGCGGTCTCGGTGGTGGCGGGCATGTCAGTCGACCTCCTCGACGATGGCG
>JAEXPQ010000104.1 GCA_023446735.1 Verrucomicrobiota bacterium
GGCGTTCTTGGCGACGAGGACCTTGAAGCGTTTCCCTTCCTCGTGCGTGGTGTTGTAGCCGTGGAGACGGGAGAGTTTGATGAGCGCCTCGTTGGCCTCGGCGCCGCTGTTGCAGAAGAAGGCCCGACCGGGGCCGGCCTGCTGTACGAGCTTGCGCGCGAGTTCGCCCTGGAGCGGGTTGCGGAAGAGGTTGCTGACGTGGACGAGCTGCGCGGCCTGCGTCTGCACGGCCTTGACCCACGCCGGGTGCGAGTGGCCGAGAGCGGTGACGGCGATGCCGGAGGTGAAGTCGAGGTACTCGGTGCCGCGATCGTCCCAGACCCGGCAGCCCTCGCCGCGCACGAGCGTCACGGCGGCGCGGGCGTAGTTCTTCATCACGTAGGCGTCGTAGTGCGCCTCGGTGGCGGCGGCGGTGACGGCCGGAGCGGGAGCGAAGGTCTGGCTATTCATCGGAATTGCGGAGTGCGAATTGCGGAGTGCGGAATGGGCGGACGACGGAGCGCGGAGGGGCGACTGTGGGAATCAGGAAACGGAACGGACGGACAGGTCACAGAGGGCGCAGAGGGGGAGGAGGACACGGAGAGCGGAAGACGGACGACAGAAGGAGCTTAACCGCAAAGAACGCAAAGAGCTCAGAGATCGGAAGTGGACCAAGTCTGTGCGATCTCTGCGTTCTTTTCGGTTAACAATTCAGATCTGCCGAGACGGCGTGGCTGGAACTGGCAGGAAACATAAAGAACGGAAGCAGGAGACTGAGGATCAGGAAACGGAACGCGGTGACAAGGTCGCTAAACGGCGCAGGCGGCGCGGAATGCAATCCGGCGCCGCCTGCGGCAGTGATGTTGGAATGTGGAAATCAGGATTGCGGGGAGTGGAGGGCAGGTGGCTCGGGCCAATCCGCATTCCGCAATCCGAGATCCGCAATCCGATCAGCCCTGCACGATCTCGGTGCCGATGCCCTTGTCGGTGAAGATCTCGAGCAGGAGGCTGTGCGGGAGGCGGCCGTCGATGAAATGGACTCGTTGCACGCCTTCCTCGAGTGCGCGCACGGCGCTGGCGACCTTCGGGCGCATGCCCTTGTCGATCACACCGGTCTTCTTGAGCGCGTCGACCTGACCGACCTTCAGGGTCGAGATGAGCGTGCTCGGATCGGAGGGGTTGGAGAGCAGGCCGGGGACGTCGCTCATGTAGACTAGGCGGCGGGCGTTGAGTGCGGCGGCCACGCGGCCGGCGGCGACGTCGGCGTTGATGTTGTACGGGTGGCCGGCCTCGTCCTCGGCGACGGGCGAGATGACGGGGATGAGGCCCTCGGAGAGTTCCTTCTTGATGACCTTCACGCGGACCTCGGTGACATCGCCCACGTAGCCGAGGTCGACGGTGTTGCCGTCGTCGTCGACGGTGAGTTTCTCGCAAAGGAGCACGCTGTCGCCGGGAAGTCCGGACGGCTTGCCGCGGGCGAGGGTGATGGCGTTGCAGACGTCCTTGTTCACGACCTCGTCGAGGGTGCGCTTGACGATCTTGATGGTGGCGTCGTCGGTGACGCGCATGCCGTTGACGAAATTGGCCTTCAGGCCGGACTCGGCCATGGCCTTGGTGATGGCCTTGCCGCCGCCGTGGACGACGACGACGTGGATGCCGACGGCCGCGAGGAACGCGATGTCGTAGGCCACGCGGTTGCGCACCTCGGGGTTCGGGTCGTCCATGAAGCTCCCGCCGTATTTCACGACGAAGGTCGCGCCGCGGAAGTCTTGGATGTAGGGGAGGGCCTCGAGGAGCACCCGGGCTTTCGCCGTGATTTCAGCAACGTCCATTTCGGATCAAGGGCACCCCGCGCACGCCAACCGCGCCGCGGAAGCGGCGTTGTGTGATGAGTTGGCGAAGACAATCGCGGGCGTGCTCACTGTGGAAAGGCCAGTGGTCCTAGGGGCGCGTGGCGGGCGTGACCAGACAAAATCCGGGTGGCGGCGGAATGTCACGAAGAGGGGAGGCGGAGTGAGTAGCAGGTAGCGAGTAGGTCGAGCGGACAGGCGCAGCGGGGGGGCGGGACGGGGCGCGAAAGGAACTGCGTCGGGGAGTACGCTTGCAGCAGGGTCGGACCTTGGTCTCCTCCGTCGCCGCCGAAGGCGGGTGACCCTTGCGTCCGGGTCGCTGCGCCGGGTGCGGAGTGGCGGGCAAGAACTCGTGCCGGATTTCGGTTGGAGCTCTGCGGTCCGCCGGCAAGCGGCGACCCTACCGCAGGCGGAGTTCGCCTGCGACTGGCCGGAGCCATGCCCGGTGGCGAGAGTCGCCTGAGGACTGGCGGCTTTGCCCCCTCAGCCGAAGACCAACCGCCGCGCGTGGCCGGTGAGGAGCGAGACGACGGGGTGGGTGATCTTGCGCTCGGCGGTGATGGCGAAGAACTCCTCGCGGCAGTTCTCGGCGGCGCCGATCTCGCGCAGGCCGTAGCGGTCGATCGCCTCCCGCAGCACCACGCTCGGGACCGGCACCACGCCCTGCTCCTGCGCGGCCATGACCTTCATGAGCGCGAGATCCTCGAACTCGGCCACGACGCGCGGGGAGACCTTGCGGGCGCGGAACCACGTCTCGAGCGCGCGGCGCAGCGGGGTGTTCTCGACGGGGAGCAGCGCGGGGGCGTCGTGCAGGCTCTTGGGGAAGTTGCGGCGCAGCCGGTTGGCGAGCGAGGGCGCGGCGCAGAACGTGACCGCGGATTCGCCGAGGCGGTGGTTGAAGGCGCGGAACTTCACGCTGCTGGAGGCCGGTTCGTCGGCGAGGACGATGTCGAGCCGGTGCGTGCCGAGCTGGGCGAGCAGCTCGTCGATCTTGCCCTCGCGGCAGACGAGGTGCACGGCGGACAGCTCGAGCGCGGGTTTCAGGATCTCGTAGGTGACGAGCTTGGGCAGCGAGTCGGCCACGCCCACGTGGAGCTTCAACGCGCGCTCGGTCGGGCGCTGCTTGAGCGAGCTCACGAGATCGTTGCCGAGCCCGAAGATCTCGTCGGCGTGGCGCAGCGCGATCTGGCCGGCGTCGGTGAGGACATTGCGCCGGCCGCTGCGGCGGAAGAGTTTCACGTCGAGCGTTTCCTCCAGTTCGCGGATCTGGGCGGAGATCGACGGCGGGGAGACATGGAGCTTGTCGGCGGCCTGCTGGAGCCCGCCCTCCTTCGCGACGGTCCAGAAGTAGCGCAGATGGTGGTAGTTCAGCCATTCCATGGTGTTTCCCGGTTAGGGTAATCCTAAGCGAAAGCAAGCAAATGGGTATTAGTGGAAATAACCGATCGACGGTACTGTGGCGCCGTCAACGTACCTCTCCACCGCAACCCGTCCACCGACCTTTCCCATGAAGCTCATCGTCCAACACGCCAATCTCCGCGGCTCGGCCCGTCTCGATCGCTGGATCGAGGAGTGCCTGCTCGGTCTCCTGCCGCTGGTCCGCATCGAGGAGGCGCGCATCCGCCTCGAACATGTGCCGTCGGCGAGCCCGGCCTACCGCGCGACCGCGCATCTGCTCGTCCCGGGGCCGGACCTGCGCGTGGAGGCGGTGGACCACACGCCGCAGAACGCCTTCGCCAAGGTCCTGGCGCAGCTCAAGGCCGGCGCGATCCACCGCGCGGCCCGCCGCCTGCGCAAGCACCTGCTCGCGCCGCGCCTCACCGCGCGGGGCCGCGATGCCGGCGCGCGCAACTGATTCCTGCTGCCGCCTCGACCTCGATACATGACCACGACCTTCTGGCTCTGGACCGGTTTCAATCTCTTCGTGCTGGCGATGCTGGCCATCGACCTCGGTGTCTTCCACCGCAAGTCCCACTCCGTGGGCTTCAAGGAGGCGCTGGGGTGGACCGCGACCTGGGTCGCGCTCGCGCTGTGCTTCAATGCCGGCGTCTGGTACTTCGCCGGCGGCACGAAGGCGCTCGAGTTCCTCACCGGCTACGTGATCGAGTATTCGTTGAGTGCCGACAACGTCTTCGTCTTTGCGCTGCTCTTCTCGTACTTTGCGGTGCCGGCCCAGTACCAGCACAAGGTCCTGTTCTGGGGCATCCTCGGCGCGCTGCTCATGCGGTTCGCGATGATCGCGCTCGGCGCGGCGCTGATCACGAAGTTTGCGTGGATCATCTACGTGTTCGGCGCGTTCCTGATCTTCACCGGCATCAAGATGCTGCTGAAGAGCGACGAGGAGATCCATCCCGAGCGCAATCCGCTCGTGCGGCTCTTCAAGCGCCTCATGCCGGTGACGCCGGTGTTCCGCGGCGACCGTTTCTTCGTGCGCGAGAACGGCTTGCTGTTCGCCACCCCGCTTTTCGTCGTGCTGCTGCTGGTCGAATTCACCGACGTGATCTTCGCCGTCGACTCGATCCCGGCGATCTTCGCGGTCACGACCGACTCCTTCATCGTCTACACCTCGAACGTCTTCGCGATCCTCGGCCTGCGCTCCCTCTACTTCGCCCTCGCGGGGATGATGGACAAGTTCCACTACCTCAAGACCGGCTTGGGCGTGGTGCTCACCTTCGTGGGCGTGAAGATGCTGCTTGGCCACACCGCCTACAAGATCGACACCGTGATCTCGCTCGGGGTGATCGTCGCCATCCTCACGACCTCCGTCGTCGTCTCGCTCCTGCGTCCGCGGAAGGTGGAACCTGCCGCTCCCGGAGGCGTCTGATCCGCCACTCTCTCAACCCTTCCACTCCAACTACCCATGACCACCGAACTCACCCGTCTTCCCGAAGCCCTCGAACGCCACCTGGCCTCCAGCCGCCGTGCCGGCCTCGCCGGTGTGGGACGCTTCATCGAACAAGGCGCCGCGCTCGTCGACGCCGAAGCAATCGCGATGCTGCATGAACAGCGCCTCCCGCTCCAACTGCGCATCGCCGCCCTCGGCGACTCCGAACGGCTGCGTGGCCGGCTCGAACTGCTCGCGGCGGTCTTCGACGAAACCTCCGCCGGCGCGCCGATCACCCCCCAGGCGCTGCGCGAGATCGCCTTCGCGCTGCTCTACTTCATGCGCAACGCCGACCGTATCCCGGATTCGGTGCCGCAGATCGGGCTGCTCGACGACGCGCTCATCGCCCAGTTCGTGCTGCAACGCCAGGCGGCCGCCGTGGGCGTGTGGGCCCGGCGCCGCGGCTGGGCGCTTCCGGCCGAGGCGGCGTGATCGGGGCGCTCCGTCGGCTGGCGCTCCTCTCCGATGGTGGGGCGGGCCCTGGTCGCCTACGGCGCCGCCGAGGGCGACCAGAGCCCGCCCCACCGCCGGAATTGCTCCGCTTGGACGCGTCGCACTCGCGCATGAGTCGCGCTTCTATCGCGACTTGCCAGGCGACGCCGGTTGCCCGGCACCGATGACTCTCCGCATACTTGGAGTATACATGACTCGCACTGATCCTCCTGGCACGTTGCGCCCGCTCTGGCCGGGGCTGGTGTTCTGGCTGCTCGCGTGTTTCGCGGCGCCGGTGTCGGCCGCGTGGGCGCGTCCAGACGGCTGGTACGCGGCGCTGGTGAAACCGGAATGGAACCCGCCGAGCTGGGTGTTCGGGCCGGTCTGGACCACGCTCTACATCCTCATGGGCGTCGCCGCCTGGCTGGTTTGGCGCCGCGGCGGCTGGGGCGCGCAACGGCGCCCGCTCCGCTGGTTCGTAGCGCAGCTCGCGCTCAACGCGCTCTGGACCCCGCTGTTCTTCGGCTTCCACCGGATCGACCTCGCGCTGCTCGAAATCTTCGTGCTCTGGGGCGCCATCGTGGCGACCATCGTCGCCTTCGCGCGCACGAGCCGCGTCGCCGCCTGGCTGCTCGCGCCGTACCTGGCCTGGGTGTCGTTTGCCACTTTCCTCACCTTCACTATCTGGAGACTCAATTCATGAATACTCAGCTCCGTTTCGTCGCCCCGCTCCTCCTGCTCTCGCTCGGACTTGGCGCCGTTGGTACCTCGGCCCAGCCGACCGAGCGCGGGGGCGGTTTCGAACTCACCGCGCGCTACAGCCACACCGCCGGTTCCGACCTCGACGACGCCGGTCCGTCGGCCGAGGTGGGCGTGGATTCCTACAGCCTCGGCCTGCGCGCCCGCGCGCCGCTCGCCGCACGCACGCAGCTGCTCTACGGGCTCGAATGGTCGCGGCATGAACTGGATCTCGCGGGCACGACGTGGTTGCCGGAGAGCCTCAAATCGCTCGCGGCGCCGCTGGGCGTGGCCCACGCGTTCGACGAGAAGTGGCGGCTGCTCGTGCTGGCGACACCGCGCATCGCGGGCGCCGACGGCAGTCTTTCCACGGCGCGCTTCGACATGCCGGTGCTGGCGCTCGCCAGCTACGTGCAGAGCCCCGAGCTCACCTGGAGCTTCGGCCTGCGCTACGGCGCGCGCTCGGACATCGCGGTGCTGCCGATCGCGGGTGTGGCGTGGCAGTTCGCGCCGGAGTGGGAGCTCAAGGTCGGCTGGCCCGAGTCCGGCGTGAGCTGGCGCGCGACGGAGCAACTCACCCTGCGGGCGGTGGCGACGATCAACGGCGGCGACTATCGCCTCGCCGACGATCCCCGCGCGCTCGCGGAACGTGTCGGTCCGTCGCTGGCGGACACCTGGCTCGAGTACCGCGAGATCCGCGTGGGCCTCGCGGCCGAGTACGCGTTCAGCCGCGCGCTCAGCGTGCGGGCGGAGCTTGGTCAGGTCGTCGACCAACGTTTCGAATACATCGATCGCGACCTGAAGCTGAACGGAGAGAGCCCGGTCTACTTCGGGTGCAGCGTGGGCGGTCGGTTCTGAGCTTTGATCGGCCGGTCGGCGGACAACGCGGAGAATCGTGGCGCTTGCGATCGCCCAAGTGG
>JAEXPQ010000164.1 GCA_023446735.1 Verrucomicrobiota bacterium
CCCGCCGCCGCCGCCCCGACCGCGGCGGCGACGCAATGCAACAAGGCCCGCCGCGATCCGCGCCGTTTCGGTCCGCGGACGAACCGCGGCCCTACCGCAGGCGCCCTGCCCACGCCCGATCCCGCCGCCACGCCTGCGCGTAGGGTCGGACCTCGCGTCCGGACCGCTCCGCGCTCGGTCCGCAATTCGCCCCGCCGAAAGATCGCGCCAAACGCGATCCGCGTCGTTTCGGTCCGCGGACGAGCCGCGACCCTACCGCAAGCGCGCTGCCTGCACCTGGTGCCGCCGGCTCACTCCTTCCGTCGCACCGCTTCCAGCACAGTGCCCGGCGTGAGCACCTCCGGTAACAGGAGCGGCTCGGCGCGGCCGGGCAGATAGACGAGATTCACCGGCACGGCTGCGCGACCGAAGCGCTGCAGCTCCGCCGTGATCTTCGGATCCTGGCGCGTCCAGTCGGCGCGGAGCGTGGCGACCTTGCGGTCGCGGAACTCGCGCAGCACCTCGGCCGAGCCGAAGACCACGCCCTTGTTCACCTGGCAGGTCACGCACCAGCGCGCCGTGAAGTCCACATAGATGATCCGCCCCTCGGCGCGCAACCGCTCCACCGCCTCGGTCGACCACGGTTGCCAATCGGGCTGCGGCAACACCGCCGCCCCCTCAGCCGCGGTGCCAGCAGCCGTCGTCTGCGGCCAGCCCAGCGCAAGACCGGCGGCGAACAAGCCGGCCGCGACGAGGCGCGCCGTCCAGCGCGTGCGCGCCGCACGATGCGGCACCGCCCATCGCCCCAGCACCCAGACCGCGGCCGCAATCAGCACGAGCCCGAGCAGGAGAAAGAGGAACGCGAAGTGGTCGTCGCCGAGCAACCCCGCCAGCACCCAGAGCAGGAACGCAACCGTGGCGTAGAGCGGGAACGCCATGAACTGCTTGAACGTCTCCATCCACGCCCCGGGCCGCGGCAACACCTTCACCAATGCCGGCGCGAACGACAGCACGAGGTACGGCGTCGCCAACCCGGCCGCGATCGCCGTGAAGGCCGCCAGCGCCGCCGCGGGGGGCAGCACCATCGCCGCCCCGAGCGCGGGCGCGAGGAAAGGCGCCGAGCACGGCGTCGCCACCACCGTCGCGAGCACACCCGAGAAGAACGAGCCCGCGTAGCCGCTTTTCGCCTGCAAGCCGGCCCCGGCCCCGATGAGCGAGCCGCCGATCTCGAACACGCCGCTCAAGCTGAGCCCGAACACGAGCATCACGATCGCGAGCGCGAAATCGAAGCCCGCGTTCTGCAGCTGGAAGCCCCAGCCCTGCGCAGCGGCGCCGTCCGCCGGGCGAAGCACAATCAGGATTCCCGCCAGCACCCAGAACGACGCCAGCACGCCCGCCGCGAACGTGAGCCCGTGCAGCCGCACCTTCGCGCGGTCCTCGCCGGCCTGTTGCACGAAACCGAGGATCTTGATCCCCAGCACCGGGAACACGCAGGGCATCAGGTTCAGGATCAGCCCGCCCGCGAACGCGAGCGCGAGGATCGCCGCGAAGCCGGGGGCCGCTCCTTCAGCGGTGCCACTCCGGACACCGGTCGCGCCGGAGCCGCCCGCGGCGGCCGCCTCGGGCGCCGCTCCATCCGTCACCGGAATTCGGATCGCAATCGCCTTCGGCCCGCCCGGCCACCAGCCGGACTCCGCCACGAGCAGGCCCGTGAGCTCGCGCGGCGCACCGGCCGATTCCGCCTGCGTCACCGTGACCTCCTGCGCGCCACCGGCCGCGCGCGCAGGTTGTAGCGCCCGCGCCTCCACCGCGCCGTTCTCGTCGAAATACGCCACCATCACCCCCTCGCGCCGAACCGCTGGATCCCGCGGTTCGACGCGGATCGTCAGCTCGCGTCCGACGCGATAGGCGTGCGCGGCGAGCTTGTCGGTCGCCTGCGGCACCGCAGCGCGCGCCGCCGCGATCTTCCCCGCCCAGTTGGCGTCGGTCGCTGCGGTCGTCGCCACGGGCAACGTGAGCGACAGCTTCGCCTCGCCGGGGATGCAGGCCTCTTTGCACATCAGCCAGTCGACCTCGGCGCGCAACGTCACATTCGCACCGGCCGCCGCATCGCCGGGGACGGTGATGTCGACCAAGAGCAGCAAGTCGCCGCCATAGCCGTAGGTAAGCACGCCGCCGGTGTCGGTGATCTCCGGTGCGGGCCATTGGATGGATCCGGCGGAGAAGCCGGCGGGCAGAGTCCACTTGATGGTCGTCGCCAACCCTGCCTCGCCCGGATTGCGCCAATAGGTGTGCCAGTGCTCATCATGCACCAGCCGCAACGCGACCGTCGTCGTTGCGCCCGGCACCAGCGCCGTCTGCTCGGCCACCAGCGTCGCCGTCACGTGTTTCTCGCCGAAGGAAAACGCGAGCACCCGGGCGGTGCACAAGAGTCCGACAACCAAGGTGAGCAGAACGTGGCGCAGTTTCATGGGCAGTGAGTTCGCGACGGGCGCGTGGGTAGCTCATACCCGTACACCGCCCGCGGTCAAAGCCCGCGGGAATATTCCCCGGGCGGAGGACTTCCGCAGCGGTGCCGATCCGCCCGTCTAGGTTGCCGGGAAGGTCGCCTTCCGCTGCACAGTGTCGAGGACTACCGTGCCGTCGGATAAAACGCGCAAGCGCCTGACTGTCCCCGTGGGTTGCTCTGGCGTCGATTGCAACTCGATCACGAACTCGCCGCCATCCTCCGCGGGACCGAATTTCTCGACGCCCGTGGTCGCCGGGAGCAACTCGCTGTCTGGCCAGACGCCCTTGGCTCGGCGGTGGTCCACGATCCCGACCACGAGGTGCAACACCTCCGGTGTGATCCGGACTCCGCCGGGCATGCGCATCTTGATCATCATTTCGCCCATCAGGCGCATCGACTCCATCACCTCCGGCCGGTCCAGCAACGAGGGCTTCGGTGGCGGGCGGGTGGCGCAACCGATAAGGACGATGGAGGCGAGGACCGGAGCGGACCAACGCAGGGATCCCGACAGAGGTAGGTGGCTCATGGCAACGGCCGGAGCCAACACGCCCACCCCCGTAGTTTGCAATGCTCCTCTCGTTACATCGGCGCCCGGCGTTTCCACCAGATCAACCGCCCGCACCGCGCACCGCGCTCAGCGCTTGTCGAACTCCATCCCGCGTTCGCCGGCGAGCGAGCGGGCCAGCTGCAGGCGGTGGATCTTGGCGTTGTGGCGCACGTCGACGGGGAACCGGTCCACGAAATAGAAGAGCCGCACGAGGTTGGTGTGCGCGTGCGCGGTGCCGAGCGCGCGCAACTCGCGGCCCAGCTCGCGTCGTCCGCCATGGCCGCGCGGGCGTTGCCCGGGCCAACACTCGATCGCCAGCGCCGCCACCTGCTTGCCGCGCGGGCCGAAGCCGATCAATGCCGTGCGGCGCACGCGCGGGTGCTGGTTGAAGATCGGCTCGACGCAATCCGGATACAGCGCGCCATGGGGCGTCTCGACCCGTTCGGCCAGTCGTCCGCAGAACCAGAGCCGCCCTTCGGCGTCGAGATAACCGGCGTCGCCCATGCGATGCCAGACGGCGGCGCCGGGCGGCGCCAATTGCGGAATGCGGAATGCGGATTGTGGATTGGCCGGCGCCGACTCCGGGGAGTCACTCGTGCCCTCCTGGATCTTCGCCCGGGCGGTCGCCTCCGGCAGGAGATCGTACGCTTCGGTCACGACCGGACCACGCACGATGATCTCGCCAACCTCGCCGCAGGGCAGCTCGCGCGCCTCCGCCAGCGTGGCGATCGGGCCATCGACGATCGCGATCACCTTCGCCGACATCTCGTTCACCGTCCGGCCCACGCACGTGCCCTTGCCGCGGAGCGTCTCGGCAGCAGTCGCCGCGGACGCGGCGAGTTCAGGGTTCCGGGTTCCGGGTTTCGGGTTGTAGGTTTCGGGCTTCGCGGTAGGCCGGCCAGCTCCAGCACTCACAGTCCCGCGCTGCGTCCTCCGCTCTCCGGTTTCCGGTTTCCGGTTTTCTGTCTCCGGTTTCCGGTCGCCAGTCTCCGCACCGGCCACCGGCCACCGGTCACCGACAACCGGTCCCCCGATCACCTCCTCCGCGCTCACGCTGCTCACCGGCAGCGCCTCGGTGGCGCCGTACGGCGAGTGCAGTTGTGCACCGGGGAACACTTGGCGCATCAGGGCGAAGAGCGCCGGCGGCACCGGTGCGCCCGCCATCAGGATACGCTTCACCCCGGGCAACGTGATCCCGCGGTCCGCGCAATGGCGCGCGATCTTCGTCCAGATCACGGGCGAACCGAAGCTGTTGGTCACCGCGTTCTGCCGGATCGCCTGCACGAGGTGCGCCGGATCCGCGGCCGCGGGCCGCGAGGGATCGAGCTTCGGCACCACGGTGGCCATGCCGAGCGCGGGGTTGAAGAGCGCGAAGACCAGCAGCACCGCGAGGTCGACCTCGCCGGGCGCGATGCCGTAGGTCGCCCGCACGAGGCGCACCTGCGCCTCGAACATCCCGTGCTCGTAGCACACGCCCTTCGGCGCGCCCGTGGAGCCCGAGGTGAAGAGGATCGCGGCGAGATCGTCGGCGGCCGTTTCCGCCGCCGGAAACACGGGCACCGGGCCGCGCGCAAGCCGGTGCGCGGGGTTGCCGCTCACCCAGAGGCGGCGCAGCACGGACCGAAACGCGTCGCGAAAAACCCAGGAGGCGATCTGCCCGCTGGCGATGCCGAGCAGCACCCGGGGCTGCGTGCGCTGGACGCACGCGAGGAAGTTCTTCCGACCCATGCCGGGGTCGATCACGATCGGCGGCGCGCCGAGCTTGAAGAGCGCGAACACCGCCGCGATCAGCGGCAGTCCCGGCCGCACGAGGACGAGCACGCGGTCGCCGCGCCGCACACCCGCCTTGGTCAAACGCCACGCCCACGCATCCGCCTCCGCTGCGAGTTCGGCAAAGGTCAGCTCCGCGTAGCGGATCGCGCCGCCGCCCGCCCGGCCCACGGGGATGCGCAACGCCGGCGCAGCCGGCTGCTGCGCCGCCTGCGTCCAGAGGTGGCGGGAGACATTGACGACTTCGGCGGCGGCCATCGTGCCGGGATGAAACCGGCGAACGCGCCGGCGGCACAACGAAAAACGCCCGAGCCTGCCGTGGCTCCTCCCCGTAAGGCCCCGGCTACTGCAGCACGTGCCGCACCGGCGCGAGCGGCGCGGGAAGATCCGTCTCGCCAAGGGCGTCGCGCAGATCGATCTCGATCACACGGGCCATCGCCTGCAACGGCAGGTCGTTCTGGGTGAGCCCGAAGGGATCCTCCAATTCGTCGCCGAGCGCATCGAGCCCGAAAAACGCATACGCGATGATGGCGGTCGCCAACGGCGTCCCCCAGCCGAGCGCATCGGCCAGCGCGAAGGGCAGCAGGCCGCAGAACAGGAACGCCGTGCGGTGCAGCAGCAGCGAGTACGCGAAGGGCAAGGGGGTCGTCAGGATGCGCTCGCAGCCGGCCTGGATGCCGGCGAGGCCGGCCAACCGCGCCTCGAAGGTCGCGAAGAGCATCTCGCCGATCAACCCGCGCCGCAGGGCGCCCGCGTACTCCGCACCGAGGGCGTCGACCAACGCGTTGGTCGGATTGCGGCGCGCCATGATCGCGCCAGCCTCTTCGGCGGAGAGCCACGGGCGAACTGCGGCACCGAGGTCCTCGCCGCGCAGGCGCGCGGCCAGCGCTTGGGGAAACGCGATGGCGCGCCGCACCGTACGCCGGACCGTCTCCGGCTCGGCCGCCAGCAGCACGGTGGTGGTGCGGGCGAGGGAGCGCATCTCGTGGATGAGCTGCCCCCAGAGTTTGCGCGCCTCCCACCAGCGGTCGTAGCAGGCGTTGTTGCGAAACCCGAGGAAGATGGAAAGCGAGATACCCAGCAGCGTGAACGGCGTAAGCGGCACACCGGCGAAGCACCCGGGGTGGCGCGCCCCGAACCACGCCACCGCAGTCGCGACCACGGCGATCACCGCGAGCTTCGGCGCGATCGCGGGCACGATCGAGCCTTGCAGCACGAAGAAGAGGCGAAGCATCCCGGGCCTGTCGCGGACAACCATGGAGCGCGCATGGAAGGGCCGCGCCGGGCCGGTTGACGAGCGGGAAACACGCCGCCCCGGAGCGCTCCTACTCGGCGCGGTTCATCCAGCGCCGACAGTTCGGTCAGAACACAGAGACAGAGGAGAGTCGGGAGGAAAGCACAGAGCAGAACTCCGTGAGCCCTCCGGCTGACTTGCGAGGATCACCCGAATGATGAGTGCAAGGGGGCCAAGTTCCAGCCGGGCACGAGGAAGGAAGCAGGTCCAAGACCCGACCAAGGAGGCCCGAGTTGCCGCTGGACGTAAGGTCGTCGGTGTCGCGCGCAAGGCCGTGCAACGCTCCGGTCGATCGAGCCCGTAGCGGGCTCAACCCTTTCGATTCGGCCTCGCCGGACGAGAACGGCGCCCGCGGCGCGGGGCAGGAACTACTTCCGGCAGAAATACAGATCGACTCGCTCGTTCAGCAACAGGAGCCAGGAGAACAGCGCGTACGCCGCAAACATGATGGCCGCGAAAACCCCGTAGGTACCGATATCGACCCTGTTGGACAAGGCGCGCACGATGACCAATCCACCCAAGACAGCGCCAGCACCCATACTGAGTGCCATCAACCAACGAGCCCAACGGATCCGGAAGACCAACAGCACCGACCACAAGACGGTCAATCCAAGCCGGATCATCCGATGCCCTGGTTCGTAGTTAGAAATCGAGGTTGAGAGAAAGGCGAGATTCACCAACGAAAGCACCGGAACCAAGATGGCGACTGCCCACACGAGCAGAGTTCCGATCCGATTGGTAACCGGGACGCGGGTGAGCACATGAAACGCGGTCTGATAGCTCACCCCCTTCCCGGCCAACAACCGCGCCCCATCGACAGGCCCCATGCCGGCGGCGCGATGAATCAACTTTCTCGCTTCCTTCGTCGAAGACCCACTGCGAAGAAGGGCTTGCTCAAGCTGGGCGAGGAGATCGTCTTTCATGAGGAGAATCAACTGGTTCAGCAATGGCAGGACGTAGGTAGCTCCACGGCCCGCCTGATCGGATCCAGATTTTTGCCACAAATCCCCGCGCGCAAGCGAAAACTCCAATACGGCCTGCCGGCACCATGGTCGGTCTGTTCGATACCGCGAAAGCCCGACTCCGGAGGGGGCCCGCCGGTCGAGCGCTGCGCCGTCTCCGAAGTACATGCAACCCGAGCAGACAGCTTCCAGCTCTCGTCAAGAAGCGTGCTGAACGTCCTCTCGATGGTGTCCGCCATCAACCCACCCCGGAGAGCCTGCTGTTCTCTCCCTTCCGCCAGAGTGCGGTCTGCTCGTTGCGCGCCGATGCCAACCCGCCTCGGCGCCCTGGCGCGATCCGCCCAAACCTCTCGACACCATCGAGCGGCAGCCCCCTTCCCCACGCACTCTCGGCGTCCGCAAGGAGTCGGGTGAGGCTTGCGCCACCCCCTTTGCCGCTGGCCCGCGCCGCCAGTTCGGCCCACGCTGCACACGATGTCCGAAGAGCCCACGCCCGGCACCGCGCCGGAACCCACGCCCGCTCCCACGCCGCTCCCGCACCGGCGCCGGCCGCGCTATTCCGGCAAGAACCCCCGCCGCTTCGAGGACAAGTACAAGGAGCACAATCCCGCGCGCTACGCCGACACCGTCGCCAAGGTCGTCGCCTCCGGCAAGACCGCCGCCGGCACCCACCGGCCCATCATGGTGACCGAGATCCTCGAAGTGCTCGCCCCCGCGCCGGGCGAGACCGCCGTCGACTGCACGCTCGGCTACGGCGGCCACAGCCGCGAGCTCCTGCCCCGACTCCTGCCCGGCGGACGTCTCCTCGGGCTGGATGCCGACCCCGTCGAGCTGCCGAAGACCGAGGCCCGGCTGCGCGCGCTCGGCTTCGGGCCCGAAACCTTCACCGCCCACGGGAGCAACTTCGCCGGCCTGCCGAAGGTCCTCGCGACCGCCGGAGTCGCCGGCGCCGACATGATCCTCGCCGACCTCGGGCTCTCCTCCATGCAGATCGACGACCCCGTGCGCGGCTTTTCCGTGAAGTTCGCCGGGCCGCTCGACATGCGCATGAACCCGCAGCGCGGCGCGCCCGCCTCGGCCCTGCTCGCCGGCCTCACGCCCGCCGCTCTCGCGCAGCTGCTCACCGACAACGCCGACGAGCCCCGTGCCGCCGTGCTCGCGCCCTTGCTCGCCGGTCGCCACTTCTCAACCACCACCGAGCTCGCCGCCGCCGTCCGCGCCGCCCTGCCCCGGCTGGAGAAGGACGAGGCCGATCTCGCCGTTCGCCGCGTGTTCCAGGCGCTGCGCATCGCGGTGAACGACGAGTTCTCCGCGCTCGACACCCTGCTGCGCCACCTGCCCGCGTGCCTGCGCCCCGGCGGGCGCGTCGCCATGCTGACCTTCCACTCCGGCGAGGATCGACGGGTGAAGAAGGCCTTTATCGCCGGCCAACGCGACGGCACCTATGCCGCGATCGCCGAAGAGATCGTTCGCCCGTCCCCGGCGGAATGCGGTTCCAATCCCCGCGCCATTCCCGCCAAGCTCCGCTGGGCCCGCCGCGCCGGGTGAGAGGCGGTACTCGGAAGGAGTTGGTCGTTTTGAAGTTGGAAGTTGGTCCGGAGCTCCCGCCCGCCTCGTCCTCGTTCTCCTACTCGTTCTCTTTCCGTCCTCCGTCCTCCTCCTGCTCTTGCTCCTGCTCGTCCCTCGCCTTTCGGGAACGAGCAAGAGACCGAGAACGCGAATCACTCCAGAAGGCAGTCACCCCGACTGCGCCGCCCCGCTACGACCATTGGCCGGTTGACGCCCCGGCCGCCCCCTTGCGGTCATCGTCCACCGAGCACGACGGTGTGGCCTCTTGCCCCATCGCACTCACCGCCCCCACCATCCGCCATGCTTCTCCGCCCCCAGCCGCTGCTTGCCCTGTTGCTTCTCTTCACCGGTGGTCGGCACGCCCTCGCCGATTACCCGGTCGCGTCCCACCGCTATTTGGCCGACCCGGCCGCGCTGGTACACGGCGAGCGCGTCTATCTCTACTGCTCCAACGACGACGACAACCCGACCGGCGGCGGCTACCAGATGAAGTCGCTCGTCTGCGTGTCGAGCGGCGACCTCAAGAACTGGACCGACCACGGCGAGGTCCTGCGTGTCCCCGCAGCCGCGCCCTGGGCCAGCAACTCCTGGGCTCCCGCCGTCATCGCCCGCAATGGCCGTTTCTACCTCTATTTCGGCAACGGCGGCAGCAGTATCGGCGTCGCCTCGAGCGCAAGCCCCACCGGCCCCTTCACGGATGCACGGGGCAGCGTGCTCATCGACTCCCGCACGCCCGGCGTCCTGCCCGCCACCAACATGTGGATCTTCGATCCCGCGGTCTTCATCGACGACGATGACCAGGCGTATCTTTACTTCGGAGGCAACGGGGAGAGCAACGTGCGGGTGATCCGCCTCGCCCCCGACATGGTCACAACCTCCGGCTCGGCCCTCACGCTGACGGTGCCGTACTTCTTCGAGGCCTCCTGGATGCACAAGCGGGACGGCCGCTACTATTTCTCCTACTCGACGAACCCGAGCAACGGGCTGCGCATCGACTACATGACCAGCGACAGCCCGACCGCGGGATTCACCTACCGGGGCGTCGTCGCCGACCAGCCGCCGAGCAACAACAACAACAACCATCACGCGACCTTCCAGCTCGGCGGCTCGTGGTACCACGCCTACCACAACCGCATCGTCGCCACGCAGGCGGGCATCCCGACCGGCTACCGGCGCAACCTCGCGATCGAGCGACTCGACCACGCAGCGGACGGCACCATCACCAGAGTCGCCTACACCACCGACGGCGTGCCGCAGCTCGCTCTCGTGAACCCGTATGCCCGCGTGGAGGCGGAGACGATGAACGCCCAGTCCGGCGTCGAGACTGAGCCGTGCAGCGAAGGCGGGATGAACCTCGCCGATCTCCAAGCCGGCGACTGGGTGCGGGTCCGCGGGTTGAACTTCGGCAGCGCAGGCACTGGCGCCACGAGCTTCAGTGCCCGCGTTTCCAGCACAGCCGAGGGCGGCACCATCGAGCTGCGCCTCGACCGGCTCGATGGTCCGGTGATCGGGACCTGCCCCGTGCCCGCCACCGGCGGCGCCCAAGTCTGGACGACCACCGAGTGCGCCGTGAGCGGCGCCGCCGGGGCACACGACCTCTACTTGGTGTTCCGCGGCACCGGCACGCCGCTGTACGGCCTCGACTGGTGGCGGTTCTCGACAACCACGCCGCAGGCCTTCACCCCCGCGCCGCGCACCGACGCCAACTCGCGGCTCGCGCACGAGCAACTGCTCGCGAAAGCGCGCCGCGGCGGGATCGATTTGTACTTCCTCGGCGACTCGATCGCCCGCCGTTGGGGCGCGACCGACTATCCGCAGTTTCTCACGAACTGGAACGAGAACTTCCTCGGCTGGAACGCCGGCGATTTCGGGTGGGGCGCCGACGGCCTCCAAAACATCCTGTGGCGAGTCGAGAACGGCGAACTGGACGGTGTGAACCCGAAGGTGATCGTGATCCTCGCCGGCACCAACAACGTCGGCCAGACCGCCGCCTCGGACGCAAAGATCGCCGACATCGTGCTCGGCCTCAAAACCCTGCTCGAGCGCTGCCGGCTGAAAGCGCCCGAGGCCACGATCGTCCTCACGGCGATCTTCCCACGCAACGACGGCGGCACGGCCGCGATCCCCTCGATCAACCGGATCAACGCGGAACTGGCGAAGTTCGCCGACGGACGTTCCGTCCGTTTTCTGAACATCAACGACCAACTCGCCGACGCGAACGGCGTGCTCCTCGCGGGCATGACCGGCGACAACCTCCATCCCACGTTGCAGGGCTACCAGGTGTGGGCCGATGCGCTGCGGCCGATCTTGACCGAGCTCCTCGGACCGCGGGCCGCAACCGATCACGCGCCTCCCCCGACCGGCGACCCGAGCGCGGCCCGTCCGGCCGGCCCCGCCGCCACACAGGCGCCACATGTGCCGCGGCAAACGCTCGCCACTTCGCCCTCCGCCGGCGCAGGGACGGTCGTCGGCACCGTGCAGGCCATCGACGTCGATGGCGCCGTGGTTTCGGGATGGCAGATCACCGGAGGAACCGGCGCCGGTCGCTTCGCGCTCAACGCCACCACGGGCCAGCTCACCGTCGCCGCCGGCGCCGCCCTCGCGGAAGGGAACTACGAGCTCACGGTCACCGCCCGGAATAACTTCGGCCCGAGCCTCGCCGGCGATGTGACTGTGCTGGTGACTCAAACACCGCCAAAGGCGCTCGGCTGCGGCCACGAGGTCATGGCCGACGTCGTGCATCCCAACGGCAACATCTACGACCAAATCCTGATCACCGGTCCGCAGGTCACAATCCGCGCCGACCCGGGCCAGATCGCCCGGGCCTCGTACCTCGACCTCAACGACGACATCGTGCAGGTCGAGTGTTCCGGCGCGGGCACGGTCACGATCTCGCTCGCGGGGGCGACGCCTCCCGCCTTGCCGCTCAAGTACAACCAGAACATCGCCTACGTGAAGGGTCACGCCACCATCGCCGTGGCGGACGCCGACGCCTCGAGCAACCTGAGCGTCTTCACGGTCGGCCGGAAGACGGCCGTCAACCAGGCGTTGTTCAAGGGCGACGTCACCTACGACGGCCTGGCCGACATCGCGCGAGTGATCATCGCCGGCACGGCGCAACGGTTCAGCGGGCTGCGCACGGGCAACGTCGAATACTGGAACACCGTCGGCGACGCGGGCCTCAGCGCGCCCGGGGTGCGTTTCGGCGGCCCAGTGATTCTCCACAACATCTCCGCCCACGACCAGGCGACGCCCGTGCTCGTGACCGGGACGATCGACCCGCGCCTGATCGGCACCGAGACGATCGCCGGTGCGGTGGTCGTGGCCGGCGGCGACATGGCGCAACCGAACAATCGCCCGATCCAGCTGGGTTCGGCCTGGACGATCCTGTACCGAAACGGTGAGGACTCGCACGGCACCGCGCTCCCCGCCCAGGCCAACCGCGGCGTTTTCGTCCGTTCCGGGCAAGACGTCACCACGACTGTCGTGAACCAGTCCGCCCCGGCGCCCTGAACGTAGGGTCGGACCTCGTGTCCGGACCGCTCCGCAGCGGCGCCCACGAAACGGTCGCCCCGTACGGCTGAATCGCTCCGCGATCCAGCTACACGGCCGCCGTCGCCTTACCGCGTAGCTGGATGACGAAGTCGTTCAGCCGCTCAGGGCCCGCCGAGCACCGAGCGGGTGACGTCGTTGCCGTTCCGGTCGATCAACCGCGTGCCGAGCGGCTGCGCGGGGGCGCCTCGGCCGCAGGAGTCCTGGCCGGCGCCCAACGTGATGCGCTGCAGACCGTCGACCGTGAGTGCGTCGCCGTTGGGTTGCGCGAGCGAACCGCCGGCGATCTTGACCGTGGCGTTGCCGCCGGGGCCGAACTGCAGGTACGGCACCGCGTGGCCAGAGGCGGCGATGTCGTGGACCACCGCCGGCTGGCCGATCAACGTCTGCACCGTCGGCGCATAGAGGCCGGTCTGCCCCACCGCGGCGTTGTAGAACACATTGCCTTGGTGGATCCCGCCGAGCTTGCCGTTGGTGGACACGATCCCGGCGGCCGCAATGTCTGCCCAGCCAAAGTACGTCGCGTCCGCGCGGGTCACGCCGGGGTTGGTCGCAGTGCCCACCGAGTAGATCGTGAAGTGTGTCGTCTCGTCGGCCCCGGCGAGCATGATCGTCGCCCGGCCCTTCATGTACTCGATACCGGCTTGGTTGTAGAGTGCGGGCGCCATCGGACCGCTGGCGGTGGCCGGATCGAGCACCACCGTGAGCGCGCCGGCGCCGGACATCTCCACCTGCACGATGCTCTCGTTGTCGTCGAGGAACGACAGGCGGGCGATCTGCCCGAGGTCGGCGGAGAACGTGCCAGCGACACCGGTCAGCAGGAACTGGTCGTAGGTTTGTCCGTTGGAGTGGCGGATGTCCTGCCACTCCGGGCGCGTCGTGACCGCACCGGCCGTGCGCTCGCCGGCCTTGGGCAACAGTCCGAGCACCACCGGTCGGCTCATCGTGCTGCCCGCGGCGTTGGTCACCACGCAGTCGTAGAAGCCGGCCTGTTCCGGCGTGAAGTTGGTGAAGGTCAGCCTCGGGCCGGTCGCACCGGGCACCATCACGCCTTGGCGGTACCACTGGTAGGTGAGGCCCTCGCCGGTGACGTCGACCGACACGCTGGTGCTGCCGCCGGCCGTGCCCACGTTCGAATCGGTCTGGCCGCCGATCTCCGGCGCACCGGGCGACACCACCGTGAGGGTACCGACGACATAGTGGAA
>JAEXPQ010000176.1 GCA_023446735.1 Verrucomicrobiota bacterium
GGGGTCGGGGGTTTCCACCCAACCCGCCGCGGACGTTTCGGAGAAACGTCCCTACCAACGCGGCCAGTTTTTGCGACGGAGACCAACCCATGAACGCCGACGACACCCTTGTTCCGCTCGCCAACGCCACCTCGCTCCCGTGGTCCGAGGTGCCGGAGTGGCCCGCGCCGGAGTTCGTCACCGTGGTCGCCGCGGCGCTCGAACGCGGCGGCCGGCTTTGCGCGTGGTTCGGCGTGGCGGAGCCCGGGGCCGGGTCGGGGGCGCTCCGCCTCGTCGCGGTGGTCGCCTACGATGCCGAGAACACGCTCGCCGTCGGGCGCAGTCTCCCGTTCTCGGGGAAGTATCCCGCGCTTACGCCGCGCAATCACCAGGCGCACCTCTTCGAGCGCGAGGTCTGGGAGCAATTTGGCATCGAGCCCGAGGGCCACCCGTGGCTCAAGCCCGTGCGGCGCACCGCCGGCAACGCGCCGGCCGTGGGCGAGTTCTTCCGTGTCGACGGCGCCGAGATCCACGAGGTCGCGGTCGGCCCGGTGCACGCGGGCATCATCGAGCCTGGCCACTTCCGTTTCCAATGCGCCGGCGAGGAGGTGATCCACCTCGAGATCGCGCTCGGCTACCAGCACCGCGGCATCGAGCGTGCGCTGGCCGGCGGCCCGCACCGCGCGACGTTCTCCCAGATGGAAACGCTCGCGGGCGACACCACGATCGGCCACGCCACCGCGCATGCCACCTTGCTGGAGACGCTGGCCGGTGGCGAGGCTCCCCTGCGCGCTCAATGGCTCCGTGCCCTCGCCCTCGAGCTGGAGCGGTTGGCCAACCACACTGGCGACCTCGGAGCGCTGGCCAACGACGTGGCGTTCCTGCCCACCTCGGCGGCGTGCGGGAAGATCCGCGGCGACTTCCTCAACCTCACCGCGCTGCTCTGCGGCAACCGCTTCGGCCGCGGCCTCGTGCGCCCCGGCGGCTGTCGCCACGATCTGGACGCCGAGCGCGCAAAGACCTTGTTCACCCGCCTTGATGCCGCGCTGGCCGAGGCGGAGACGGCAGCGACCTGGCTCTGGGACGCCGCCTCGGTGCGCGCCCGCTTCGAGAACAACGGCTGCGTGCACCCGCAACAGGCGGCGGCGATCGGGCTGGTCGGCCCCGCGGCTCGTGCCAGCGGACTCGTGCGCGACGTCCGTTACGACCATCCCGCCGGCTGGCACCGCTTCGCGCAGGCGCCGGTGGCCGTGTGGTCGGGCGGCGACGTGCTCGCCCGCGCGCGCGTGCGCTGGCTGGAGATCCAACGCTCGGGCCAGTTCCTCCGCGAACAACTGGCGACTCCGCCGGACGGCGACGTCCGCGAACCGCTGGCACCGGCCGCACCGGACACGCTCGCCGTGTCGCTGGTCGAGGGCTGGCGCGGCGAGATCTGCCATGTGGCGCTGACGGACGAGGCCGGCCGCTTCCGGCGCTACAAGGTGGTCGATCCCTCGTTCCACAACTGGACCGGGCTGGCGCTCGCGCTGCGCAACCAGGCGATCTCCGATTTCCCGATCAACAACAAGAGCTTCAACCTCTCCTACTGCGGCTTCGACCTGTGAGGGGCGGAGCCTCGGAGGACGGACGACGGATAACGGACGACAGACGACAGAAGACGGGCCGGAACCAGAAATCGACAGAAGGTAACGAAGAGAACGAAGGAGTACGGACACCATGGGTTTTCATACGGTCACCAGAAATCACCTGCTGCTCATCTGCGGAATGGGCGTTGTCGCATTGGGCTGCTGTCTGTCCGCTTGTTCCGGGGAAGGAGATTCTTCGCGCCGCTACTATGAGAGTTCCTTCGTGAAGATCCGGAAGGTGCTGCTCGAGGATTCATTCCAGCCAGGAGAGGTTCGCCGATTGTCGCTGGTGAGCGCAGAACCCGCGTCGATCAGTCTGATCACAGACTGCGGGGCGGCACTTTCGGCCGAGGAGCGGAAAGATGGACGAAGTGAGATCCGACTCAGTTCGGAGGATCACCCGGCAGAGTATGTGGCGACGACCTTCGGGGCCGGTACGACATTTCATCCTGAAAACGGTACGATCCGGTTGGTGGTCCAAAACTCATCGGCCTTGAAGCTGCGAATTGCCGTTCGGCTTGAGGATCGCGAACACGACTGAGCCTCGTGCGCAAGAAACAGGATCGGTCCTTCGTTCTCTTCGTTACCTTCTGTAATATTCCGGAAACTCCACCGCCATGTTCGTCCTTGATACCATCACCCACCGGTTGAAGCGCGGCTGCGAGACGATGGCGTACCCGGACGGGCCGGCACCGGCATTGCCGGACCGGCACGGTGGGGCGTTGCGCGTCGACGCCGCGAAGTGCGCCGACGGCTGCACGGCGTGCCTGCCCGTGTGCCCGACGGAGGCGATTACGCGGCCCTCCTTCGCTCCCTCCGCCGCCAAGGCTTTGGAGGGGGGGAAGGCCTCGGAGGGCGCAGCCCACAAGGGAGTGAGTTTGGATCTCGGGCGTTGCCTGTTCTGCGCGGAGTGCGTGGCGGCGTGCCCGGCGCACGCGATCGTCCAGACCCGCGACCACCGGATGGCGGTGCGGCGGCGCGACGATCTTGTGTTGGGCGCGCCAGGGCAGGAGGAGTTGCGGCTCGCCGCGGCCCTCGACGACAAGTTGCGCAAGCTGCTCGGGCGCTCGCTGCGGCTGCGGCAGGTGAGCGCGGGCGGCTGCAACGCCTGCGAGGCCGACACCAACGTGCTCGGCACCATCGGCTGGGACCTCTCGCGTTTCGGCATCCAGTTCGTGGCGTCGCCGCGGCATGCCGACGGTGTGCTCATCACCGGCCCGGTGTCGAAGGGCATGGAGCTCGCGCTGAAGAAGACGTGGGACGCCGTGCCCGGTCCCAAGATCGCCATCGCCGTGGGCGCGTGCGCGATCTCCGGCGGGCCGTTCGTCGGCCACGAAGAGACGTGTCAGGGCGCCAACTCCGTCGTTCCCATCGACCTGTTCATCCCCGGTTGCCCGCCGCACCCCCTTACGATCCTCGACGGCCTGCTCCGCGTCCTCGGCCGCCTCGAAAGCAAACCTGCCGGCGAAGCTCCGGCCGGGAAGACGTCAAAATAGGGTCGGTCTCCGGCTGGCCGCGAGCGATCAGAGCGACCCGGTTGCCGACGCGGTGCACCGCGTCGAGCTCACATCATTTTCTCGAGCGCGCGGTGGTCGGTCTTGCCGGTGCCGAGCTTGGGAATCTGCGACACGACCTTCAGCTCGCGGGGCATGGCGATATTGGGAATGCCTTTCTCGCGGAGGACGGTGCGGACGGCTTCGAGGGTGAGCCGGGGCTCGTTGGTGGCGGCGAGGAGGCGCTCGCCCTTGTCCTCGTCGGGCCGGGCGACGATGGCCACGGCGCAACGGAGGCCGAACTGCGGGAAGGCGCCGGCGAGCGCGTCCTCCACGGCGCCGAGGCTGACCATCTCGCCGCTGATCTTGGCGAAACGTTTCAGGCGGCCCTGGATGCGGATGAAGTTGTCGGCATCGATCGTGCAGATGTCGCCGGTGTCGTACCAGCCGTCGAGCGCGCGGAACTTGGCGTTGGGCTCGGGGTTGAGGTAGCCCTTCATCACGTTGGGGCCGCGCACGAAGAGACGGCCGCCCTCGGGCACGCCCTCGACCGGCTCGAGGCGAGCCTCCATGCCGGGGATGAGCTTGCCGGCCGTGCCGGCCTTCGGGGCGAGCGGCACGTTCACGCCGATGCCGGGGCTGCATTCGGTGGCGCCGTAGCACTCCAGAATCCGGACACCGAAGCGTTGGGCGTAGAGCGCGGCCGTGGCCTCCTGCACCTTCTCGGCGCCGGCGAAGAGGTAGCGCAGGAAGCGGAAGTCGTACGGGTGCGCGCGGCGGGCGTAGAGGTTGAGGAACGTGTTGGTCGCGACCAGCAGGGTGCTGCGCTGCATGTACACGGCGGTCGGCACGATCCGGTAGTGCAGGGGCGACGGGTAGAGGAAGGTGCGGAAGCCGCGCAGGAGTGGCAGGAGGAACCCCGCGGTCACGCCGAAGCTGTGGAAGAGCGGCAACGCGCAGAACATGCGGTCGTCGTCGGTGAGGTCGCTCACGGTGAGGAGCTGCCGGACGTTGGCCAGCAGGTTGGCGTGGGTCAGCTCCACGCCCTTCGGCACGCCCTCGGAACCGCTGGTGAAGAGCACGACGGCGGTGGGATCGTCGTCGGTGAAGGTCGGTGACGGCAGGCGGATCAGGCCCGCGAGCGCGGCGAGCTTGGCGACGACGCCGATGCGGGGGCGGACGTCCTCGAGGTAGATCAGCTCGAGGCCGGCGGCGGTGAGCACGTCGAGCTTGAGCTTCGCCTTCTCGATGAAGGCGCGCGAGGTGATGATCTGCTTCAAGCCGGCGAGCTGCGCGCAGGTGAGCATGATCGCGGGGCCGGTGGAATAGTTGAGCAGCGCGGGCGTCTTCCCGAGCGACCAGAGCGAGAGCAGGGTGACCGGGGCGGCGTTGACGTTGGGCAGCAGCACGCCCACGCGCTCGGCGTCGGGTGCGAGGAGGACGCGCCACTGGCGGGCGAGGAGCGCGGCGCCGACGAAGAGGCGGCGGTAGGAGAGGGTGCCGTTGATGTCGCCCAAGATCGGCTTGTTGCCCGCGAGGCGCGCGGTCTCGCGGAGGGCGTCGGGGATCGTGCGCGGGCCGAGGGCGTGCTCGGTGGCGAAGCGCTGGTGGCGCATGCGCTCGAGCACCCAGTCGGTGAGCCGGTCGCGCGCGGCGGCGGTGGGCAGATGCTCGACGGCGGGCGGGGTAAGGGCGTCGCTGAAATGTACGGACACCCGCGGAAACCAGCGCTTGCGGTCCGGGTTGCGCGACCAGGGCAGGCGGTGGGCGCCGCGGAGGTAGGCGGTGATCACCTTTGCCTTGGAGTGGTGGAGGAGGAATCCGGTGCCGTCGAAGAGCTTCATCAACGAGCCGGTGAGGGAAATGCGCCCCTCCGGGAAGAGCACGAGCCGGCCGCCGGTCTTGAGGTACTCGGCCATGTGCTTGGCGGCGTAGGGAGAGAGCGGATCCACCGGGAAGGTGCGCCGGCCGGTCATGATCCAGCGGTGGAAGACCGAGGCCTGCGCGGTGGTCGAGGAGGTGACGAAGCGCCAGTCGCCCTCGAGGCACACGCCGAGGAAGAGCCAGTCGAACCATGACACGTGGTTGGGCAGCAGCAGGACCGGGCCGGGCGTGTTCAGGACCCCGGTGTTGTAGGCGCGGAACCGGTAGAGCAGCCGCAGGAGGAGGCGAAGGAGAGTGAGCATCGGTGGACGGTGGACTGTGGACGGTAGCCGGTGGGTTGCGGTGTCGGGCGGGTCGGGCGTGGTCGAGCACTAGGCGCTGTTGGCCCCTGCCTCGGTGGCGTTTGTGCCGAGGCGTTCGTCCTCGGCGCGGGCGGCGGCAAGGCCCCGGTGTTCGTCGACGAGAAGCGTGAGGAGGCCGCCCACGGCGAGGAAGCCGAGGAGCACGAGCAGCGCGGTGGGTGTGCCCCAGGCGTCCTTGGCGAAGCCGAAGGGGATGGTGAAGACGGCGGCGAGTTTGAAGACCAGGCCCCAAAGCCCGAAGAACTCGGCGCTGCGCGTGGCTGGGGTGAGGAAGCCCACGAAGGCGCGGTTGGCGGAGCCGAGCGAGCCGAGGCCGAAGCCGATGAGGTTGCCGACCAGCCAGAGCGGCCAGGTGGGGAAGTCCGCGGGAACGGCGGCTCGGCTGCGCGCCCAAGCGAAGGCGGCGAAGCCGGCGGTGGTGGCGATCCAGACACCGAGGAGCAGCAGGGTGGTGCGCTTGTGGCCGAGACGGTCCTGCCAGAGCGTCGGGACGAGCGTGCCCAGAATTCCGGACAACGTGATCACGGCGACGAAGAGGACCAGTTGCACGTCGTCGAAGCCGAACTCCTTGGCGAGGATCGAGGCGAACATGATGATGACCGACATGCCCGTGCCGTAGAAGAGCGAGGCGGCGAAGAGCAGGGCGATGTCGCGGAAACGTCGCACATGGCCGAGCGAGTCCGCGAGGCGGCGGAAGCCGGCGGTGAGCAGCGGCGCACGCGGCCGGTTCGCGGCGGCCGGGCGCTCCCGCAGGAAGAGCAACGTCGGGATCGCGAAGGCGAAGAACCACCCGCCGGCGAAGACGAAGACCGGGCGCCAGGACTCGGGTGATTTCCAGCCGAACGTGAGCATGCCTCCGGCGGTCAGGACGAGCAGCAGCAGTGCCGCGGAGTAGGAACAGGCCCACGAGAAGCCGGAGACGCGGCCGAAGTTCTCCCGCGTCGAGAGCTCGGGCAGGAAGGAGGCGAGGAAGTTTTCGCCGATGGAGAACAGGAAGTTGGCCGGGATGTAGAGCAGGACCGCCAGCCAGAACTGGCCGGGCCCGATGCAGGCCAACCCGCAGGTGAACGCCGCGCAGAGTAGGCCGGTCACCAGCAAGGAGGCCTTCTTCCAGGCGCGCTCGTCGGCGATGGCGCCCGCGATGGGCGAGGCGATCACGACCAGCATCATGCTCGTCGCGTAGGTGAGCGCCCAGAGCAGATCGTCGCGCGCGGGGTCCCGGATCACCACCTGCTGGAAGAAGATCGAGAACAACAGCGTGTTGATGATGAGCGTGAACGACTGGTTCGCGACGTCGAAGGAGATCCAGGACCAGAGCTGGCCCTGGCGGGGCAGGCCGCGCAGTGGGTAGAGGCGGGAGAGCATACGGTGGGCGGTGAACGGTGATCGGTGGCCGGTGTCCGTGGGCGAAGGAAGCGGGTGTCGCGGGGGCGCGAAGCGCGCGGAGTTCATCCGAAGTGCGCGCCGGGTGCAAGGCGTCGGGCGCGGAGCATCGCGGCGACGCAGGCGCAGGCGAGGGCGGCGAGGCCGTGCTTGAGCGAGTGGCCGCTGAAGGCGCCGCCGGTGAGGCCGAAGAGGACCCGGTCGGAGTGCTCGGCGGCGAACGCGAGGGCGTAGCAGCCGAGGCCGGCGACGAGCCAGTTGCGGTGTTCGCCGCGCCGGCGGAAGAGCGTGAGCAGCGTGGGCACGCCCACGAGCGCGAGGAGTTGCACGGCGAAGTAGGGACGCAGGTCGTCGTGGCGTTGCCACCAGAAGACGCTCCACACGCCGAAGAGGATCGCGGGCAGCAGCGCGCGGCGCCCGGCGCGCGGGGTGATTGTTTCGCCGAGAACGGCGGCGAACAGGCTCGTGAACGCGATGGTCATAGGAAGGCGGTCCCAGACCAGCGAGGCGTTCGACGGCGCGAGATGGTACCAGCCCGACCCGAACGCGACCAGTGTCACCCCGGCGAAAAAGGCGACCCACGCCGGGCGCGTGGGCGCGGCTGGTTGCCGGAGCGCCTCGCGCAGACCGAGGAGCCCGGCGAGGAGGAACGGCAGGTTGGTGAGGACGTCGAGCGCGTTGGGCAGCCCGAGCCAGGGTCGTGTATCCGCGAACGCGTGGTAGGCGTTGCTCTGCCGGAGGGGCGGCAGGAGGAAGAGCAGGGCCGGCAGCAGTCCCGTCAGCACCGCGGCGATGAGTACGCGGGGCAGCGGCGGGCCGGCGGAAGGTTGGTCGGTGGCGGGGACGTCGTCGCGCGGGTGGCAGGGGGGCGTGGGCCGCAGCGCGGCGGGACGGAGGGCCGACGGTGCGTTGATCGAGGAGAGGGAGGAGGTGCGCATGGGCGGAGGAGTGGCGTGCCCAAAGTCTACCGCCACGGGGGGCCGAGGCGTTATTCGATAAAACCGATGCGCGGCATCGGCCGGCGTGATGGGGCGGCGCGGCGCGGACGTTGGCGTGGTCGCGGGGTTGCGCCGGGCGCGCGGGCGCGGCAGGTTCGGCGCCGTGCTCAACGTCCATCACCTCGAGTTGTTCTACCATGTGGCCCGGGCCGGCGGGATCAGCCGCGCGGTGAAACGCATTCCCTACGGCATCCAGCAGCCGGCCGTGAGCGGGCAGATGGCGCAACTCGAGCGCGACCTCGGGGTCCGCCTGTTCGAGCGCAGTCCGTTCAAGCTCACCGCGGCCGGCGCGGAGCTGTTCGCGTTTGTCGAGCCGTTCTTCGGTGAGCTGCCGGTGGTCGAGGCACGCCTGCGCGAGGCCGCGGTACCGGCGCTGCGGATCGGGGCGGCGGAACTGGCGTTGCGCTTCCACCTGCCCGCGGTGCTGGAGCGGATGCGCCGCGCGGAGCCGAAGCTGCGGCTGACGTTGCGCTCGGGCTTCCAGGCGGAGATGGAAACTTGGCTCGTCGAGCGCGCGATCGACCTGGCGGTCACGCCGCTCGACCGGAAACCGGCGCGGCGGGTGCGTTCGCTGCCGCTGCTGCGGGTGCCGCTGGTGCTGCAGGTGCCGAAGAAGTCGTCGCTGAAATCTGCCGACGAGCTGTGGCGGCAGCGCAAGGTCACCGAGTCGTTGATCGCGCTGCCGGAGAGCGAGAGCGCGGTGCGCCGTTTCCGCAAGGGACTGCTCAAGCGCGGCGTGCGCTGGCCGACGGCGATCGAGGCCAGCTCGCTGGAATCGATCACCGAGCTGGTCGCGAGCGGCGCGGGCGTCGGGCTCAACGTCGCCCTGCCGGAGGTGACGAAGCATCCCGGCGTGCGCGTGCTGCCGCTGGAGGGTTTCGAACCGCTCGAGATCGCGGCGTTGTGGCTGGGCGAACCGGCCCCGCTGGTCGCGGCGTTGCTCGCCGAGGCCAGCGCCTATGTGCGCAAGGCGTGGCCGCAGTGGGAGTGCGTGGGGCGCTGACGGCGCGCGACTACCGGGTCGGCAGTTCGCGCGGCGTGCGCAGCCACGGCAGGCCGAGGGCGGCGCGGTCGAGGCGGCGGGCGAGTTCGAGCAAGGCGGTGCGGACGCGGAAATACTCCGAGGGACGGTTGCGCGCGTGCCAGAGAGTGGAGACGTCGGCCTCGAAACGGCGCAGGTCGTTGGCGATGGCGGTGGCGTCGATGCCGCGTGGAGCCTTGCGCTTCTTCGCAAAACAGACGAGCAGGCCGCCGAGCGCCTGCATGAGCGCCTGGCCGCGGGCGCCGACGAGCGCCTCGCGCAATGCGAGCGGATCCTGCGGCTGCGCGGCGGCGGCGACCTTCGCGAGTTGGGCGCGGAGCTTCTCGATCTTGTCGTGGGCGGCGAAGGCGGCGGCGGGATCCAGATTCAGGATGCCGATGGGAAGGCCGGTGGCGGCGTCCCACCAGTCGGAGGGGCGGTGCGGCGTGGGGTCGAACCAAAGCACGAGCTGCTTCCACGGGACGACGGCGGCGGAGCCGATCTCGCGCAGGAGCTGGGCGTAGGTCTGGGAGGCATCGCCGACCTCGAGGGTGTTGAAGGCGGCGTCGAACGCGGCGGCGGTCGTGGCTTTGGTGTTCCACGACGCGGCGGCGCCGAGGAGCAGACCGTGGTGGCTGTTGCCGAGGAAGTTGATGTGGCCGCGGTCGCCCCAGTCGGTGTTGAGGAAGCCGGCGGCGCCGGTGCGGCGGCCGCGTTGCGCGAAGCCGAGGATGTTGGCGGTGGCGGTGTCGAGATCGTTCACCCAGCGGTCCCAGCCGCAGCAACCGGGGCAGACGTAGAACGCGCGGCCGGCCTTCTTGAAGAGCGCGCTCTTGGTGTCGTGGAGATCGGCGGAGTAGTCCCAGTCGAGCGCGATGGAGTCGGCGGGGACCTCGCGCACGAGCTCGGGGTGGTTGCCGACGATGTCGCCCCAGAACATGGGGACGGCGCCCTCGGCGCGGACGACGCCGCAGAGCTTCTTGAGGAAGTCGACGTAGAGGCGGCCGACGCCGTGTTTCTGGGCGAAGGTGGCGTTGCGGCCCTTGCCGAGGTCGAAGGTCTCGTCGCAGCAGAGGTTGAAGTGCTTCGAGCGGAAGAGCGGGCGCAGCTCGCGGATCATCTCGGCGACGAGCGCGAAGGAGTCGGCGTGGCGGCAGTCGAGCGTGTAGTGGCCCATTCGATCCCACCAGGAGAAGGGGAGCGCGGAGCCGTCGAGGTCGTACTCGTTGAGATGCTGTTTCCGCGGGGCGACGAGCGCGGTGTAGAAGTGGCCGAAGGTGCTGAGGGAGGGGACGAGCTCGATGTGGTGGCGGGCGCAGTGCTCGTCGAGGGCGATGATGTCGTCGGCGGTGAGCGGGTCGGAGCCGGCCCAGATGTCGGGGTGGTTTTTGAACGCGAAGGTGTGCTCCACGTAGAGCTGGAGCTGATTGAGCTTCGCGACGGCCATCTTCTCGACGAGGGCGAAGAGGGTGGCGCGGGTGGGGACCTTGCCGCGGGTGAGGTCGTGGTAGAAACCGCGGACGGGGTAGTCGGGCGCGTCGGTGATTTTCAATGCCGGCAACTCGGCGCTGCATTGGCGGACGATCTGGAGCAACGTCTGGAGGCCGTAGAAGACGCCGGCAGCATCGGCGCCGACGAGGGCAATGCCCTTGGTCGAGATGGTGAGCGTGTAGCTCTGGGCCGGGCCGTCGGCGCCGAGGGTGCACTCGATGGCGCCTTCGCCGGGGGAGAGGAAGGCCGGGGCGGCGGTGTGGGTACCGATCTCGTCGACGATGCGCTGCGCGAGGGCATCGGTGGCCGGGCCGGAGTGCTCGGGCAGGACGAGGCGTTTGGCGTGGGAGAGCGGGAAGGCGCCGCGGGTGTAGCGGATCGATTTGGGCGGCGGGATGAACTGGAGCGCAGGCATGGCGCAGGTTTGCCGGCGCGCGGGCGGGAGGGCAAGGAAGAGGGCGGGGGCGCGGCGGTGCGCGCCGGGATTTCGCCTCGACGGGGGCTGGGGCGGGCGGGATGTTGTGCCGTTCACTTTCTGGAAATGACCACCGCCGGCTCCTCCCTTTCTTCCCTCTTCTCCCGTCGCACGCAGCGTCTGCAGCGTTCGGTCATCCGCGAGATCCTCAAGGTCACCGAGGATCCGTCGATCATCTCGTTCGCGGGCGGCCTGCCCAACCCGAGCACGTTCCCGGTGGCGGACGTGGCGGAGTCGGCCGCGAAGGTCCTGCGCGAGGCGGGCACGGCGGCGCTCCAGTATTCGACGACGGAGGGTTACCGCCCGCTGCGTGAGTTCATCGCGCGGCGCTACACGGAGAAGCGCGGGCTCGCGGTCGACCCGGACGAGATCCTCATCACCAACGGCTCGCAGCAGGGGCTCGACCTGCTCGGCAAGGTGCTCATCGACGCGGGCGACACGGTGCTGCTCGAGCGGCCGGCGTACCTCGGGGCGATCCAGTCGTTCTCGGCGTACGAGCCGAAGTTCGCATCGGTGACACTCGAGGATGATGGCCCGAACATCGACGAGCTGCGCGCGGCGCTCGACGACCGGAAGCCGAAGATCTTCTACACGGTGCCGAACTTCCAGAATCCGTCGGGCCTGTCGTACTCGGCGGCGAAGCGGGCGGCCGTGGGGCGGCTCTGCGCGGAACGTCCGGTGGTGCTGGTGGAGGACGACCCGTACGGCGAGCTGCGTTTCCGCGGAGAGCCGCTGCCGGCGCTGCGCGCGCACTGCCCGGGCAGCGTGATGCTCGGTTCGTTCTCGAAGATCGTGGCGCCAGGGCTGCGGCTGGGCTGGATCGTGGCGCCGCGCCAGTTGATGGATTTGATGGTTACGGCGAAACAGGGCGTGGACCTGCACTCGAACTATTTCTCGCAGCGCGTGGTGCACCAGCACCTGCTCGACCACGACCTCGACAAGCACATCGCGCTCGTGCGCGACCTCTACGGCCGGCAGCGCGATGCGATGGTGGCGGCGATCAAGCGGCATTTCCCGGCCGAGGTGTGGTGCAGCGAGCCGGACGGCGGGATGTTCCTCTGGGCGCGGTTGCCGGAAGGCTGCTCGGTGATGGAGCTCTTCAAGGTGGCGATCACGCGCAAGGTGGCGTTCGTGCCGGGATCGGCGTTCTTCGTCGAGCCGGACGACCGGCACCTGCGGCTCAACTTCTCCAACTCCGACGAGGCGAAGATCGAGGAAGGTATCCGGCGCTTGGGTGAGGCGATCGGCGAGATGCGCCGGGCCTGAAGGCGGCGGCCGCGACGGAGCCGGCCCCGGCTCCGCTCGACCGGGAGCGGGCCGGTAGCCGCTCAGACGCCGGGGACTTTGGCGCGCTTGAACTCCACCTCGATGGCGTCGATCGAGAGCTTGATCTCGTGGACGCAGATGCCCATCGAGCCGATGAAGCAGCCGAGTGAGCAGACGAAGATGCCCTGCCCGAGACGCTCGAAACTGTTGACGAGGGCTCCCATGGAGAGAGCCGCGAGGATGATCGACGCCAGGCCGAGCATCTGCATCTGGCGGATCAGATGAAGACGCCGTCGAATGTTGATGAGCTGCGTCTCCCAGTGTGGCTGCGGCGAGGCGAGGTGCTCGGCGAGCATCTTGCGTGCGACGGCGGTCAGGCCGAGGAAACGGTTCGTGTACGCCAGAAACAACAGCGAGATGGCCGGGAAAATCAGGGCGGGAATGGCGGGATTCATGATGGATTGAACATCAGGTGCGGGAGAATCCCGCGCGGGACCGGATGTCGCCAGTCCCAAAAGGAGGAACGGCGCGGCGCGCGCGGGGCGCATGAGGGGTTGAAAGCGCGATCCCTTTGCTCCGTTGTGAGAGGCATGAGCTGCGCGTGCTACACGGTCCGCCCGATGACATTCGCCGACATTCCGGCGGCGTTGGCGCTTTGGCGGGTGACGGAAGGGATGGGGTTGGGCGACTCGGACCGGCCGGAGCGGTTGGTCGCGTTTCTCGAACGCAACCCGGGGTTGAGCGCGGTCGCGACCGCCGGTGACGGCCGGTTGCTCGGCGCGGTCCTGTGCGGCGACGACGGCCGGCGCGGCTACCTGCACCACCTCGCGGTCGACCGCGAGCGCCGTCGGCAGGGGATCGCGAGGGCGTTGTTGGCCCATTGTTTCGCCGGGCTGGCGGCGCGCGAGATCGAGAAGTGCAACATCTTCCTCCTCGCCGACAACGTCGCGGGCGAGCGCTTCTGGCTCCGCGAGGGGTGGGCTGTTCGCGACAACCTGAAGGTTCTGCAGCGCAACGTGGAGGCCGGAGCGAAGGTGGATTGCGGCTGCACATGCTGAGGCGCTCCGCGGCGCGCGGGACGGCCGGAGGCGTGGCGTCCCCTCAGTTGCCCCGGTGCAACAGCGACTCGACGAGGGCGCGGAGGAATGCGGTGTCGCCGGGAAGCTTGGACAGCTCGGCGAGCGCTTCCGCGGTGTAGGCGGCGGC
Source organism: Verrucomicrobiota bacterium (assembly GCA_023446735.1). Classification (GTDB taxonomy): domain Bacteria; phylum Verrucomicrobiota; class Verrucomicrobiia; order Opitutales; family Opitutaceae; genus CAJCBL01. The sequence goes on from JAEXPQ010000176.1 coordinate 13,184, forward strand.
GCGGGCGCGGGCGCCGTCGAGGCCGAGCACGCGGACCATCGTAGCCTTCTGCGACTGGGCATCCTTGCCGGCGGTCTTGCCGAGTTCGGCCGAGGTCGCGGTGGTATCGAGCACGTCGTCGATCGTCTGGAACGCGAGCCCGACGGCGCGGCCAAGGCGGCGGAGCGTGGCGAGCTGGGTTTCGTCGGCGCCGCCGACCAGGCCACCGAGCGCGAGGCTGCAGGCGATCATCGCGGCGGTCTTGCCGTTGTGGATGAACTCGACTTGGTCGCGGGTGGCCGTGATGCGCTCGCCCTCGATATCTTCCATCTGGCCGCCGATGAGCTCGGTGCTGCCGGCGGCCTGGCCGAGTTCGCGCACGAGCGCGGTGGCGAGCGCGGGGCGGTCGGCGTAGTGGGTGGCGAGGAGAGCGAAGGCGTGGGTGAGCAGGGCGTCGCCGGCGAGGATGGCAGTGGGCTCGTCGAAGGCCTTGTGGCAGGTCGGGCGGCCGCGGCGCAGGTCGTCGTTGTCGAGCGCCGGCAGGTCGTCGTGGATCAGCGAATAGGTGTGCACGCACTCGATGGCGGCGGCCGCCGCGACGGCGTCGGTGCGCTGACCGAAGAGTTCGGCCGCGGCGAGCACGAGCACGGGCCGGATGCGTTTGCCGCCGGCCTCCAGGCTGTAGCGCATGGCGGAGTGGAGGCGCGCGGGGCGTGTCGGCGCTGCGGGCACGAAGCGGTCGAGCGCCTGTTCGGCCTCGTGGCGGAGTTGTTGAAGGTGGGCGGCGAAGTCCATCGGTGGGATCGCCGGAGAATCGGGGCGCGGCGGGCGGTGGGAAAGCTCGAATCGGCGCGCGGCGCCCGGGTTGTTTTGTGCACTTGTCCCGCGGGCCGTTACGCCTAGACGTATGGGCCTGGCGGGGAGGGCCATGTCTTGTGCTGCATCATCGATGCCGTTTCCGCCTGCCCGGTCATCCAGTTCCAGCATGAAAGCCATCCACCCCGAGCGAGTGAAGATTGTGCTAGTCGACGGGCATCCGCTGCTGCGCGCGGGGCTGCGGGAGTGTCTCGGCTGGCATTCCGCCCGTTTCGAGATCGTCGGCGAGTTCGGCGACGGCGAGAGCGCGTGGGACGCGGTGGCCCGGCTCGAGCCGGATCTGATCGTGATGGACCTGGAGCTGCCCGGGGAGGGTGGTCTCGCGCTCGCGCGTCGGCTCCACACGAACTTCCCGACGGCCAGGATCATGATCCTGACCGCGCATGACGATGGGCGGAAGATCACCGGAGCGCTCGAGGCGGGAGCCGCCGGCTACGTTTTGAAGAGCTGTTCCAGCGAGGAGCTGGTCACGGCGGTGGAAGCGGTGTCGGTTGGGCAGATCTATCTGTCGCCGGGGGCGTCGACGGTCATTGTTCGCGACCACCAGCGCCAGCGCATGGAAGGGGGCGACCTGCTTTCTCCGCGCGAGCTCGAGACGCTCAGGCAGATCGCGAACGGGCTCACGACCAAGGAGATCGCGTTCGCGCAGAAGGTGAGTCCGAAGACGGTCGATACGCATCGGCTGAACCTCATGACCAAGCTGCAGATCAACACCGTGGCGGGGCTCACGAAGTACGCCATCCGCGAGGGGTATGTCGCCCTGTAAGTCGCCGCGGGTCCCGGGCGCAAGCCCGCGGGAGCGTTGCTCCCGGGCTGACTCGTGCGGGGGTGGCGGCGGTCGGCGCGGTTGAGGAGCGGCGGCGGACTCGGTGTCGCTTCGTCCGTGGCCGGATGGGGCCACGCACGCGCATGGGCGACCGACCGGGGCCCTCCTTCGCCGCCGGGCTTCGCGTTGCCGGTGGGGCCGCGATGGGCGGCGGCGTTCGCGAACGGCGGGGTCGGGTCTTCTCCTCATCCACCGGCGTCGGGTTCTCTCCCCGTCGGCCTAAGGATTAACGCAGCGCGGACGGCGGATCTTCCTGATGAGGAAACCGCGTCCGTAGCCCGATACTACAGGCCGATGCCAATCGTTCCCTCCATCGTGTCTCTGCTCCGCGGAGCCCAGACCTAACCTGCACGGGGCTCCGAACGTGCCGCGTATCCTCTCAATCGATGACAGCCTGACCATCCGCAAGATGGTCGAGTCGATCCTGCAGACCGCCGGACACGAGGTGTTGTTGGCGGACCGGGGGACGACCGGGCTCGAGCTGGCCCGCACCGCCAAGCCCGACCTGATCCTGCTCGACTTCGTTCTGCCGGATCTCCCGAGCACGGAACTTTGCCGGCAGCTGCTCGACGATCCGGCCACCGCGGACATTCCCATCCTGCTGATCAGCACCAACGGCGCGGCGATCCGCCAGCTCTACGCCGACAGCCGCAATGTCCGCGATTACCTCACCAAGCCGTTTCAGGCGAAGGTGCTGAGGTCCGTCATCGAACATCTCTTGGCCAAGCGGATGGCTCGAGGCGGCGACACGCGCGATCTCGTCTTCACGGCTTCGGCTCCCGAACCGAAGCCCCGGGCTGCGGCGGTCGTTCCGGGCCAGGCTGCGGCGGCCGGCGTCGTCCGCCCGGATGGACCCAGCGCCCGGGGACTGTCGTTGCGCGCCTTGCTCAACGGGCGGTTCCGCAGCATCGCCAAGATGATTCCGGATCTCGAGCGGCGGCGTGGGCCGCTGCCAGCCGAGACGTTCTACCTGCCGTTCTTCCTGCGCACCGACCTGCTCGCCGAGATCACCGCCGCGACCGGGCCATTGAGCGAATCCGTCCAGCCCCAGATCTCCGGGACGAATGACTGGGTCTCGCTGGACACGACGTTGCTGTACCTCGGGCGTACGGGCGCCACCGGCGTGCTCACCCTGGAGCTGGAAGAGGAGACGGTCACCGTTTCGATCTCGCAGGGGCGGGTGGTGATGGTCGGCTCGACCAACCCCCGCGCCTATTGTGCCGGCGCCGCCTACAACTTCCGCTCGGTCCCGCCGGAGGCGGTCTCCACTGCGGTTGGCCTCCAGCAGCGGGAGGGGGTCCCTTTCTTCATCACCCTGTGCCGTCTTGGCCTCATGCCGGATCCCGGAATCTTGGATGCGCTGCTGCGCCACCAGGGGAGCGGCGCCGTCCGGCGCGCCCTCGTCGCCCCGAATGCGCGATACAGCTTCGTTGCCCGCAACACGCTGCCCGAGGCCGCACGGCAGTTTCCGTTCAGCCTGGATATGCGCCAGTTCGTGCTCTCGGTGCTCCGGCTGGTGGACGACTGGCTCGAAATCGAGAACACCACCGGCTCGGTTGAGACGGTGTACTCGGTGGTGCCGGCCGCCGCCGGCCAGGGCCCCGGGCTCGAGCTTTCCGCCGCGGAGAGCGCCGTGCTGGGGCTGGTCGACGGCCAGCGCTCCCTGCAGGCCATCGCCACCGCCGCCGGGCTGGAGCTCTACTGCACCTGCGCCGCCACCTATCGGTTGCTCCGTCTGGGCTTGCTGCGCGTCACGGCCGCGCCGCTGGCGACCGCCGCGACCCCGGACTGAACCGCCTTCCTTCGATCCACCGCTCCGAACCATTCAGCCTATGAATACAATGTCGAAAGTCCTGATCGCCGACGACTCCGCCACCCAAGTGGCGCTCATCCAATCCGCGGTGTCCGGTGCCGGACACGTCGCGATTGTCGCCACCAACGGAGACGAAGCCCTCCGCCTCGCCGCCAGCGAGAAACCGGCTTTGATCCTGCTGGATGTCGTCATGCCCAATGTCGACGGCTTCCAGGTGTGCCGGAAGCTGCGCAAGCAGCCCGAGACGGCGAACACGCCGATCGTCCTCGTCACCTCCAAGACCCAGGAAACCGACCGGTTCTGGGGCCTGCGGCAGGGGGCCAACGACTACGTGATGAAGCCGTTCGAGACCAAGGCGCTCGTCGACATCATCCGCAAGCACATCGGCTGAGCCGTCTTCCCATGAAGGACTCCTCCTCGGGCCTGGTGGTGCATCTGATCGCGCAGCGCGCCGGGCAGCGTTTCTCCCTGCCGGTATCCTCCGTCCGCGAGGTGTTGCCCCTGCCCGAGCTGGAGCCGGTGCCGCTGGCTCCGCCGGAGCTTCTCGGCTCGTTCCAGCTGCGGGGCGAGATCGTGCCGGTGGTGCGCCCGGATTCGCTCCTGGCGGTCGGGGCCACGGAGACGGCGCCGACGGCGCTCGCGCTCCTGCAGGAACGCGACGCGGTCTGCGCCCTGGCTTTCGATCGGGTGCTGGGCGTCGTGTCGCTCTCGCCGTCCGATCTGCTGCCTCACCCGTTGTCGTTGCAGCGGCCCTGGATGGCCCATCTGTGCGTCGATCCGAAACACCAGTTGGTCACGGTCCTCGATGGTCCAGCGTTGATCGGAGCCATCATCGAGCGGCTCCGTTTCGCCACCGTGCCGACCTGAGACTCCCGCTCCGCCCGTCCACCGGCGCCCCTCGCGGCCGGCCCCGGTGGCGCCGTGCGGAGCGCCCGTCCCACTCTTTCTCCATTCGCCGCCAGCCAAGGATTGTCATATGAAAACAAACATACAGCAGCGTTCCGCTTCCCCGTCTGTCGCCGGGGGGGACGGCTTCCGCGAGAAGACCCTCAAGGTCAGCCAGAAGATCACCCTCCTCAGTTTCAGCATGGTGCTGCTCACCGTGGTCGTTCTGACGGTGATCGTCGTCGTGCAGAAGAATCGGATGGCCCCCGTCCTAGGCGGCTATCTCGACACCCAGGCCTTCGAGAGCGCCGACAAGCTCATCCAGACCATCCGCGACACCTGCGCCGCCGCCCAGGCGCAGACTGCCCGGGAGCTTGATCACAGCCTGACCATCGCCAACGAACTCCTGCAACGGCAGGGCGCCGTCTCGCTCCAGTCCGAGGAGGTGCCGTGGTCGGTGGAGTTCGCCGGCACGCAGCAGAAGGTGAAGGTGGATCTGCCCAAATTCGCCATCGGGGGGCAATGGATTGGGCAAAACACCAATGTCTCGGTCCCCACCCCGATCGTCGACGAGCTCAAGCATCTCACCGACTCGGAGGTCACGCTGTTCCAGAGGATGAACGACGCGGGGGACATGATGCGCGTGGCCACCACGATCGTCACCGCCGACGGCGTGCGTGCGATCGGCACCGCCATCCCGGCGAAGAATGCCGACGGAACCGCGAACGCCGTCGTGGCGCGGGTGCTCGCGGGCGAGGTCTTCCGCGGTCGCGCCGCGGTGGTGGGCGTCTATCACGAAACGGTGTATCATCCGATATGGGATGCGGCGCGGCAGCGGGTCCTCGGCATGCTGTTTCTGGGCAAGAACATGACCGCGGCCACGAAGGCGGTGCGCGAGAGCATCCTCAAGGTGAAGCTGGGCGAGACCGGCTATGTCTTCGTCCTGGGCACCCAGGGCAATCAGCGCGGTCGCTACATCGTTTCCCAGAACGGCAAGCGCGACGGCGAAGACATCTGGGAAACGAAGGATGCAAAAGGCGAGTTCATGGTGCAGAACATCATCCGGGCCGGCTTGGCCGCCAAGGAAGGCCGCTCGGAGCGGGTCGACTACCTCTGGGTCGACGCCGGGGCCACCTCGGCCCGCGAGAAGTTCGCCGCCGTGACCTACTACGAGCCGTGGGACTGGGTCCTCGGCGCCAGTGCCTATTTCGACGAGTTCCGCCTCACGCAACGAGCGGCGCTAAGCACCCTGACCCAACTGCTCTGGTGGACCGTCGGCGTGGCCGTCGCTCTCGCTTTCGCCGCGTATTTCATCAGCCGCCAGATGGCCCTCGGCATCACGCGCCCCCTGACGGTGCTCACCGCCACCGCCAAGCGGATCGCCGCCGGCGACAACTCCGCCCGCGTGGAGGTGCGCACCGACGACGAGATCGGCATGCTCGGCGACGCGTTCAACTCGATGATCGCGGCCCGCATCAAGGCCAAGGAGGACACCGACGACTACAAGAAGCTGCAGGAGGGCATCCAGACCTTGCTGCAGGTCACGGCCAGCGCCTCCGACGGTGATCTCACCGTGCGCGCCCCTGTCACCGATGGCGCGCTGGGCAACGTGAGCGACGCCGTGAACCTCATGTTCGAGAACGTCGGCACCCTGATCCAAAGCGTGCAGGAGTCCGCCAAGACGGTGAGCGCCTCGGCCCTCGAGATCCAGGCTGCGGCCGAGCAGCTGGCCAACGGCGCCAACACGCAGAACGTCGAGATCGTCAACACCAGCTCCGCCGTGCAGGAGATGGCGGCCAACACCGAGTCCGTCTCCTCCAATGCCGGCGCCGCCAACGAGGCGGCCAGCCGGGCCAAGCGCGCCGCCGAGGACGGGGCCAAGGCCGTCAGCGACGTCATCACCGGCATGGAGCGTATTCGCGAGAATGTGCAGGCCAGCGCCCGCAAGATCAAGCGCCTGGGCGAGCGCTCGATGGAGATCAGCACGATCGTCAATACCATCAACCACATCTCCGCGCAGACGGACATGCTGGCGCTCAACGCCGCCATCGAGGCGGCCCGTGCTGGCGAGCATGGCCGCGGCTTCACCGTCGTCGCCGAGGAAGTCCGCAAGCTGGCCGAGCGGGCCGCCGCCGCCACGCAGGAGATCGAGAAGCTTGTCGCCTCGATCCAGGCCGAGACCAACGAGTCCGTCACCGCCATGGAGCTGCAGACCTCCCAGGTGGAGGACGGCTCCAAGATCGTGGCCACCGCGGGCACTTCGCTCGCGCACATCAGCCAGGCTTCGGTGCAGTCGGCCGAGCTCATCAACGAGATCTCCCTGGCCGCCAAGCAGCAGGTGCGCGGCGCCAACGGCGTGGTGGTCGCCATGCAGACCGTATCCTCGATCGCCCAGCAGGCGCAGACCGGCGCCGCGAAGACCAAGCGCGCGACCGAGTCGCTCGCCACGTTGGCGAACGAACTCCTCGGCCGCACCGCCAAGTTCAAGGTCTGATCCGGCGCCGCATCCCGACGATGAGTCTCGCTCCCCAGATCGAAACCGTACGGTCCACGCCCGCGGAGGCGCTCTTCGCCGAGCGGGCCCGGGCGTTGGTGGCGAAGCGCTGTGGTTACACCCCGCGGCCGGCCGCCATGCCCGATCTGGTTGCCGCGTTGACGCGGCGGCGGGGTGGGCGCTCGTACGAGGAGTACTGGGACGAACTGGAGGCCGCGGAGCCCAGGCGGGGCGAACTCCAGCTGCTCGTGGAGGATCTGCTGAACCACGACACGGTGTGCGGCCGCATCCCGCCGCACTTCGAAGCGTTGGGTCGGCAGGTGCTCCCGGCGCTGGCGCGCCGCGGACGGCCCCTGCGGCTGGCCTCGTTGGGCTGCTCCACCGGGGAGGAGGCCTACACGATGGCGATCGTCGCGACCGAAGCCCTGGGTGATGCGGCCGCGCCCTCCGTCGAGATCGTGGGAGTGGATCTCTCGGCGCGGGTGCTCGCCGTCGCGCGCGCCGGGATCTACGCGCTCTCCAGCCTGCGCGAGCTTTCCCCGGCCCAGCGGGAGCGCGGCTTCATCCGGCAGGATGACGGCTTCCACGTGCGCCCCGAGATCGCAGGGCGCGTACGCTTCCTCCAGCACAACCTCATGCAGCCGCTGCCGCTGGTGGGGCTCGACGCGGTTTTCTGCCGCAACGTCCTGATCTACTTCAGCACGGAGTCGACCCAGACGGTCCTCTTCCAGATATGGGCGGCGCTCGCGCCGGGCGGATGGTTGTTCCTCGGCCCCTGTGAGTCCGCCTTCCACCTACGCGAGTGGTTCGAGCCCGTTCCTTTCGCCGAAACTATCCTCTATCGCCGTCGCCTGCCATGAATGCCACCTCTTCCGACCAACTCGTCCTGCTCGTGCAACGCCTGGGCGAGCAACTGCCGGCGGGCCGTTCCGAGTCGGCCGCCCTGCGGGAGGCGCGGGCCTGCGCCAGCGAGCTTGAGCAGCGGGCGTCCGCCGCGGGTTTCGCGTTGCTCGCGGGCGCGGCGATCTTCCTCCAGCAACGCCTCGATCAGCTCATCGCCAGCCCGGTGGCCGAGCGGGAGTTGGCGGCGCTCGCGCACGCCTGGCTCACCCACGGGCCGCAGCTCCTGCGGCCGGAAAACGATCCCTCGCTGGACCAGGCGTGGTACAGCCTGCAGCCTTTGCTCACGGTCGCCATGGAGGAGGCGGCGGCGCCCGCGCCCCGGCCCCCCCCCGCGTCCGTGCCGCCTGCGATGGAGTGTGAATCGGTGGATACCGGGGAGTTCCTCGCCGGCCTGGACGGGGGCACGCCGCGCTCGCTCCCCGCGGCGGCGGTTGCGCCCTCCGGGACTGCGGTTCCGGACTCCGCCGAAGAGGAGGAACCGGTGCTGCCGGAGGTCGTCGAGGCCTTCACGCATGAAGCCCGCGACGCCTTCGAATCGATGGAGCAGTCGATCCTTGCCTGGGAAAAGAGCGGGGGGCGGGGTGCCGATCTGTCGAATGTCTATCGGCTGGCCCACTCGGTGAAAGGCGCTGCGTACTCGGTCGGTCTGCGGCCGTTCGGCACGGTGCTGCACCGATTGGAAGACCTGCTGGAGGAGGTGGTCGAGGGGCGGGCCCAGGCGGCTCCCGCGGCGTTGTCCGCGCTCGTGCTCGGCCTGATCGACCGCCTTCGCGCCGACCTCGCCAGCGGCGAGACGGCCCGTCCGCTGTGGCGGGGAACCGCGGAGGAGCTCATCGGACGTATCAACACGGTGCGGGCGTCGCTGACCGCGATCGATCCGGCGGCCGCGCCGGAGGCGTCGGCTGTTCCCGCGGACACGCCGGCGACCGTGGCGCCCTCGGCCGATCCGGCGGCGGAGGACGAGGCGGCTCCGGCGGCGAGCGACAACCGGCCCGAGCAGGCGACTATCCGCGTCGAGGCCGCACATCTCGACAAGCTCATGAACCTGGTGGGCGATCTGCTCATCAACCGCCACCGGCTCAACCGGAAGCTCCAGCAGGTCACCTCGTTGCAGGCCGAGCTGGTGCGCGCACGCGAGCGCCTGCTGCATGTCGTGGGCGACTTCAACACCAACTACGAGTTTTCCCAGCGGCGTCAGTCCTTGGGCCCGATTCCGGCTGACGGCTTCTCCGAGCTGGAGTTGGACCGCTACGACGACTTCAACATCCTGGCGCGCTCGCTGGTCGAGATCGCGGCCGACACCGAGGAGATCGTCACCCAGATCGACGGACACTTCGGTTCCTTCTCCGAGGAGGCGGTCCAGTTCACGCACATCACCCGCCAGCTGCAGGAGAATCTCGCCCACACCCGCATGGTGCCGCTGGAGCAGCTCATGCGGCGGCTCCGGCGCGCGGTGCGCGACGCCTGCAGCTCCGTGGGCAAGAACGTCGACTTTATCGCCGAGGGCGCCGACAACCGCGTGGACAAATGCATCAGCGACCAGCTGTTCCATCCGCTGCTGCATGTCGTGCGCAATGCGGTGGCCCACGGCATCGAGCCCGCCGCCGAGCGGACCGCCGCCGGCAAGCCGGCCGTGGGACGGTTGGTGGTGCGCTGCCACACCGAGGCGGGCCGCCTCATCCTGGAGTTCACGGACGACGGGGGCGGGTTGCGTCGCGATGAGATCGTACGCGTGGCCCGGGCGCGGGGGTTGCTCGGCCACGGCAGCGAACCCGACGAGGCGCAGCTGACCGAGCTGATCTTCCAGCCCGGATTCTCCACCTCCGCCGTCACGACCGACGTATCCGGCCGAGGCATGGGTCTCGATGTGGTGCGGCAGGAGCTCACCAGCCTCGGCGGCTCGGTGACGGTCTCCAGTCGCCGCGGGAAGGGATGTACCTTCCGTTTCACCCTGCCGGTCACCCTCGCGATCAACCAGGTGATGTTCGTGCAGTGCGGGGAGCGTAGCTACGCGCTGCCGATCAATTTCGTCGAGCGCGTCGTGCCTGCGCCCGCTTCGGCGTTCTCGCGCGCCGGGGGAGTCGAGATGCTCATGCTCGACCAGCGCCAGTCGGTGCCCGCGGTGCGACTCCATGCGCGGCTCGCGTTGCCCGGTGCGGCCCAGTCCGCCACCGCCATCGTCCTGACCGTCGCCGAACGCCGGACCGCGCTGGTAGTGGACCGGATACAGAGCAAGCTGGACATCGTGGTGAAGCCGCTCGGTCCGCTCCTCGGTCACCATCCCTTCTTCTCGGGCGCGACGCTGGCGGGCGACGGCCGGGTGATCTTCATCCTCGATGTGCCCAGGCTGCTCGCCCCGGCCGGGTCCGCGGAGCAGCCGGTCCCGGTCCCTGCCCCGCCATCGGAGGAGTCCGCGCCCGTGTCGCGTTCCCGCACGGTGCTGGTCGTGGACGACTCGCTCATCATCCGGCACATCGCCTCCGGTTACCTCACCCAGGCGGGCCTCACCGTGGACACGGCGGCCGACGGTAGCGATGCGTTGGAGAAGCTGCGGACGAATTCCTACGCGCTCGTCGTCTCCGACTTGGAGATGCCGCGGGTCAACGGCTTCGAGCTCATCGCCGAGATGCACCGGCAGCCCGAACTGGCCGGCATCCCGATCATCATCCTCACCTCGCGCGATGCGGCGAAGCACCGCGACCGCGCCGTCCAGCTCGGGGCGGCCGACTACCTGATCAAACCGATCTCGCGCGAGCGACTGGTGAGCGCCGTCACCCAACAGATGGAACGCGCCGCCGTCGCGGCGTGAATCGGCATGACCGCTGTCCGCTCAACTCCAGATCCGGCGGCGCGATCGCCCCGCGTGCGGGTCGTCCGCTCAATCCGCCCGAAGGTCGAGACGGTGCCCGGTGATCGTCCGCAGGCGGAAACGTTCTCGGTCGCTCCGGGCGGACATCGCACGGCTTTGAATGCGGATGGGGTGGTGACTTCGGCCCCAGCCGGAGCCACCGCGATCCACCGAGCCGGTGGGGCCGCCTGGGCCCACGGCGAGTCCACGAGCATCATCGATCGCTTGCCGCGCGCGGTGCGTGAAGCCGGGCACGTCTCGCCGGTCCTTCCCGTGGCGGAGGCGGGCCGGGTCCCGGTGACTGCATCCAAACCTCCACTATCGCCATGATCGCCAACGAAAGACCCCTGACCGGCTGGCTCTGGCTGTGCGCCGGCGGCCGTGATTTCTCCCTGCCGCTCGACGGCGTGCGGCGGGTCGCCCTGAGCCGGCAGCTGCGGGTGGCTGTGCCCGGGCCGACGGTGCCTTCCTGGTGGAGTGGCGTGGCACTGGAAGGTGCGCGGCCGCATCCGTTGCTCAATCTGGCGGAATTGATCGGCGTGTCCGGTGGTGCCGCGCTCGCCCCGGACAACGTGGTGGTGTTCTCGAGCCTGTGGAACCAGCCGGTGGGGCTGGTCTGCGACCGGTTCCGTGGGGTCATTCCCCCGAACACGCCGAGCTGGCCGTTGTCGCCGAAGCTCTTCATGACCGCCGATGGGGCGCTGCCCCGGGCCCGGCTTTGGGCCGGCCACCCGGTGCCGGACCTCGAGCCCGAACGGCTCTTCCCTCCCGTCCGTCGGGCCCAGTTCGACCAGGCGATGAAAGACTCGAGGGAGGATGTGGACCAGCTCTGGCAGCTTCGCGAACTGGAGCAGCAGCTGGACGAAGCCCCCAACGCCGAGGGCTATCTGGATTTGGCCGCCCACTACGGGCAGCTTGGCTGGGCCGGGGAGGCCGAGAGGATGCGGTCTCGCGCCGCCGCGATCAAGCCGGAGACGACGGTGGCCGCGCGGCCGACCGCCGGAGGGTTGAGCGGGCCGTGCACGCCGCGGGTGTTGCTGGAGTTGCTTCAGGTGCTGTGGCTGACCGGCAAGTCGGGCGAGCTGTTGCTCGAGACGTCCGGGCGAAACACTGGTTCGGTCTCGTTCGACTCCGGCCGCATCGTGGCGGTGCACTGTGGCGAGATCGCCGATCCTCACGCGGCGCTACAGCGACTCTTCTCGCTGCCGGGCGAGCGTTACCAGTTCTTTCCCGGGGCGCCGGCGGAGGGGGCCGCCTCGGCGGCCGGGGACATCGCCGCGTGGATGGCCGAATTCGAACGCCTGGTGGCAGTCTCATCATGAACTCCTTGGAATCTTCGGTCGCCGCGCCGCTTGGGTCGGGCTTCAAACCCCGGGCGGTGGCGCTCTGTATCCGCCGTGGGAACGTGTTCTTCCTGCTGCCCCGTTCGTGGGTGCGGGGCATGCGCGACCTGCCTCCGGGGACGGTCACTCCGTTGCCGCGGGCCAACCGCTGGGTGCTCGGGCTGGTGGAGCAGAACGCACGCCCCTTGCCCTTGCTCGATCCGGCGGTCTCCGTGGCGGCGACGGCGTCCGCTCCGGTGGCCGCCGTGGTGCTCGCGGCCCCGGACCGCGAGCCCTTCGGCCTTGTCGGAGCGGACGGGCCCGGGCATTTCGTGACGATTCCGGACGCGGCTTCGCTCGACGAGTACACAGGCTGGATCGGTCGTGTGCAAGGGGGCCTCAAGGCCACATGGTGGCTGGATGCCGGCCAACTGGCCTCCAACCTCGAGGGCTGATCGGGGCACGCGGTGTTGGGACTCTCTCTGCCGATTTGGTGATGCCTTTCGGCAGGAGGCATTCACCGCGCAACGCGGGGGCTGGGTGGGCGAGGGGACGCGTCTCGAAGTGCCCCACTTGCCCGTTGCCGGAGCGGAAATGTGCCGTTTGTCTCGGGCGGAATGTCCGCCAATCCCATCGTCCAACGCGCCCGGGCGCACATCCGCGCCCTCCACGCCTACGTGCCCGGGCTGCAACCGCAGGAACCGGGCTGGATCAAGCTCAACACCAACGAAAACGCCTACCCGCCCAGCCCGCGCGTGGTCGAGGCGCTGCGCCGCGAGATCGGCGCCGATGGGGCCTCGCTGCGCCTCTACCCGAATCCGACCAGCGCGCCGTTGCGCGCCGCGGTGGCGAAGCGACACGGGCTGGCGCCGGAAAACGTCTGCATCGGCAACGGCGGCGACGACATCCTCAACCTCCTCGTGCGCGTGTTCTGCGGTCCCGCGGTCGCCGGCGCGTGGACGGTGCCGAGCTATTCGCTTTACCCCGTGCTCATCGGCATCGAAGGCGCGCCCGTGCAGGAGGCGGCGTTCACCCGCGAGATGCGCCTGCCGGTCGATGCCATCGTGCAGTCCGACGCGCCGATCCTGTTTCTCACGACGCCCAACGCCCCAACCGGCGTCGGCTTCGCCGAGGAGGAGTTGCGCGCCGTGATCCAGGGCTTCCGCGGGCTCGTCGTGGCCGACGAGACCTACGCGCTCTTCGCCGACTCCACCATCGCCGGCTGGGTGCGCGAGTACCCGAATCTCTGCGTCACGCGCTCGTTCTCGAAGGCGTATTGCCTTGCCGGCCAACGCATCGGCTACGCCCTCGCGCATCCCGAGGTGATCGACCTGCTCGACCGCGTGCGCGACAGCTACAACGTCTCGCGCCTCGCGCAGACCGCCGCGCTGGCTGCCTTCGAGGATGTCGCGTATTACGACGGACTCGTGGCGAAGATTCGCGCCACGCGCGACCGCTTCCGCAGCGAGCTCACCGAGCGGCGCGGGTGGTTCGTCTATCCGACGCAGACCAACTTCGTGTTCGCCGAGCCGCGCGACGCCGCCGGCCGCACCGGGCCCGAGGTCGCGAAGGCGTTCTACGATTTCCTCTGCGCCAACAAGATCCTCGTGCGCTGCTTCCCGAGTCACCCCTTGACCCGCAATTTCGCGCGAATCAGCATCGGCACCGACGAGGAGATGAACATCCTCCTCAATACCATCGACACATGGCTACGAAACGCACCGCCACCGTCCAGCGCCGCACCCGCGAAACCGACATCGAGCTGACGCTCACCGTCGACGGCACGGGCGAGTCGAAGATCGAGACCGGCATCCCGTTCTTCGATCACATGCTCACCCTCTTCGCGCGCCACGGTTCCTTCGACCTGCAGGTGCGCGCCAAGGGCGACATCGAGGTCGACTACCACCACACGGTCGAGGACGTGGGCATCGTGCTCGGGCAGGCGTTCGCCGAGGCGCTCGGCGACAAGGCCGGCATCCGCCGCTACGGCTTCTTCCTGCTCCCGATGGACGAGACGCTCGCGCGCGTGGTCGTCGACCTGAGCGGTCGCGCCGTGCTCGTGTACAAGGCCGAGTGCGCGCATCCGTTCATCCGCGACTTCAACCTGATCCTCGTGAAGGAGTTCTTCCGGTCGTTCACCAACGCGATCGGGGCCAACGTGCACGCGACGATCGAGTACGGCGAGGAGCCGCACCACATCGCCGAGGCGCTCTTCAAGGGCCTGGGCCGCGCGCTCGACGTCTGCTGCCAGATCGATCCCCGCCACGCCGGCAAGGTGCCCAGCACCAAGGGCAGCCTGAAGGGCTGAGGGCGGGCGAGGCGGCGAGGGTTGCCTTGGGCACGACGCCGGACCTCGCTGCCGAAGCCGCGTTCGCCTTCCACTTTCCCGTGACAACGCCTCCTCCTTATCCCGCGCCGGCGATCCGACCGGCGGTGATCGGTTGGTTCAAGGCATACACGGCCTTCCTCTGCTTGCTGTATCTGGCCTGCATCGCGTTCTCGGTCTTTCTCCTGGTTGCGAATCCGGCGAAGCCGGAGATGTCCGCGCTGGAGGCGCGCATCTTGGGGGCGGTTTTGCTGCTGGTCGGCGGAGCGTTGTTCGTGGCGTGCCTCGTGCCGCTGCTGGTGCGCCCGCGGCCGTGGGTGTGGACCTACGACCTGGTCGTCATCTGCCTCGGGATGACGAGCGCCTGTTTCCTGCCGGCCTGCATTCCGATGCTGCTCTACTGGCTCAAGCCGGAGACGAAGGCGTTTTTCGGCCGGCAGTGAAGGACGCCGCGGGGCTGCTGCTCAGCCACCGGAGGCCGGCGCGGCGCTGCGGGTGAAGTAGAGCACGTCGATGACATTGCGGACGAACTGTTCGTCGGAGAGGCCGTCGTGCAGTTCCTCGGGCACCATGGTGCGGCCGCGGAATTCCGCCGCGAGCTCCGCGAAAAGCGCGAGACGCGCGTCGGCGTCGAGCGTGTCGCGGCGCGCAAGCGCCTGCCAGGCCACGCGAGCCTCGGCCGGCGTGATCGACTGGCGGAGACGCGCGACGGCGGCCGGGTGCGCGCGCAGCGAGTTGAAACGCTCGCCGCGCAGGGCGGCGAGGTCGGGCACGGGCTCGGCGGGCTCCCAGATCACGAGGGTGCCGGCGGCGAGGTCGCCGAGGCGCTGGGCGCGGCGGTTGAGCAGGGCGGCGACCCCGGCCACGCCGTAGGCCACGGGCAGGGCGTCGATGAACCGGAGGAGGTTGCGCAGCGTCACCTGGGCGAACGAGAGCGGCAGGCCGCGCTCGTCGACGACCCGCAGCTGCAGCAGGCGCTTGCCGATCGTCTGTCCGCGCCAGCGCCACTCCATCGCGATGCGGCAGCCCTGCGAGAAGACGAAGTAGCCCACGATCGCGGCCGCCCGGGCGAGGTCGGGGTCGAGCACGCCGAGCAGGGTGAAGAGCACGGAGACGGTGCTCCACGCCGCGAGGATCACGAAGGTGTCGACGAGGAGCGCGACCAGGCGCAGCGCGGGGCTGGCGAGCCGGAGCGTGAACGCGACACCTTCGGGCGTGCGCAGGCGGAGTTCGTGCAGGCGGCCGGTGCTCATCGTGGGGCGGCGGGCCCTTCTCCCGCGGAACGGCCCGAGCGGGCCAGCCACCACCAGAGCGCGACGCCCTCGACGCAGCCGAACGCGATCTTGGCCGAATAGGGCAGCACCGGCGCGTGGTACTGCGAGAGGAACGCCTCGACGAGGCCCGCCCACACCAGCAGCAGCGCCGCGCCGAGGCAGAGTGTGACGACATCGGGCGCGACGGACCGCAGGCGTTCGCGCAGGCGGCGGCGCTGGCCGCGTCCGATCAACGCTCCGGCGAGCACGAAGCCGCCCTGGCTGCCGACCAGCACCGCCGGCAGTTCGATCACGCCGTGCGGCAGCAACCAGCCGAGGAGAAACACCGTCTCGCCGGCCATGATGTAGTCGATCGCGACCGCGCCGAGCATCACGCCGTTGGAGAAGACGATCGCGACCGTGCCCGTGCCCCAGGTGAGCCCCAACGCCATGGAGAGCAGCGAGACGCGGGTGTTGTGCACCATCAAGGTGCCGGCGAACGACCCCTTGTGCTCGCCGAGCTTCCCGAGATTGTCGCCGCGCTCCTCGGCCGCGACGCGCTCGCTCGGGTGCTGCTGAAGGTGTGCGAAGGGCATGAGCACCGACTTGGCCTGCGGATCGAGCGCGACGGCGCCCATGCCGAAGATGCAGCCGACCAGCAGCAGCAGGGCGGCGAATCGGAACGCGCCCAGCCGGCGGCGGAACGTCTGCGGCAACGTAACCACAAACCAGTGCCACGGCCGAACGCGGCGCACCTCGGCCTCGGCGCCGTGGACTTCCGCGTAGGCGCGGGCGACAAGGTTCTCGAGGTAACGGCGCGCCTCGGGCTCCGCGGCGAAGGTCGCGAGGCGCGCGAGGTCGGCGGAGGCGCGCTGGTAGAGGCGTTCGAGCTCGCGCGCCTCGGCGAGCGGCAGCGGCCGCCACGGGTCGCGGGCGCGCAGGCGCAGCAACGTGTCGAGCCGCTCCCACTTGGGGCGCTCCTCCTGCACGAAACGCTCGAGGTTGACGATCATGGGCTAGAGGGTCTGGCGGCGTTTCACCTGGAGGTACTGGGTGACCAGCTCGGCGGCGAGGGTCTCGTCCTCGAGCAGGTGGGCGTCGACCCCGAGCGGGCGCAGCTTGCGGGCGAGCGTGCGAGCCTCCTCCCAGCGGGCGTGGCCGGCGAGGTGTTGGGCGATCGCGGCGGCGTCGCCGACCGGGGCGGCGAAGAGCGGCGCGACATCGGGCGCGCGCAGTTGGTTGACGAGCACGAGGTGCTGGCGGGCGAGCAGGCGGACCTGTTGCACGAAGTCCTCGGCGAGAACCGGGTCGGAGAGATCGGTGAGGAAGAACAGGAGCGCGCGGCGCCGGAGCGCGGTGCGAAGGTGGCGGACGATCTCCGCCATGTCGGGCGTGCCTTCGCCGGGCTGGAGGGTGTGGAGCGCCTCGCGACAGGCGCCGTAGTGGCCGGCGCCGTTGCCGGCGCGGAGAAACGTTCGCACGCGGTCGTCGTAGGCGAGCAGGCCGAAACGGTCGCCCTGCTTCTGCGCGGCGAGCAGGAGGATCAGCGCGGCGGCGAGGTAGCGGTCGAGCACGGTCTGTTCGGTGTCGTCGCGCTCGAGGCGCCGGGCGGAGAGCCGCGAGGTGTCGATCACCACGTAGATCTCCTGCGTGCGCTCGGTCTGGAAGACCTTCGTGATCGGGCGGCCGCGTTTGGCGGTGGCCTTCCAGTGGATCTCGTCGAAACCGTCGCCGGCCTGGTACTCGCGCAGTTTCTCGAACTCGCGTCCGCGGCCGACGGTGCGCTGGAGCTTCGCGCCGACCTGCCCGCGGTCGAGGAAGAGCGCGGCGAGGGCGCGGCGTTCGGTGAAGAGGTTGGGGTAGACCCGTAGCTCGCACGCCAGCGCGGCGCGGCGGCGCAGGCACCAGAAACCCATGACGGAGACCGTCTCGCTGCAGGCCAGCAGTCCGGCGAAACGCCCTCGCCGGGTCGGCCGGCAGGGCCAGTCGACGCGGGCGCGCGGCGCTCCCGCGGGGAGGTCGACGGGCGCGGTCTCCTGCAGTTCCACGAAACTTCCCGGGAGCGCGAGGCCGAAGCGCAGGCGGCGGGCGGTGGCTCGGCCGTGGACGAAGGTCAGCGGCACGTGTGCCGAACGGTCCTTCGCCATGCGGACGACCGCGGGGGCGGCGACTTCCGGTGGCGCCTCGTGCCGCACGCTCCAGCCGAGATCGGCCAGGGCGGCGAGGACGAGCCCGAGGAGCGCCAGCAGCCACACGGGCGTGAGCTCCGGCCACGGCCCGGCGGCGATCGCCAGAACGATGACGAGCGCGAGACACCAGAGCAGGCGTGGAGCCGGGAGGAAGGACACGGGGATTGCGGAAGGGGGAATGCGGACTGCGGAATGCAGAGGGATGAATGGCCGAGCGAGAGAGGTAGAGGGATGCGGGGGCGTTGTTGGCTGCGGAATGGTATAGGACCTATGAGACCGATTGGACCTATCGGAGCAGGAGCAGGAGTAGGAGAACGAGGAGAGGGGCGGCTCAGCGCGGCACCGCGACTTGCTCGAGGATGCGGACGAGGACCTCGTCGATGGTGAGGCCCTCGATCTCGAATTCGGGGCGCAACACGAGGCGGTGGCCGAGCACGGCCGGGGCGAGGGAGCGGACGTCGTCGGGGGTGACATAGTCGCGACCGGCGAGGGCGGCGGCGGCGCGGGCGCCGAGGAGGAGGCATTGCGTGGCGCGCGGTCCGGCGCCGACGAGCACGCTCTCGTGGGCGCGGGTGGCGCGCACCAGGTCGACGACATACGCGGCGATCTCCTCACGCAACGTGAGATGGTCGAGCGCGGCGCGCAGACCCGCGAGCTGTCCGGCGGTGAGGACGGGCTGGACGGCGCCGGAGGCGAGCGCGGCCTCGGGGGTGTCGGCACCGAGCATGCGGCGGGCGAGCTGGAGCTCTTCGTCGCGAGAGGGTGGCGACATAGGGATCTTCACCATGAAGCGGTCCTTCTGCGCCTCGGGCAGCGGGTAGGTGCCTTCGGAGTCGGCGGGGTTCTGGGTGGCGAAGACGGTGAAGTCGGGGTCGAGCGCGTGGGTCTCGCGATCGATCGAGACCTGGCGCTCCTGCATCGCCTGGAGGAGGGCGGCCTGGGTCTTGGCCGGCGCGCGGTTGATCTCGTCGGCGAGGAGGAAGGCGGTGAAGACCGGCCCGCGGATGAGGGTGAACTCGTTGCGCTGGAGGTTGAAGACGTTGGTGCCGGTGATGTCGGAGGGCATCAGGTCCGGGGTGAACTGCACGCGGCCGCTGGCGGTGCCGAGCACGCGGGCGAGGGTGCGCACGAGCAGCGTCTTGGCGACGCCGGGCACGCCCTCGATCAACGCGTG
>JAEXPQ010000180.1 GCA_023446735.1 Verrucomicrobiota bacterium
TTCTCGTTCTCGTTCTCGTTCTCGTTCTCCTGCTCCCCAGAGTTCGGGGTTCAGAGTTCGGGGTTCCGGTTCCACCGTTCAGAGTTCGCCCGCTTCCACCTCCCGCTCTCCCCGGTCGTCACCGAACCGGCAGCACATGCCGGTAGAACAGGACGAAGTGGCACGCGCTGCCGCCGAGCACGAACAGGTGCCAGATGGCGTGCGCATACGGGAGACGTTTCGCCACGTAGAAGGCGACCCCGGCGGTGTAGGTCGCCCCGCCGGCCACGAGCCACCAGAGCGCTCCGCCGGGAAGGCGCTGCCAGAGCGCGTGGACCACGAAGATCGCGGCCCAGCCCATCGCGATGTAGGCACCGAGCAGCAGGCGTTGAAACCGCTGGATGAACAGGAACTTCATCGTGATCCCCGCGACCATCACGCCCCAGATGATGCCGGCCATCGTCCAGCCGAGCGGGCCGCGCAGCGTGACCAGCATCAGGGGGGTGTACGTGCCGGCGATGAGAGCGAAGATCGCGGCATGGTCGCAGCGCTTGAGCCAGCGTTTCGCGTTCTCGCCAGGAATCGCGTGGTAAAGCGTCGAGGCGAGGTAAAGGGCCACGAGGGAGGTGCCGTAGAGCGAGAAGCTCACCAACCGCCACGGGTCACCGATTCGCGCCGCGCCCACCACCAGCACCACCAGGGCCGCGACCGCCAGCACCACGCCCACGCCATGGGTCACGCTGTTGGCGATCTCCTCGCCCGTGGAATACGGCTTCGATTCGCTCATCGCGCCGCATCCTCACACCACCCGACCCGCGAAATCCAGCCCGCATTCCACGCCCCGGGAGCCGCCTGATTCTGGGGCGGCTCCACTCCGGCGCCGACGACGGACGCAAAAAAACCCGCCGGCGAGCCGGCGGGCCGAATGCGGAGGCGGGCGGCGCGGACGCCGTCCGAAGGCCGAGGGATCTCAGCTCTTCCAGAGCTGGAGGACCTTGAGGTAGTTGGCGCGCTCGAAGGCGGAGGCGTCGGGGCAGTTCTGGAGGCTGAGCGCACCGCGCATCTGGGCCACCGACTCGTACTCCTTCTCGACCATCCACTTCTCGAGGCCGGCGCGGATGGTGCGCAGGTGGCCGGGTCCCTGCTTGAGCAGGGCGGAGACAACCTGCACCGCGCTCGCGCCGGTGAGGAGCGCCTTGGCGGCGTCGGCCCCGGAGTGCACGCCGCCCGAGCAGGCCATCGGTAGCTTCACCTGTCCGAAGAGGATGGCGAGCCAGCGTAGACGCAGGCGGAGCTCCTCCGGCGAGGAGAGGTCGAGCTTCGGCACGGCCTCGAGTGCGTCGAGGTCGATGTCGGGCTGGTAGAAACGGTTGAAGAGCACGAGGCCGTCGGCTCCGAGACCCTCGAGCTCCTTCGCCACGTGCGAGAGCGAGGAGAAGAACGGCGGGAGCTTCACGGCGACCGGGATCTTCACGCCGGCCTTCACGGTGCGGACGATCTCGAGCACGTCGCTCTCGACCTCCTCGCCGGAGATGGCGGCGTCGGTGGCGAGATAATACAGGTTGAGCTCGAGCGCGTCGGCGCCGGCCTGCTGGATGAGGTTGGCGTACTCGACCCAGCCGCCGATCTGCGTGCCGTTGAGCGAGCCGATGACCGGCAGCTTGCAGGTCTCCTTCACCTTGCGGATGTGCTCGAGGTACTCCTGCGGCCCGAGGGCGTAGTCGTCGCTCTCGGGGAAGAAACTGGCGGCCTCGGCGAACACGTCCTCGTGGCGCTTGAGATGGGCGTATTCAGCCTTCATCTCGCGATCGATCTGCTCCTCGAAGAGGGAGCGGAGCACGATCGCGGAGGCGCCGGCATCCTGCAGGGCCTTCACGTGGTCGAGGTTGTCGACGAGCGGGGAGGCGCCCGGCATGAGCGGGCTGGAGAGTTTCAGACCGAGGTAGGTGGTGGAGAGATCGAGGGCCATGGCGGAAAGCGGTTGCGGGTTTCGAAGGGAAGATACCGGGACGGCGACGGGCCGCACGGATGAAATGAGAGGGAGCAGGGTGGTTGGACGCTGGATGCCGGCGAGTCGCCGGCAAAAAAGGGCGGCACCGTCGCGGTGCCGCCCCTCGGAAACTGTCACTGGACGAACGAGGACATCGGCGACCTCAGGACGCGGCCGGGGCGGCGGGCGGGGCCTTCGGGGCGACGGCGGCCTTCGCTGCGTCGGCCAGCTGCTGGTAGACGGCCCAGCGCGAGTCGATGTTGCGCTGCGCGATCTCGGCCAGGGCCTTGGCGCGCTCCGGGGCGGCCTTGTGCAGGAACTGGTAGCGGATCTCGTTCTTGGTGTACTGCGCGAGCGGGATCTTCGGCGCGGCCGAATCCAGCACGAACTCCGCCTCGCCGCGGGCGGGGCGGCGGGGATCGTAGCGGAACAGCGGCCAGTGGCCGGACTCGACGGCGAGCTTCTGCTGTTCGAAGCCGAGCGAGATCGCGTAGCCGTGGGCGATGCAGTGCGAGTAGGCGATGATCAGCGACGGGCCGGGATAGCTCT
Source organism: Verrucomicrobiota bacterium (assembly GCA_023446735.1). Taxonomy (GTDB): domain Bacteria; phylum Verrucomicrobiota; class Verrucomicrobiia; order Opitutales; family Opitutaceae; genus CAJCBL01. The sequence goes on from JAEXPQ010000180.1 coordinate 2,519, forward strand.
CGGCCTCGCGGAAGGCTTGGATCGTCTGCGTGTCCTTGGCGCCGAGGGCGACGCGGGCGACATAGACGTTGCCGTACTGCACGGCCATGAGGGCGAGGTCCTTCTTGGCGGTGTCCTTGCCGTTGGCCGAGAACTTCGCGACCGCGCCCATCGGCGTGGACTTCGACTTCTGGCCGCCGGTGTTGGAGTACACCTCGGTGTCCATGACCAGGATATTGACCTTCCGGCCGGTGGAGAGGACGTGGTCCACGCCGCCGTAGCCGATGTCGTAGGCCCAGCCGTCGCCGCCGAGGATCCAGACGCTCTTCTTCACGAGGTAGTCGGCGATCTGGAGGAGAATCTTGGCGGAGGTGGAGCCGATCTGGCCGAGCTTGGCCTTCATCGCGCCGACGACGCGGCGGGCCTCGGCGATGCCGGCCTCGGAGGACTGGTCCGCCTTGGCGAGGGCCTCGACGATGCCGTCGCCAAGCTGCGGGGCGAGCTCCTTGAGGAGGAGCTGGGCCTTGACCTCGAGCTGGTCGGCCGCGAGGCGCAGGCCGAGACCGTACTCGGCGTTGTCCTCAAACAGCGAATTCGACCAGGCCGGGCCGCGGCCCTCGGCGTTGGTGCAGTACGGGGTGGTCGGCAGGTTGCCGCCGTAGATCGAGGAGCAGCCGGTGGCGTTGGCCACGAGGAGGCGGTCGCCGTAGTACTGGGTGAGCAGCTTGACGTACGGGGTCTCGCCGCAGCCCGTGCAAGCGCCGGAGAACTCGAAGAGCGGCTCCATGAACTGGGAGCCCTTGAGGTCGGTCTTGAGCGCGGTGCGGTCCGGCAGCGGGAGCTTGAGGAAGAAGTCCCAGTTGGCGGCCTCCTGCTTCACCAGCGGGGCCTGCGGGGCCATCATGAGGGCCTTCTTCTGCAGGTTGGTCTTGTCCTTGGCCGGGCAGACCTTGGCGCAGAGCGTGCAACCGGTGCAGTCCTCGGGCGCGACCTGGATGGTGAAGGCGCAGTCCGGGTTCTCGTTGGAGCGGAACTTCGTGCTCTTGAAGGTCGCCGGGGCGCCCTCGAGGGCCTTGTTCGGGTAGAAGTTGGTGCGGATCGCGGCGTGCGGGCAGACCAGCGCACACTTGTTGCACTGGATGCACAGCGAGGCGTCCCACACCGGGATCTCCTGGGCGATGTTGCGGCGCTCCCAACGGGTCGTGGAGAGCGGATACGTGCCGTCGATCGGGAAGGCGGAGACAGGGAGCAGGTCGCCTTCGCCGGCCATCATGCGGGCGGTGACGCGCTGCACGAAGTCCGGGGCCTCGACCGGGACGACCGGCGGGCGGCGGCGGGTGGTGGTCGGCGCGGCCGGGACGGTGATCTCGTGGAGCGCGGCCACGGAGTTGTCCACCGCGGTCCAGTTCTTCTTCACGATCTCTTCGCCCTTCTTGCCGTAGGACTTCTGGATGGCCTTCTTGATCGCGGCGATCGCCTCCTCTTTCGGGAGGATGCCGGCCAGCGCGAAGAACGCCGTCTGCATGACGGTGTTGATCTGCCCGGTCATGCCGCTGTCCTTGGCCACCTTGTAGGCGTCCATCGTGTACAGCTTGAGCTTCTTGGCGATGACGGCCTGCTGCATCTCCAGCGGGAGGCTGTCCCAGACCTGCTCGGGCGTGCCGACGGCGTTGATGAGGAACGTGGCGCCGGGGCGCGCGATCGTCGTCATGTCCACCTTGTCGAGGAACTGCTGCTGGTGGCAGGCGACGAAGTTGGCCTGGCGGAC
>JAEXPQ010000270.1 GCA_023446735.1 Verrucomicrobiota bacterium
AGGCGCTCATCCGCGCCGGCAAGGTCCGCCACGGCACCGAGCGGCTCGACAAGCCGGGCAAGGACTACCCGGTCGACCTCGCGATCGAGATCGAGCAGCCGCCGCGCTTCGTGAGCCGCGGCGGGGAAAAACTCGCCGGCGCCCTCGCGCATTTCCAGCTCTCGCTCACCGGCGCGCACGTGCTCGACATCGGCGCCTCCACCGGCGGCTTCACCGACTGTGCCCTGCAAGCCGGCGCCACGGATGTCGTCTGCGTCGACGTCGGCCGCGCCCAGCTCCACGGCAAACTCCGCGCCGACCCGCGCGTGACCAACCTCGAGCAGATCAACGCCCGCGAACTCCGGGCCGAACAGCTCCCGCGCGCCGACTTCGACGCGATCGTGATCGACGTCTCCTTCATTTCCCTCCGCTCGATCCTGCCGCCCGCCTGGCCGCTCCTGCGCGCCGGCGGCGTGCTCGTCGCCCTCGTGAAACCGCAGTTCGAGGCCGGCAAGGCCGAGGCCGACCGCGGTCAGGGCGTCATCCGCGACCCGGCCGTCCACGCGCGCGTCGTGGCCGATGTGACCGCCGTGGCCGCCGCGCTGCCGGGCGCCACGGTGCTCGGCACGATGGACTCGCCGCTCACCGGCGCCGACGGCAACCGCGAGTTCCTCCTCGCCCTGCGCAGAGCCGCGCCGGCTTGACCGCGAGACCGCAGGCCGGATACCGGCTCAGCGCCGGGCATTCCCTCCGGCCGCCCCGGAAGTCTCGGCCTCGCGGGCCAGCAGCAGCCGATCGTGCAGCCGGCTTTTCGCCACCGGTTTCCGGAGACAGCCGCCGCCGCGCAGCTCCGCGAACTGCTCCGGGGTGGGCACGTGGAGGATGGTGCTGAGCACCGTGACCGCCTTCCGGGCATAGCCGGGGATCCGGCGGAGTTCGCGGATCGTCGCGTATCCGTCGGTTCCGGCCAGATCGGCTTCGATCAAGAGGAAGTCGAAGGGCGGCTCGCCGCGTTCGTGCCGGCTCTGGGCGACGGCGACCGCGGCCAGGCCGCTCGCCGCGGCGGTCGGCACCATTCCCCAGCCCCGTGCCAACTCGTCGAGCAAGGCGCAGGTGGTCGCATTGTCGTCGACCACCAGCAACGAGGCCCCGGCCAGGATCGGGGAACCGGCGGGGCCGGGATCCGCGCCCAGGTCCAGCCCGGGCAACTCGGCGGTGAAATAGAACCGACTTCCCGCGCCCACCGTGCTTTCGACCCAGATCCGCCCGCCCATGAGGCGGACCAGGCGGCGCGCGATGGCCAGCCCCAGACCGGTGCCGCCATAGGTGCGGGTCATCGAGTTGTCGGCCTGCTCGAAGGCCTCGAAGATCGCCTCCCGGCGGTCGGCGGGTATTCCGATTCCGGTGTCGGAGACGCAGAACCGGAGGCGACCCGGCGGGCCGGCGTCACGCGCCGGCTCCACCCGCACCACCACCTCGCCCTGCGCGGTGAACTTGATCGCGTTGCCCAGCAGGTTGATCAGCACCTGGCGCAGGCGCGCCGCATCGCCGACAACGATCGGCGGCGTCTCGGCCGCAAAGAAGAGGACGAGTTCGAGCTGCTTCGCGCTGGCGCGGTGCGCCACGGTCTCGACCGCGAACTCGACGCAGGCGTGCAAGTCGAACTCCGCCGGGTCGAGGGTGAACTTGCCCGCCTCGATCTTCGAGAAGTCGAGGATGTCGTTGATGATCGTCATGAGCGCCTCGCCCGAGGCCTGCGCGGTCCGCAGGCAATCGCTCTGCTCCTCGTTGGCGGAGAGCGAGAGGGCGAGCTCGGTCATGCCGATCACCCCGTTCAACGGGGTCCGGATCTCGTGGCTGATGTTCGCCACGAACTCGCTCTTGGCGCGGCTGGCGGCCTCGGCGGCCTCCTTGGCCGCCACCAGATCCCGGGTCCGGTGCGCCACCAGCGCCGTGAGTTCCTGTTCGCGCCGCCGCAGGATTGAGGTGCGCCACTGCACCACGCCCCACGCGCCGGCGACCAGCGCGGCGCCGCACACCAGCCAGAACCAGCCGGTCTGGTCGAAACGCGGCGGCAGAGTAAACGCCACGCCCGCGGTCTCCCGCGACCACACCCCGTCGTTGTTGGCCGCCCGCACCTCGAACCGGTAGTCGCCCGGCGCGAGGTCGGTGTAGAGCGCGGAGCGCTCGTTGCCGCCGTCGACCCACTCCGCGTCCCGCCCGACCAGGCGGTAGCGGAAGCGGACGCGCTCCGGAGCGGTGAAGCTCGGAGCGGTGAAGAGGAAACGGACCTTGCTGGCGCCGCGGGAAATCGCGCCGAGGTGTTCCGGAGCGCAACGGCGGCCCCCGACCTCGACCGCCTCGATGCGGACCGGTGGCGCGACCGGGTTCGCCCGGATGCGCAGCGGGTCCACGACCGCCACCCCCGTCGCCATCGCGAACCACGCGGTCGCCTCGTCCGTGAGCAGGGAGTTGGGGAAGCCGCTGTCGACCGGACCGCCCGGCGGCAGGCCGTCCGAGTCGCGAAAGAACGTATACGCATCCTCCGCCACCGCGCCGATGGGCCGGTCGTCCAGCCGCGCGACCGAGAGGCGCAACAGGCCCTTGCTCGTCGTGAGCCAGAGCTCGTCGCCGAGCAGGGCGAGGGCGAAGGGCCGCCCGGCGAGCGCCAACGGGTAGGCGACCGTCTCGCTGTGCCCGTCGCGCACGCGCCGGAGCGGCACATCGGCGTTGGCGAACCAGAGCGTGCCGTCGGGCGCCTCGACCATCCCGACCGCGCCGCGGATCGAGGTGTCGTTGCCGGCGAACTGCGTGCGCCAACGGCCGTCCTGGTCGCGCCAGCCCACGAAACCCGATTTGTCCCCGAGCCAGAGCCGGCCGTGCCGGTCGAAACGCAGGAACGTCACCGGGCTGCGGTGGCCCGGCACCGCCTCGTCCAGAAGCTGGCCGTCGGCGAGCAGGCGTTTCAGGCCGACCGGCGCGAGCCCGATCCAGAGCGAGCCGTCCGGATCGCCGACCATCGCGCGGATCGCGGCCTGCCCGAGCTCGACCCGCACGGGGGAGACCTGGCCGGCGCGCACGACCTCGAGCCCTTCGGTCGGGTGCGCGGCCCAGATCGCGCCGTCCGCCCCCTCGGCCAGGACCGAGACCGTGTCCTCCGCGAGCCCGTCGCTCGCCCGCAAGGTCGTGATACGTCCGTCCGCGAGATGGCTCAGTCCGCCGCCGGCCATGCCGACCCAGCGAGTGCCGTCGCGCGCGCGGAGCAGGCACAGCGCCGAGGAGCCCTTGAGCCCGTCGCGGCGGGAGATCGAGGTCGCCACCGGATCCTTCAAGCGCAGCAACCCGCGGCGGCCGCCCGACCACACGTTGCGCTCCCGGTCCTCGAGCAGGCAGAACTGCTCGTCGAGCGGCTCGCCCGCGCGGTTGAGCAGCGGCTCGATCTTCCCCGCGGCATAGCGGCAGAGGCCGCCGGCCGAGGCGATCCAGAGCGAGCCGTCGGAATCGAGCAACAGCGCGTTGACGGCGGTCGTCGGCAGACCGTCGGCCACCGTGAGCAACTTCGTGAGACGCCCCGCCTGCACGCGGCCGACGCCGCCGGGGGTGGCGATCCAGAAGCCGCCCTCGGCGCAAGCGACCATCGCCGTCGCCCGCGAGTGCGGCAGACCATCGGCTGGCCCGCGCGGAGCGACCGACTCGCCGGCCACCTGCAGCACGCGGACACCGAGGACCCACAGCGTGTCGTCGGCCGGATCGCGCCAGGCGGTGCGAATGCCGTTGGGCCGAAGGTCGGCCGGGAGGTCCAGTCGCTCCCCCGCACGGCCACGAAACCGCCAGACCTCGGCTCCGGTCACCACAAGCATGCCACCCTCGGCCTCCGGCACGAACCCGCGAACGGTCGCGGGCGTGGTGCCGGCGGGAAACTCCACCCGTTCGAAGCGACCGTCGCGATACACGGTCAGTCCGTTGGCCGAGGTGCCGATCCAGAGCGAGCCGTCGCGGCCCTCGCCCAGTCCATAGACCACGGAGTTCTTGAGTTCCGCCACCTGGGTGCGGTCGAAGGTCTCGAACCGGGCGCCGTCGAACCGGGCCAGCCCTTCCGGCGTGCCGATCCAGAGGAATCCATCGCGGGTCTGGAGAAGCGCGCGAATCGTGTTGTTGGGCAGGCCGTCGAGCACGGACCACTCGTCCACGCCGTACTGGTGCGGGGCGCGGCTCGGGTCGAGCGCGCGCAGCGGCGCCAGGCTGGTGGCGAGCGCCACGGCCATGGCCAGGCGACGGACAACGGTGGTGAAGGCGGACACGACTGGAGGAATGCGACTCAAACTTCCGGTAGAGCATGAACCGCGTGCAAGCGAAACACCGCAACGGTCGGCTCGTCGGAACCGCCCGCGACCGCGCGCCTCGGCGCTCGCCATGGTCCGCCACGCCGCTACGCTCCCGAGCCCGATGCCCCCGATCCGCCGACTCGCCTTCGTCGTCAACCGCACCAAACGCGGCGCGCACGACCTCGCCAACGACCTCGTGGCGCTCGCCCGCACGGCGAAGGTGAAGACCCGCCTTTTCGCCCACACCCCGCTGGCCGAGGGCGCCCTCGACGGTTTCGACGCCTGCTGTGTCGTCGGCGGCGACGGCACCCTGCTCAGCGCCGCCCGCGAGGCCGCGCGCGCCGGCGTACCGGTGATCGGCGTGAACCGCGGCAGTCTCGGGTTCTTGACGACATTCTCCGCCGAGGAGGCGACCGCGCAGTTCCCCGCCGTGCTCGCCGGCGGATGCCCCTCGGCCGAACGTTCGCTGCTCGCCTGCCGCACCGGTCCCGACCACGAGGACGTCGCGCTCAACGACGTCGTCATCAAGGACGAGATCAACTCCCGGCTGGTCCGGCTCGGCGTCTACGCCGACGGCGAGTTCGTGACCGACTACCACGGCGACGGCCTGCTCGTCGCCACGCCCACCGGCTCAACCGCGTACAACCTCTCAGCCGGCGGTCCCATCATCCACCCGGACGCCGCAGCGATGGTGCTCACCCCGATCTGCCCGCACACGATGAGCAACCGCTCGGTCATCCTGCGCGCGGGGGTGAAGCTGCGGATCGAAAGCCGCACCGACGACGCCCGCCTGCTCGTCGCCATGGACGGCCAGCGCAATCTCTTCACCTGCGCCGGCCGCGCCATCGAGGTCTCTGTCGCGGAGTGCCGGCTCACGCTGGTGCAGAAACCCGGATACGAACATTTCGAGGTGTTGCGCTCCAAGCTCGGCTGGAGCGGCGCCGCCACCGGGCACCGGGCGCGGCGCTGAATCAAGTCCGGTGGGGCGATACGCGCCCCCCGCCGGGCGCGATTTCTCCGGGCCGGCGGAAACAGGATCGATCCCAAGCGGATCGCGGGAAAGGCGGCGTTCTCCTGCCCCGCGGCGGCCGGGCGGACGGGCTTGCGGCGGGAGCCCAAGCGTGGGTCGAAGCGAAGGGCGGTGGCGCGGGATTCATCGCGCAATCCAGGTGAGGCAACTCCCGGCACGCCTCGCCCCGGCCGATGCTCACTTCGCGTGCTCGATCAGCTCCACCTCGTAGCCCTCGGGCGCGTCGATGAACGCGATGGTCGAGCCGGAACCGGTCTTCGTCGGGCCGTCGGACAACGGAAAGCCCTTTTGGGCGAGTTCGGCCGCGAAGGCCGCGAGGTTCTCCACCTCAAAAGCGAGGTGCATCAAATCGGGCTGCACGCACACCGGCTCCGCGCCGGCCGGCATCTGGCACAGTTCGATTTCCTCCTCGCTGTTGGGTGTCTTCAGAAACACCAGCTGCGCCCCACGCGGGGAGGTGAAGCGGCGCGAAGCCTCGAGGCCGAGGGCCTCCTGGTAGAACTTGACCGAGCGCTCGAGGTCGTTCACGCGCAGCCGGGTGTGGAGCAGTTTGCGGACTTTCATGGAAGGGCAGCAGGGGATGGGAACCGGGGCCGTTTTCAAGCCCGCGTTGCCAAATCCGGGACCGCCCCGCGCCCGTGGTGGCATCGCCGCCAAATCGCGCGTCGGGCCCGCTCCATCCGCACCCGCGCCCGGTCGTGCCGGCTTACCCATTCCGCACTCCGCAATTCCCGTTGGTGCCCGAGACAGGACTCGAACCTGCACTCCCTTGCGGGAAACGGCTCCTAAGGCCGTTGCGTCTACCAATTCCGCCACCCGGGCAAACGGTTGGAGGTCGAAGGCGCGGATTTCCGGCGCGGCGCGGCGCGGGCGCAAGGCCGAAAGGCGGCGCCCCCACGAGCGCAGCGCTGCGCTCGGCCGCGCTCAGGGCGCCACGCCGAGACGTTCGCCCATCTTGGCGTACGTTTCGACGTGCCCGGCGCTCTGCCGCCGCAGGTCGTCGTCGAAAACAATCCGCCCTTTCTGGAACAGCGTGATCACGCACGAACCGCCGAACTTGAAGAGGCCCTTTTCCTCGCCCTTCTTGACCTTGGTGGCGGGGATGTAGGTCTGGCGGATCGCCCCGACCATCGTCGCCCCCACCTCGATCATCGCCACGGTGCCGAAAAGTTCGGAGTCGAGCAGCGTCACCATGCGCTTGTTCTGGACGAGATAGCGGACGTTGCGCCGCAGCGCGATCGGGTTGACCGAGTAGAGCAGGCCCTTGATCTCGCTCGCCCGACCCGGCGTGCCCGGGCACGGGAAATGGAAACGGTGGTAGTCGACCGGCGCCAGGCGCGAGATCAGCATCGCGCCGCCCGCAAACTGCCGCGCCGTATGGGCGCCGCCGATCAGTTCGCCCAGATCGAACCGTTCGCCCTTCACGTAGAAGCCGTCGGCCGCATCGACATCCGGGAACACCAAGTGCCGTCCGTCCGCCGGCAGCACGGCGGAGCGCGGGTCGGCGTCGATCGGCCGCGCCGAGGGCTTGAGGGCGCGGTAGAAGAACTCGTTGAACGTCTTGTACGCCATCGCCTGCTTGGTGAACTCGTCGACATCCAAGTCATGCTCCACGATGAACGGCAGCACCTTGTGGACACTGCGCGGGTGGTCCATCTTGCGGCCGTACCACCACGAGCACAACGCCCGCTTCGCGAGCACGTGCAGGGCGACCCGTCCGCTGATCGAGCTGCTGTAGAGCCAGCGCAACCAGGCCTCGCCGGGGACCTGCTCTTCGAGCCGCTCGCGGCGGCCGCGATGGTAGAATTCGACGGGTTCTTGCGACATGCCCGGCACCGTGAGCACGCGGACCGTCCCCGCCAAACCAAAACCGCCGCCGGCTCCGGACGCGCCACCGGCGTTCGTGTCCATGATTTATGGACTTTTCGATCCGAACGGTCCGAGAAACAGGGGCTTTCCTCCCCCTGTTCTATCGTAACGGCACACGAGGAATGCTCATAGGTGAGAATTGCCTTTGACAAGCCGCGGAGCAGCCTCCGAACTCGCTCGCCTGCTTCCATTAGTTTCCGCCGATTCTACTTCGCCCACACCTCCGTCCCCACTTCTTCTGCTGACTTCGCGGCCCGGTTGCCGCCCCCCTCTCCCCGGCGAGATTTAAGCCGCCCCTTTCCGCGAAAGAAACGCCCCCTCCCCTCCTCCCTTCGCCCCGACCCCGGCCCAACAGCCCAGCGATTTCTTTCCCCTCCCGCTTCCTCCACTCTCAAGTAATCCTCGAACTCATCACACCATGATCCAGAACCTGCCC
>JAEXPQ010000203.1 GCA_023446735.1 Verrucomicrobiota bacterium
GATGACCATCGTGCGCTTCAAGGTCGGCACCGACCTCGAGGCCGCGCTCGTCCGCCTCAACCAGAAGCTCCAGGCCAACTTCGACCGCATCCCGCTCGGCGGCAGCATGCCGATCGTGAAACCGCGCTCGATCGACGACGTGCCCGTCCTTGCGCTCACGCTCCACAGCGCCACGCACGACCACCTCACACTCCGCCGCCTCGCCGCCCAGCTCGACGACGAGATCAAGGCCATCCCGCAGGTCGCCGAGACAACGCTCATCGGTGGCGTGCGCCGCGCCGTGCGCGTGCAACTCGACCCCGTCGCGCTCGCCTCGCGCAACCTTTCCGTCACCCAGCTCGCCCCCGCGCTCCAGCAGGCCAACCGCCAGGCCCAGCTCGGCTCGCTTCCGACCGCCGACACCGAGGTGCTCCTCGAGACCGGCACCTTCCTGCGCGATGCCGCCGATGTCGGCGCCGTCGTCGTGGGCGTCTTCCAGGAGCGCCCCGTCTACCTCCGCGATGTCGCCACGATCCGCGACGCCGCTGAGGAGCCCGCCAACTACGTCCTCTTCGGCACCGGTGCCGGCGCGGCGCTCGACGCCCACTCCGCCTCTTCAACCTCAACTTTCAACTTCAACTCGTCTCCGCCTTCAGCGGCGGAGACGCTCGAGGCCGCCGTCACCATCAGCGTCGCCAAGCGCCCCGGCGCCAACGCCATCGACGTCGTCAACGCCATCCTCGCCAAGGTCGACACCCTCAAGGGCCGCATGCTCCCCGCCGATGTCCAGCTCGCGGTGACGCGCGACTACGGCCACACCGCCGCCGAGAAGTCCAACGAGCTCCTGCTGCACATGGGCATCGCCGTCTTCGGCGTCGCGCTGCTCATCCTCTTCTTCCTGGGCTGGCGCGAGTCGCTCGTCGTGCTGCTCGCGATCCCGTCGACCCTCGCGCTCACGCTCCTCGTGTTCTACCTCTACGGGTACACGCTCAACCGGATCACGCTCTTCGCGCTGATCTTCTCGATCGGCATCCTCGTCGACGACGCGATCGTGGTCGTCGAGAACATCGTCCGCCACGTCCGCCTGCCCGGCGCCGAGAAGAAGCCGCTCACGCAGGTCGCGCTCGAGGCGGTCGACGAGGTGGGCAACCCCACCGTGCTCGCCACCTGGGCCGTGATCGCCGCGATCCTCCCGATGGCGTTCGTCGGCGGCCTCATGGGCCCGTACATGCGCCCGATCCCGATCGGTTCCACCGCCGCGATGCTCTTCTCGCTCGCGATCGCTTTCACCGTCACGCCCTGGGCCGCGATCCGCGTCCTCCGCCGGCATCTCCACAAGACCGTTCCGGCCTCCGGTGACGCCGCCGCTTCCGCCGCCCCCGTCGACCACGACCACGCGCCCGACGACTGGTCCACGCGCCTCTACCACCGCGTGATGGATCCGCTGCTCGACAGCGTGCGTTGGCGCTGGGCGTTCCTCGGCGGCATCGTCGCCGCGCTGCTCGTCGCGATGGGCTTCGTGCTCTTCGGCGCCGTGAAGGTCAAGATGCTGCCCTTCGACAACAAGTCGGAGTTCCAGATCATCCTCAACACCGAGGAGGGCACCACGCTCGAACGCACCGCCGCCATCGCGCAGGAGATGGCCACCGCGCTCCGCGACGAACCCGAGGTGCGCGACTACCAGATCTACGCCGGCACGTCTTCACCGTTCAATTTCAACGGCCTCGTCCGCCACTACTTCATGCGCCGCGGGCCGAACGTGGCCGACATCCAGGTCAACCTCGTCGGCAAGGGCGAACGCTCGCTCCAGAGCCACGACATCGCCAAGCGCATCCGCCCGCAGGTCGCCGCCATCGCCGCCAAGTACGGCGCCTCCGTCGCCGTCGCCGAGGTCCCGCCCGGTCCGCCCGTGCTCCAGACCCTCGTCGCCGAAATCTACGGACCGACCGACGCCGCCCGCCTTGCCCTCGCGCAGCGCGTGCGCTCGATCATGGAAAAATCCGCCGGCGTCGTGGACGTCGACTGGTATGTCGAGGCGCAGCAACCGAAGGTCCGCTACATCGTCGACAAGGAGAAGGCCGCACTCCACGGCATCACCGAGGGCGACATCGCGCAGGCGCTCCGCATCGCCGCGCCCGGCCTCGCCGCCGATCTCCTCCACCTCCCCGACGAACGCGAGGACATCAACGTCGTGCTCGAGTTGCCCCGCTCCGCCAAGGGCAGCCCCGAGGACCTGCTCGCGCTCCGCATCCGCAGCAGCGCCCCCGTCGCCCCGCCCGCGCCGAGCGGCGTCGCCGGCCTCGTGCCGCTCTCCGAACTCGTCCGCCTCGAGCGCGTGCCCGGCGAGCGCAGCCTCTACCGCAAGAACCTCGTGCCCGTCACCTACGTTACCGCCGATGTCGCCGGCGTGGTGGAGAGCCCCGCCTACGCGATGTTCGCGATGAACAAGGAGCTCGCGAAGATCGACGCCCGCGAGTTCGGCGGCGTTTCCCCGAAGCTCGAGATCCTGAATATGAACATGCCGCTCGACCCGCGGCAGCCATCGATGAAGTGGGACGGCGAATGGCACATCACGCTCGAGGTCTTCCGCGACCTCGGTCTGGCCTTCGCCGCCGTGCTCATCCTGATCTACATGCTCATGGTCGGCTGGTTCAAAAGCTACATCACGCCGCTCATCGTGATGGCCGCGATCCCGTTCTCGCTCATCGGCATCCTGCCCGCGCACTGGGCGATGGGCGCGTTCTTCACCGCCACCTCGATGATCGGCTTCATGGCCGGCGCGGGCATCGTCGTCAGAAACTCGATCATCCTCGTCGACTTCATCGAGCTCCGCCGGTCGCACGGCCTCTCGCTGCGCGACGCCGTGGTCGAAGCCGGCGCCGTCCGCTTCCGCCCGATGCTGCTCACCGCGCTCGCGGTCGTCGTCGGCGCCAGCGTGATCCTCGCCGATCCGATCTTCCAGGGCCTCGCGATCAGCCTCATGTTCGGCGAGATCGCCTCATTGCTCGTCAGCCGCATGGCCGTGCCCGTGCTCTACTTCATGAGCAACCGGAAGTCTTGATCGAAAGGTAGGGCGGTTTCTCCGAAACCGCCGCCACCGCCGCCCGCCGCAGGCCATTGCCGCCGCGGACGTTTCGGAGAAACGTCCCTACCTCCGTGCTTCACCATTCTACATCCACCATTCTTCGTTAGGTCCTCCACCCCCATGACCCTCTATCACGTCATCCTCCTCTTCTTCGCCTCGGTTATGGCTGGCTTCGTCCTGCGCCCGCTCATCTTCGGCGGGAAACGGATTACTGTCGCCGACGCCCACGCCAAGCTCGCCGCAGGCAACGCCGTCCTCGTCGACGTGCGCGAGCCCGCCGAGTGGCGCGATGGCGTCGCCGCACCCGCCGAGTTGCTCCCGCTCAGCGATCTTCAGGGCGCGCGCGCCCGCTGGAAACCGTTTCTCGCTGCAAACAAGGACAAGGAGATCCTCCTCTACTGCGTCTCCGGCATCCGCTCTGGCTCCGCCGCGATGATCCTCAAACGCGAGGGCTTCAAGGTCGCCAACGTCGGCAGCTACCGCCGCTGGGCCGGCGCCGGCCTGCCCACGCGGAAACCGTGACAAATCCCGATTCCTGATCGCCGATTTTCGATTGGGGAAAGCGAGCCCCTCGCCGGTTCAGCCCCAAACACCACTCCTGCGGTAGGGTCGGACCTCGTGTCCGGACCGCCCAGTCTCAGACTACCAGCCAGCTCCAGTCCGCGTCCAAACGGTCCGCCGACAAGCGGCGACCCTACCGCAAGCGTGAAACCAACCATTCATTCTCCACCGCTCCCATGATCACCCGCCTCCTTCCCCTCTCGCTCCTCGCCGCCGCGGCCCTCTTCTCCGGTTGCTCCAAATCCTCCGATACGTCTGCCACCTCCGGCTCCGCCAACCACGCCGTCGCCGACTTCGCCACCGATGTGATCGCCGCCAGCCAGACCACGCCGGTCATCGTGGATTTCTGGGCCGAATGGTGCGGTCCGTGCAAGATGCTCAAGCCCACCATCGAGAAGGCCGCCGCCGAGGCCGGCGACCGCTGGAAGCTCGTCGCCGTGAACGTCGACAACCACGGCGACCTCGCGCAGCAGTACGGCATCCGGAGCATTCCCAACGTGAAGCTCTTCCATAAGGGGAAGGTCATCGCAGAATTCGTCGGCGTGAAATCCGAAGCCGACCTCCGCACCTGGCTCGACGCCAACCTGCCCAAGCGCTGACTCATTTCCCGTCGCTGGAGGGCGAAGCCATTCAGCCCGTCGCCGCGCCCGCGGCTCGAACTCCTCCCACCGCCGCGCCAAAGACCGCCATGCTCCGCCTCCACCACCTTCTCGGGCTCATTCTCACTCTGTTCCTCCTCACCGCCTGCGGCGCCGAGATCGCCCGACTCTCCCCCGCCGAGGCCGCGCAACGCGTCGCCGCCGGCACCGCCGTGCTCATCGACGTGCGCGAATCCACCGAGTGGGCACAGACGGGGATCGTCGCCGGCGCGACCCCGCTCGCGTTGAGCGACCTCCGCGGCGAGCGCCGCGACTGGAAACCGTTCCTCGCCGCGAACAAAGACCGCGAGCTGATCCTCTACTGCCGCTCCGGCAACCGCTCCGGCCAGGCCGCGCGCCTGCTCGCCGCCGAGGGCTACCGCACCGCCAACGCCGGCGGCCTGCGCGACTGGCTCGCCGCCGGCCAGAAAGTCGCCCCGGTTCCCGTCACCGCGCCCACCGGGCCGAAATGAGCGAGGGCGAAGAAACCCTGTGCGGTGTGCCGGCCGCCACGCCGGCGCACCGGCTCGCCCGCTGGCTCCTGCCGCTGGGCGCAGCGGCTTCGCTGCTCCCTTGGACACCGCCCTGGGCCGCGCTGCTCGCCGGCACCGCGATCGCGCTCACGCTGGGCAACCCGTGCGCCGGGCTCACCGCGCGTCTCGCGAAGCCGCTCCTGCAACTGGCGGTCGTCGGACTCGGCGCGGGGGTGAACCTCGCCGTCGTCGGGCGCGTGGGCGTGCAGGGTTTCGGTTACACGATCGTCGGCCTGCTCGCGACGTTCGCGCTCGGCGCGTTGCTCGCGCGTTGGCTCGGGCTCGAGGCCCGCCTCACCGCGTTGATCTCGGCCGGCACGGGCATCTGCGGCGGCAGCGCCATTGCGGCCGTCGCGCCGGCCATCTGCGCGAGCGCCGCGGAAACCTCGGCGGCGCTCGCCACCGTGTTTCTGCTCAACGGCGTGGCGCTCCTGGTCTTCCCGCCGCTGGGCACGCTGGCCGGACTCGACCCGCACGGCTTCGGGCTGTGGTGCGCGCTCGCGATCCACGACACCAGCTCCGTCACTGGCGCGGCGCTGACCCATGGCGCCGAGGCGCTCGCCACCGCGACGACCGTGAAACTCGCCCGCGCGCTCTGGATCATGCCGGTGGCGCTCGTGCTCGGCTGGCGGTTCGCGCCGCGCTGCTGCACGGGGGCCGACTGCAAACCGCTCGGGCCGAAGTTTCCGCTCTTCATCGCCGGCTTCGTGGCGCTGTCCGCACTATTCACCTTCGTGCCCGCGTTCACACCGGCCGCGCCGTGGATCGTCCGCGCCGCCCGCGCGGCGCTCACGCTGACGTTGTTCCTGATCGGCACCGGCCTCGACCGCGCCTCGGTGCGCGCGGTCGGCGCGCGACCCTTCGTGCACGGGCTCCTGCTCTGGCTCCTCGTCGCGAGCGCCACGCTCGGCGCGATCAAATTGGGTTGGGTGCATTGAGCCGGGGCGCCACGCTGCGCGCCATGGAAGCCGATTTCTGGAACGAGCGTTACGGCCGCGCGGCCGGCCACTTCTACGGCACGGATCCAAACGCGTTTCTCTCCTCCGTCGCCGCGCAGATCCCGCCGGGCCCGGTGCTCTGTCTCGCCGAGGGCGAAGGGCGCAATGCCGTGTTTCTCGCCACGCTCGGCCACGCGGTGACCGCCGTCGACCAGTCGGCGGTGGGGCTCGCGAAGGCCCGCGACTTGGCCGCGGCGCGCGGCGTGGCGCTCACCACCGTCGTCGCCGATCTGGCAGCGTTCCCCATCGAGCCCGGCGCGTGGTCCGGCATCGTCTCGATCTTCGCGCATCTGCCGCAGCCGCTGCGGCGCAACCTGCACGCCGCGGTCGGGCGCGGGCTCGCGCCCGGCGGCGTGTTCGTGCTCGAAGCCTACACGCCGGCCCAACTCGCCTTCGGCACCGGCGGCCCAAAGGACCCGGCACTCCTGATGCAACTCGCCGATCTCCGGCGCGAGCTCGCCCGGCTCGAGCTGCTCGTCGCGCAGGAGATCGAGCGCGAGGTGCGGGAAGGCACCGGTCACACCGGTCGCGCGGCCGTGGTGCAGCTCCTGGGCCGCCAAGCCCCCTGACCGGGGCCGCCCCTTCGCCATCGTCCGGTGGGAGATGATGATCGCCCCGCTGGAATTCTACCGGGCGCCCGGACTCGTTCCTTGCCGCGAATCGGCCGCGCCCCCAAGCATGCCGCAGTCCCCATGATCTCGACCATCCTCTCCATCCTCGGCGGCCTCGGTCTGTTCCTGTTCGGCATGAAGATCATGTCGGAAGCGCTCCAGAAGCTCGCCGGCGAACGCCTGCGCGCCGTGATGCGCACGGTGGCGGGCAACCGCTTCATGGGCGTGGCCACCGGCTTCTTCGTCACCTGCCTGGTGCAGTCCTCCTCGGCGACGACGGTCATGATCGTCAGCTTCGTGAACGCCAGCCTGCTCACGCTGATCGAGGCGACCGGCTTGATCATGGGAGCCAATATCGGAACAACCACGACGTTCTGGCTGGTTTCGTTCTTCGGCTTCAAGTTCAGCATCAGCTCGATCGTGCTGCCGATCATGGGTCTGGCCCTGCCCGCCCTCTTCGCCCGCAAGGAGAAGCTGCGCAACCTCGGCGAGTTCTGCATGGGCTTCGGCCTGCTCTTCCTCGGCTTGATGTTCCTGAAGGACTCGGTGCCGGACATCAGCCAACACCCCGAGGTGCTCCAGTTCATCACCGGCTTCACCGGCCACGGGATCGGCTCGGTCCTGATGTTCTTCCTCTTCGGCACTGTCCTCACGATCGTCGTGCAATCGTCGTCGGTGGCGGGCGCGATCACCCTCACCATGGCCTACAAGGGCTGGATCGACTACCCGACGGCCTGCGCGATCATCCTCGGCGAGAACGTCGGCACCACCATCACCGCGAACCTGGCCGCGCTTGGGAGCAACCTCGAGGCCAAGCGCGCCGCCCGCGTGCATTTCTTCTTCAACCTCATCGGCGTGGCGTGGTGCATCATCCTCTTCAGCCCCTTCGTTCGCTTCATCGACTGGATCATCCCCGGCGACCCGCTCGCCCCCACGCAGATCCCCCTGCACATGGCCGGCTTCCACACGATCTTCAACGTGGCGAACACCGCGCTGCTCATCGGCTTCGCCGGCCAGCTCACCCGTCTGGCCAGCCTCGCGGTGCGGTCCGCCCCGGCCACGGCCAAGGAGCACATCGAACTCGACTCGCCCCTGGTCCCCCACACCGGCGAGCTCAACCTCGCCGAAGCCGAGCGCGACCTGCAACGCATGGGAGACATCACGCGGCAGCTGGTGGTCGGCTTCACCGAGCTCTTCGAGAAGGCGCCGGACAACCTCGAGGCCCGCGTCGCCGAGCTCAAGGGTCTCGAGCAGCAGAGCGACCGCCGCGCGGTCGAGACCACCCAGTACCTGCTGCGCTGCGCCGCCGACGGCATCGGCGCCGAGAGCATGAACCGCGTCACCGCGATGATCCGCGTCGTGGCCGAGTTCGAGGACATGTGCGACCGCGGCTACCGGCTGGTGATCCTCGCCGAACGCAAGCACCGCAAGCAGCGGCAGCTGCCGCCCGAGGTCAACGAGCAGATCCAGGCCTTCTCCCGAACCCTGCTCGAGTTCATGGATTTCGCCTCCGCCCGGCTCGCGCTCGGCGTGGCCGAGGCCGACATGGAAAAAGCGTATCAGCTGGAGAACACCATCGACGCGCTCCGCAAGAACCTGCGCAAGGACTCCGTGCGCCGCATGCAGGGCAACAGCGAGACGATCAAATCCGAGATGCTCTACATCGACATCCTCAACAACATCGAGGCGATCGGCGATCACTCGCTCAACATCCTCCAAGCCCTGCGCCACACCGGCTGAGCATGAGGGGTACGCGGGCCTCCCGGCGCGGTCCCGGCACCGAGGCATGACGCGCCCCGCCCACCGCCCGCACCGCGCGGTTCAAACCGGCGGTCGGGCTCCACCCGGCGACCACTCGCCCTCGGTCTTCGCGAAGCACTCCGGGCAGATCCCGTGCGAGGCGTGGGTGCCGGTGACATCCCGGATATACTCCTCAACCTCGACCCAGACGCCCGACTCGTTGCGGACGCGCTTGCAGTAGCTGCAGAGCGGGTAGATGCGGCTGAGGTCCTCGAGCAGTTGTTCGTGGCGGAGCAGTTGCTGTTTGTCGAAGATGACGCGCAGCGACAGCTCGATCATCCGCTGGATCATCTCGAGCATCTTGATGTGAAGCTCGTTGTGGCGGTTGGCCTTGTTGTCGAGGAAGCACACGGTGCCGAACTCACCGCCGTCGGGCCGGCGGATGGGCAGGCCGACGTACGAGACCATGTGCATGCCGGTGACCGCGCCGTTGTCCTTCCACTCGGGGTCGGCGAGCGCATCCGGGATGTGGTTGAGTCCCCGGCTGCGCAGCGTGCGCTCGCAGTACCAGCCGGAGTTGGGATACCGCGTGACATAGCCCGCCGTGTACGGGTTCCCCTTGGTCTCGCTGGAGAGCAGGATCTCGATCTGGTCCCGGTCGACCCGCGTGATCAGGCCTGCCGGCACCGCGAAAACGCCGGCCGCGGTGTCCAGGAGATGCTGCCACTCGGCCAGCGTCTCGTCGGTAAGCAGCTCTTTGGTGAAGGGGTTGGAGCGGGGATCGCGCATGAAAGGAATCGCCGGCGTCGACTGTGACGTCGCCCCTCCGAGGTGCAAACCTCTTGGTGGCCCGTCGTACCGTATCGTTGATTACTGTAGCCGCCGGGCCGCGCCGCCCGGAGCCGCGGATCGCGGAGCCCCTGGGAATCTCCGCCGCAAGGACCGCCCCGGCGCGGTCTGTGTCGGTGAGGCAACACCGTCTCATGAATGTTACTCTAGAGGAGGTGCAGTCGGGCGGCAGGCTCTCCATTCATGAAGGCCTGCCACCGCCGTCCGGCCACTGTGCATTTTCCGCAGATGCCGCGGCGGTTCGGCACAGTCCCTGCACGCAGTTCCGCCCCACGGAGCCGCTGCAACGCTCCCGCAACCCTCGCACAGCACGTCCCTCCCACATGAAACGCACGCTCGCCGCGCTTACCGGCATCCTTGGTCTATCCGCCGCCGCCCTCGGTCAGGTTTCGATCTCCGCCCCTGGGCAGATCTACTCACAGAATTTCGACACCTTGGCGTCGACTGGCACCACGTCGCTCACGTGGGCCAACAACTCCACTTTGCAGGGTTGGTCTCTTTTCAACTCCGCCAATGCGGCGATCACGACCTACACCCCGGGGAATGGGTCCAGCAACACAGGAGCGTTTTACTCGTTCGGCAGCAGCGGCTCCTCCGAACGTGCTCTCGGTGGCGTCGGTTCGAACAACCTCTCCGGCTGGATCGCGCTGGCCCTGAGCAACACCTCCGGCGCCGCGCTGAACGGCTTCAGCCTCTCTTTCGACGGAGAACAGTGGCGCAACGGCGGAAATGCTACTGCGCAATCAATGGCTCTCGAGTACGGGTTCGGCAGCAGTTTCACCGGCGTCACCTGGACCGCGCCTGGTAGCGACTTCGATTGGACCAGTCCCGTTGCGACGACCTCTGCCGCCGCGGTTGATGGTAACACCGCTGGCCTAGTCGCAAACCGGGGAGGATCCATCTCCAGCGCCACTTGGGCGGCCGGCGAAACCCTTTGGATCCGCTGGGTCGAGACCAACAACACCGGCAACGATCACGGCCTCGCCATCGACAACGTCTCGGTCACGGCCGGCACCGCCATCCCCGAGCCCTCGACCTACGCCATGATCTTCGGCGGGCTCACGCTCGGCCTCGTCGCCCTCCGCCGCTACCGCCGCTGAGGCGGCGGTCCGCTTCCCCCCTTCCGGACGGCTTCGCGACGCGGAGCCGTCCGCAACCGTTTCTCCACAGGGCCGGCCACACTGCTCGGTCGGCTCCAGCCTCACAGCCCCTCACCACATGTTCGGTTCCGCCGCCCACACGCGGACCGGTTCGGCGCGCCCGTCGCTCCGTTGCCGGTCGATCCTGATCGCCGCTCTCGGCCTGTTCGCCGCCCTCGCGAGTTCCGCGAAGCTCGGCGTCGAGTACCAGATGGTGCTCGGCAATCCGACCCCCGCCACCAGCTCCGCCAGCATCCACGAGCACTATCTGATCCAGCGCGACCAGTATGCGATGGACTACAACGACAACCGCCGCGTGCCCAACTGGGTGAGCTGGAGCCTCAGCAGCACCGATTACGGTAACGTCTCCCGCACCAACAACTGGGCCGCCGACCCCGGCCTGCCCTACGCCCCCCCCTCCAGTTTTTTTGTGGTCAGCACCTCCACCTACAACGGCGGAGCCGTCTACGACCGCGGCCACATGTGCCCCTCGGCCGACCGCACCGGCAGCCTCGCGGACAACTGGACGGTCTTCTACATGTCGAACATCCTGCCCCAGGCCTCGCGCAACAATCAGGGGCTGTGGAACGACTTCGAGCAGTATTGCCGCGGGCTCACGACCACGGGCGGCGGCAACGAAGTGCTCATCATCTGCGGCCCGCGCAGCTTCGGCGGCGCCACCGTCGGCCCGAGCAACACCGCCATCCCCGACCATGTCTGGAAGATCGTGGTCGTCGTTCCCAACGGCGCCGGCACCGCCCTCGAACGCATCGACGCCTCCACCCGCGTCATCGCGCTGGATACGCCCAACACCAACAGCGTCAGCTCCACCTGGTCCGACTACGTGACCTCCGTCGCCTCCATCGAGGCCGCGACCGGCTACACCTTTTTCAGCGCCCTGCCGTCCGGCCTCGCCGCGACTCTCAAGGCCAAGGTCGACGGCCAAGTGGTCACCGGCGCGCCCACGATCACGACCCAGCCGGCCGCGCAGTCCACCACCCTCGGCGGCAGCGTGACCTTCACCGTCGCCGCCATCGGCAACCCCACGCTCCAGTACCAGTGGCGCAAGAACGCCACCGCCATCGACGGCGCGATCAACCCGAGCCTCACCATCGAACCGGTCGCCCTCGGCGACGCGGGCAGCTACTCCGTCGTCGTGAGCAACTCCGTGGGCGCCGCCACCAGCGCCGCCGCCACGCTCTCGATCGTCGGCCCACCGGTGATCGTCACCGCGCCCTTCAACCGCACCGCGCGCGCCGGCGATGCCGTCACCTTCACGGTCGCCGCCACCGGCACGCCGCCGTTGGCCTACGAATGGTTCCACGGGCTCGAGTCGCTCGGGACCACCACCGTGCCCGAACTCTCGCTACCCGACGTGCAGGCCGACGACGCGGGCGACTACGCCGTCTCCGTCTCCAACGCCCAGGGCGCCGTGCTCAGCGCCACCGCCACGCTCACCGTCGAACCATCCGCCCCGGTCATCACGGCGGAACCGGCCAGCCAGTCCGTCTCCGAAGGCGCCACCGTCGCCTTCTCGGTTTCCGCCAAGGGTACGAATCCCCTTGCCTTCCAATGGTACAAGGACGGCCAGGCGCTGACCAACGGCGGCCGCGTCTCGGGCGCGACCTCGGCGACGCTCACCCTGGCCGGTGTCGCCATCGCCGATTCCGGCTCCTACCAAGTCGCCGTGATCAACACCCCGGACGGCAGCACTGTTCACACCGTGCAGAGCGAGATGGCCACCCTCGACGTCGTCGCGGTGCCGCCCCAGAGCGACCTGTCCTGGAATTTCACGCTCGCCACGCCCACGGGTTTGCCGGCCAACGTCACCGGGGGAACAATCTCCCACGGGAACAACCTCGGCAGCCCCACTCTGCTGGAAAGCGTCTCGGTCTCGGGTAGCTACACCGGTGCATCCGCCGGCAATAACGCCGCCTGCGCCGCGGTGATCGGCGCCCTGAACAAGGCGTTGGGCGGATCGGCGTATTTCGAGTTCACGCTCACACCCGCCGCGGACACAAAGCTCTCCATCCTCGGCATGAAGTGGGGGTCCCGCAGCACGGGCACCGGCCCACAGGCCTACTCGGTCTTCACCAGCGCCGACGACTACAGCAGCGCTGTGGCAACCGGCACGCTCATCTCGGACAAGGCCTGGAGGTATCTCACGCCGACGTTCACCAGAAACACAGCCACCGCCACAACCGGTTCACCGATCACGGTCCGGATCTACGGCCACGGCAACACCGGCACCACCAATACCAACCCCGGAACCGCCAACTGGCGCATCGACGACCTCACCGTCGCCATCGGCACCGTCACGGCGCCGACGATCACCCTCTCGCCGGCCAGCCAGAACGCCGAACTCGGCAGCACCGTCACACTCGGCGTCACCGCCGCCGGTACCGCCCCGTTCACCTACCAATGGCGCAAGGACGGCACCCCGCTCGCCACCGGCGGCACCGGCGCCACGCTCGAACTCGTCGATATCCACCCCGCCGACACCGCGAGCTACGATGTGGTCGTCACCAACGAGGCGGGCAGCGCCACCAGCACCGCCGCCACGCTCGCGGTCGTGCGGACCTACGCGGCCTGGATCGGTTCGTGGCTACTTTCCGGCGACACGGCCGCCGCCACCGCCGATCCCGACGGCGACGGTCTTCCGAATCTCGTCGAGTTCGCCCTTGGACTCGCTCCGACCGCGCCGAACACGACCGGCCTACCGGCCCTCACGCTCGAGGGAGGCGAGGCTGTCTTCCGTTTCACGCGACCGAGGATCGCGACCGGCGTCACGTATCTCGTGCAAACCTCGACCGACCTCTTAACCTGGAGTCCCGCGGCCGTCTCGCCCTCCGCCGAGACGAGCACGCCGGACACCGAGACGCTCGTGGTCCGGTTTCCCGCCGCGAGCCCACGCCTCTTTGCTCGACTGGCAGTCACACAGCCCTGACGACCAATCCATGCGCAGTCCCGAAATCTCCGCAAGGTAGCGAAACCCGCCAAGGGTTTCGCCCCAGCGTAGCAGATCGAAACTCTGGCGGATCTCGCTACAGCGCGCCTGCACTCCGCTTTCATCGGGAATGCGAAATCGCCGGGCGAGCCCGCCCTTGTTCAGGAAGCAAACTCCAGCCGCGAGCCGGCAGAGCACGGGAAGCAGCGCCCAGGGAACTCGCGCCAGAACAGCGTCGTCGCGTAAAGTCCGGAGCAGTGGTTCGGCCCGAAGCGCTGCACACCGAGCCGCCGCAGCGCAGAGAAGGTCTCGCTGAGGCGGCGTTCGTCGGCGTTGAGCAGGTGCATGCCACCCACGACCGTGTGCAGCGGCGCCCCGTGCGTAAGCGTGCGGATGTGCTCAAGGGTATTCACGACGCCGGCGTGCGCGCAGCCCAGCACGACCACGGTGCCCTCGCGACCGGCGAAGAACACCGTCTGGTCGTCCAAGATCGGATCGGGACGGGTGAGTTGTTCATCGAGGAAGAACGGCCCGCCCACATCCTCGAAGTCGTTCGCGCGCGGGATTTCCCCGGTCGTCCACACGCCGGGGGCGATCTCCTGCGGCTCGCGGGAAACGACCACGCGCCGCCCGCCCGCCCGGAACGCTTCCGTCTCCATGAAGTCGGTGCTCAGCCGGCGGCCGAGCGCCTTGCGCTCCGAGCCGGTGAAGCGCCGCACGACGGCATCGGGGTGCAGGTACAGCGCGGCCTCCGGGGCCGCCGTGAGGGCCGTCTCCAATCCTCCGACATGGTCGCTGTGCCCATGGCTGAGCGCGATGGCGTGGGCGGTACCGAGATCAGCGCCGAGCCGCATCGCATTGTGCTGAAGCACGAGCCCCTGGCCGGTGTCGAACAGCACGCGGTGCGTGCCGGTGTCGATCCACCACGCAAGCCCATGCTCCCCCAGCACGCCCAGCCCGCGCGCGGTGTTCTCGGCCAAGACGGTTACGGTAATCATGGAGGAGATTATTGGCGGTGGTTGCTCACGTGTCGACGGCATCTCCTGAACGCGACGCTCGCCAAAGCGGAGTCCCGGGTTGACGTTATGGGCATATGCTCGTTTACCCGAGTGCGTCAATGTCCCATCCGTCGCCCAAGCCCTTGCCGATCACCATCCTTTCCGGGTTTCTCGGAGCGGGGAAGACCACGCTGCTCAACCGCCTGCTCCACGGTGCGCCCGACGGGGCCCGCATCGCGGTGCTTGAGAACGAGCTCGGCGGCGTGCCGGTCGACGACGTGCTGCTCGCCGAAAGCGGGGCCGCACGGCTCGACACCGTGCTGGGCCGCACCTGCTGTGAGGCGCGCACGGCGTTCATCGAGCAGATGCGCTCCATCGCGGCCGCGGTCGGCGAGTTCGACCGGCTTGTGATCGAGACGACCGGCGTCGCCCATCCGGGCATGCTGGCGCACGCTTTTCTCGCCGACCCGGTGTTGAAACAGGCCTTCCGGCTCGACGGTGTTGTGACCGTCGTCGATGCCGCGCACTTCGCCGCGCATGAGGACGGCGACGGCCACGCCCGCGAACAAGTCGCCTACGCCGACGCATTGGTGGTCAACAAATGCGACCTCGTCGGCCCGGCCGAGTTGGCGGGGCTCATCGAGCGGCTCCGCCGCATCAACGGCGCCGCCCGCCTCTACTCGGTGCAGAATGCGCAAGCGCCGGTGGCGGAACTCTTCGACCTCGGCGGCTTCGATCTCGCGCGCGTGGAGCAGGGCGTGGCGGGGTGCGCGCACGGCACCACATCGGCCGAGCGGAATACGCCCGCGGCGGAGCATCGTCACGAGCACGAGATCGAGACGGTCGCCGTGCGCACCGATGCCGCGTACGACTTCTCCCGTTTCCGCGCGTGGCTGGAAGGTTTCATCGACGTCCACGCAGCCACCCTCTATCGCGCCAAGGGCGTGGTGGCGCTCGCCGGAGTCGACGAACGCCTGGTCTTCCACGGCGTGCACGGCCGCTTCCAAGCCGGCCTCGGCCGCAAATGGGGCGACGAGCCGCGCGAGTCACGCATGGTCTTCATCGGGTGCGACCTCGACCAGGTCGCCATCGAGAACGGCCTGGCCGCCTGTCGCGCCGATGAGGTGCGCGCATGAACGAAACGACGAGCACAGCCGAGGAGATCCCGGAGATCGCCAGCAGCGCTCCCGTGGCGCTCCTGCCCGACGAGCGCGATGCCGGCATCGGCCTGAACGAACGCACCATCGATTACCTTTCCGACTGCAAGGGTGAGCCATCATGGATCCGCGCGCAGCGCTGGGAGGCGCTGCGCGCTTTCCAAGCCACCGACCGCCAGCCCGCCTGGGCGCCCGCCGCGCTGACGGAGCTGCCGTTCGACGCGCTTCACTACTACCGCGCCCCGGCCAAGGCCCGCCGGAGCAGCCCAGGGCGCGCCGACGCCACCGGTGCCGCGCTCGACGCCCTCGGCGTGACGCGGGAGGAGAATGAGTTCCTCGGCGGCGCGCAGGCGCAGATCGACGGCGAGGTTGTGCACGGCTCGCTCCACGAGGAGTGGGCGCGGGCCGGCGTGGTCTTCGTCGACTCCACGCGCGGGCTCACCGAATACGGCGAGCTCTTCCGACCGCACTTCGGCTCGGTCATCGGGCGCGACGAGAACGCCTTCACGCGCATCAATGCCGCGGTGTTCTCCGGCGGCTCCTTCGTGTACGTGCCGCCGGGCGTGAAGCTCACCGCGCCATTGAAGTGCTTCATGCACCTGCAGGGCGGCGGCAGCAGCCAGTTCGGCCGCACGCTCATCGTCGCCGGCGAGGGCGCTGAGGTGACCTTCTTCGAAAGCTGCACCTCCGCCTCGCGGCCCGGGGCCTCGCTGCACTGCGCGGTGGGCGAGTTCGTGCTCGGGCGAGATGCGAAGCTCAACTACGTGGCGCTCCAGAACTGGAAGCCCAACGTCTTCAACCTCGCGCTGCTGCGCGCCCGGCTCGCCGCCGGCGCCTCCGTGCAGTGGATCGACTGCAACGTCGGCGGCCGGCTCACGATGAAGTACCCGTGCGCGCTGCTCG
>JAEXPQ010000276.1 GCA_023446735.1 Verrucomicrobiota bacterium
AACTGCGCCAGCAGGCGATCGGACAGTTGCGATCCTGCCACCGCCAGCCCGCACTGATCCAATCCTTCTTCCAGTCACCAACCACATCCTACGCCGCCTGAGGCGCTGTCTCATTGCCGGATTAATATACACGCAACCACCTGGCTCCATAATACTCTGTTAGCCGAAGAAAATGAGCGAAGCGCGAAATATCTCCGGTCGGCGATTGCTTCTCGTGATTGAGATGCTCGTCGTCGCCGGCATCTATGCGGTCGCGATACTGACTTTCATCCGCGGCATCGAAGAAGGCCGAGGTGCTTTGGTGTTCGGTGCCTGCACACTCACGCTGACCGCGACCATGTTCTCGTGGTGGATCAAGAAGGCATGGGACATCCTCGAAGAGGAGCGGCGGATTCTGCGCGTTCAAGGACCGGAGCGGTTGCGTGCGCTCCGTCGAAGCAGCCCGCTTTTCCCTCTAGATCAGCGGAGACCAAAATGAAAACCGGAGGGCTAACCAGCGACCAGAGCGCAACGGCGGTTAAGTGCCCGCCTTTCAATCACAGTCCACGGCCCGCCGTGGCTCATTCGTAGGCGTTGGCCAAGCAAGATGACAGCCTGTCCTCAAGATACGGTTTCCTTCGATGACGAGAAGCTATCGGTCCGGCTGCGTGGGCGTGATCCGGCGATGACCATTTTGTGGAGTGAGATCGTTACAGTTGAGGCGACCGCCCTGAAGGTACCCGACGGTATTTGCCGTATCTTCGGATTTGCTCATCCGAGTGGGCACGCCGTCGAGTTGGTGGACTCCTCGCAGGGCTTCCCCGATGCGATGGACGAGGTGTTTCGCCGCTTCGCGATCAGCAAGGCGGACCAGGAGAGTCTCTCGGAGGTCGTACCTGGAGCAGTTGTGCGCATCGCATGCAAACGATGAAAAACGGAGGGCCAACCAGCGGCCAGAGGCCAACGGCGGTTAAGTGCCCGCCTTCCAATCACAGTCCACGGCCCGCCGTGGCTCATCCGTAAGCGTTCGTGCGCCGAGCAAAGCGAGGCGCTTCCTGCCCGGGGAAGAACCGGGTCTTTCAAAACCTAGCCCGTAGAAAGGACCGAGTGTTGCGTCGCCTGCCAGCTAAACCTGCGAAAGAAGACAGGCACATCGTGATGGCCGCAGCGGTACCCACTCCGCCAAGTGAAACGACAGCGACGAAGCGTACACAGGGAAGCCCGCAGGCCGCAGGGGGACTCGCACTCCCCCGAAGGTTGATACAGCCCCGTAAACAGGTTGGAGATGCGGACGGCGACGTCTTGAACGTGACGGAAGCCGGTGCGAAGGAGACGCCAAGGCAAGTCTCCGGAGGTCCGTCGGGGTCCACCAAGACCGTGGCATGCGTGCAAGGAAGCGAACTTGAACTCGGGAGGCCCGCGGTTGTCCCCGGCGACGGGGTAGCGGCGTCCAATCACAACAAGGACGCCGCGATGCGACCGCGGGAGTCAGACCCGCCCATAGTAGTCCGCGACGGTAGCGCCGTTCACATGGCGAAGGGGCGGGCCGAAGAGCAACGCCGGCACAGCACTCACGCGGGGGCATGGAAAGCGTCCCCTCAAAGCGTGTCACGCTCCCTGCTGGCCCTGAAACGGAAGGCGGCTGCGGAACCGAAGTATCGGTTCCGCAGCCTGTATCGGATGATCGATCTGCCGATGCTCCACGAATGTTTCGGTCAACTACGCCGCGCGGCCGCCCCCGGAGTGGACGGTCTCGATGTCGCAGCCTACGCCGAGCAGTTGGACGAGCGGCTGGCGGATCTGTTGGCGCGCCTGAAGGAGCAAACCTATCGGGCGCGGTTGGTGCGACGACGGTACATCCCCAAGCCGGGCGGCAAACAACGCCCGCTGGGCATCCCGATCGTCGAGGATAAGCTGGTGCAGATGGCCGCCGCGAAGATCCTGTCGGCCATCTACGAGGCCGACTTCGTGGAGGAAAGCTGGGGCTACCGCGCCGGCCGGGCACCCCGACTGGCCACGCAACACCTCCAATCCGCGCTCTTCCACGGGCGCGTCGGCTGGATCGTCGAGGCGGACATCGAAGGCTTCTTCGATCACCTCGACCACGACTGGCTGATCCGGATGTTGGAGCAACGCGTGGCCGACCGCGGGTTCATCCGGCTGGTCCGCAAATGGCTCAAGGCCGGAATCCTCGAGGAGGACGGCCGCGTGCTGCACCCGACCACGGGCACGCCGCAGGGAGGAATCATCTCGCCGGTCCTGGCGAACATCTACCTGCACTACGTGCTGGACCTATGGACACTACGCAGCGTCCGCCGCACCTGCGGCGGGCAGCTCGTCTACCTGCGCTACGCCGACGACTTCGTGTGCGGCTTCGAGCAGGAGGACGATGCGCGCCGTTACCTCGAAGCCCTGCGCGGGCGGCTGGCCCAGTTCGGCCTGAAGCTCGCCGAGGCCAAGAGCGGGATCGTGCGGTTCCACCGCAAGGATCCCGGCAGCGGCAAGTTCACGTTCCTCGGGTTCGACTTCTACTGGGCGAAGACCCGGCGGGAGTTCCGCACGGTCAAGCGACGGACGAGCCCGAAGAAGTTCCGGGCCTCGCTGGCGGCGCTCAAGCAGTGGCTGCGGGACAACCGCAACCGCCGGCTGCGCTGGCTGGGCGAGGGGCTCGCCGCCAAGTTCCAAGGACACTGGAACTACTACGGGGTGATCGGCAATTCGCACAGCCTGCAAACGTATTGGTTGCGGGCGAAGCGGCTTGTCTTCAAATGGCTCAATCGGCGCAGCCAGCGCCGCAGCTACAACTGGACGACGTTCGCGCAGATGTGGTCGGCCCTCGTGCTGCCCCCGCCGCGCATCGTCGAGCCGCCCCTCCACCACCAACCCAACCTCGCCCTGTGACGATCAGCCCCGACCAACCGTGTGCGCGCTCTTTGGACGAGCCCGGTGCGGGAATACCGCACGCCGGGATCAGCGAGGGGCCCGCCGGGCAACCGGCGGTCCTACCTTAATGTGCCGAACGATGATCCGCTTTCCCATAGTCCCTGTTTTGGCCGCGGTATTGGCGATGGCTGGCTGCGTAGATCAGTCCAAGGTGGAGCACACGCGTGCTGAGCTGGCGCAGTGGACGCAAGAATTCCGTCTGTATCACGGCCTCAATCAGGAGCCGGCCTCGTCGCTTGAAGCAGTGCGCTTGGATGTTCGAAAGGCAGTGCAGGCCAGTTTGCCGCGGACTGAGCGCAGCGACCTATCCCAAGACCAGAAGGAAAGGATTCTCGCTGATGCGTGGGGTACAGAATTGCGGTTTTCCTATGCCAAGGACGCTGAAGCACTGGTCGTCACAGTCGTTTCAGCAGGTCCAGACCGGCGTTTCGACACCGCCGATGACATGCGCGACTCCATCAAGCTTGATCACCCGGGGAAAGGCACACATACAAAATGAAAAGCGGAAGGCGATCCAGCGGCCAGAGGTCAACGGCGGTTAAGTGCCCGCCTTCCAATCACAGTCCACGGCCCGCCGTGGCTCATCCGTAGGCGTTCGGCAAAAGAAGCCCCGAGAAGAATGGACGGCACCAGCAATAAGCACGCAGTCTGGCTTGTGGCTTCGGTTCTCTGCACCGCAGCGACGATAGTTGCACTGATCTATCTTGGCTACCGACCGATCGACGAAGAGTCACCGCTCGAAAACGCCAATCTAGCGCTGGTTGCCATCTTGTGTGGTGGACTGATTGCGAGCGCCTTTGCAGCCGTCTCGTTGTTGAAGCGCGAGTCACTCCGGCATGCGACCGTCGCGTGGTTTCTGGTGAATCTCATCGGAGCAGTGGGTGCGCCGGTGACCCTTCGCATTTTCTCGGCCATCTTTTACATCAAATGAAGAGCTCGCCGAACCCGGAGAGTTATGTGACGCGAAGCCGTCACATAACTCTTGTTGAACAAGCCCGGGGCGGACCGGGGACGAAGCCTCCGGCGAAGCGGGATTGAGACCAGCCCGCGGCGCGCGGCGCCGGC
>JAEXPQ010000279.1 GCA_023446735.1 Verrucomicrobiota bacterium
AACTGCGCCAGCAGGCGATCGGACAGTTGCGATCCTGCCACCGCCAGCCCGCACTGATCCAATCCTTCTTCCAGTCACCAACCACATCCTACGCCGCCTGAGGCGCTGTCTCATTGCCGGATTAATAACCATGAAATCCCATTTCGCTGAACTAAAGAAGATATCTCGTAATCTCGGATACTTCGCGATTCGCACTGTTCCCTGGGGCGTTTCGCTACGAGGGGCGGCCGAGCGAAACATGGCTGAGTATGTTACTGATGGGCTGTTGCGATGTGCCGAGTTTTGGAAGTGCTACGGCACTGCGATCATTGGCGCCCCGAAAGATAGGGGAGACCCCAAGGCCCTCACCGAACTGCTTCTGTTTCCTACCCGTTTGGG
Organism: Verrucomicrobiota bacterium; assembly: GCA_023446735.1. GTDB lineage: Bacteria > Verrucomicrobiota > Verrucomicrobiia > Opitutales > Opitutaceae > CAJCBL01. The sequence continues at coordinate 379 of JAEXPQ010000279.1, forward strand.
GACATTGCTTTGGGTTTATCCTGAGGACACCAGTGTTCTGATGAAGATCGCAAGGTTAGGATATGATCCGCTTGCGGTAACGAACATCGGAACCATCGCTGGGCGCGCATCGATGCGGTTTGCACGAGAGGTCGCGTGTGACGGAAAGATCGCATGCTTATGTTGTGGAAATCCGCGCTTGGAGGAGATCTATGTTTTCGTAGATCCGCTAAAAATCGAGAATACTATCGATGACGTGCTTGAGCGTGTAACAATAACCGAGAGGTATCGCACCCTCTTTGGGGGCAGGCGGGAAATTGGGGATCAAGCTTGAATGGCGCGAAGTTAGGATGGTCACTTTCGCTTTATAAAATCGGATACAGTCATCTGGTGCCGAGATGAAGACGCCATGCTTGACTCTTGACTAGCGTTACCGGTCTCGCGGGACCCGCGGTCCGGATCCTGGGCCCGAGAAGACTCTGCACGTCTTGAACTACCGTGGCGAACCGCGGCAAGCCGCGTCCCTGATCCGATCAGGACAACGCCTCCTGAATTGTCGATGCGGCAATGGGCGCGTCCACCACCGCCCGCGGTCTTCTCTCGCCCGCTCACGCCGGTCCGCCATCGTCGCGCCATGGTCCGACACGGTACCTTCGCCTTCATCCTGCGACTACTGCTGGTCGGAGCCTTTCCGCTTGTCGCGCTCGCCGGCCCGACGGCGGCCGCCCTCACGCAGGAGCTCTACGTCTGGCAACGCGTCGGCGGGCCGGCCGTGCAGGCCGCGCTGCGCGAGTTCGCGCCACAGTGCGACGGGTTCAACGTCCTCACCGCGGAAGTTTCCTGGCGCGCCGGCCAGCCGCACATCACCCGCGCCTCGCCCGACTACGCCGCCCTCGCGGCGCTCGGCCGCCCGGTCGGCCTATCGCTGCGCGTCGGCACCTTCACCGGGCCGTTCGCCGAGGATGACGCCGCGGCGCAGGCGCTCGCCGCCCTCGCCGCCGAGCTGCTCGCGACCGCCCGTCGCCACGGGCTGGAGCCGGCGGAGCTGCAGCTCGACTTCGACTGCGCCGAGGCGAAACTCGCCGGCTACCGCCGCTGGCTCGTGGCGTTGCGCCGCGCCGTCGAGCAGACCCCGCTCGTCTTCACGGCGCTGCCAGTCTGGCTCGGCCCCCCGGACGACTTCGCCGCCCTGGCCGCCGCGGCCGACGGCTTCGTGCTGCAGGTACATTCGCTTGAAAAACCCGCCAGCCCCGACGCCCCGTTCTCGCTCTGCGATCCGGTGCTGGCCCAGCGCTGGATCGCCCAAGCCGCGGCGATCGGCCACCCCTTCCGCGTGGCGTTACCAACCTACGGCTACACGCTCGCCTTCGACCGCAACGGCAAGTTCCTCGCGCTCGCCGCCGAAGGCCCTTCCGCAGGCTGGCCTGCCGAAACCCGACGCCGCACCGTGCTGGCCGATCCGGTCGCAATGGCCGCGCTCGCGCACGGCTTGCGCACCGCCCCGCCGCGGCACTGCACCGGCCTGCTCTGGTTCCGGTTGCCCGTCGAGGGCGACCGCCTCAACTGGCACGCCGTCACCCTCGCGACCATCCTTCGCGGCGAGACCCCGACCGCGTCTCTCACGGCGGAAACACGCTGGCCCGAGCCCGGCCTCGCCGAGATCGTCGTGTGCAACACGGGCCAGACCAGCTTCCGTCTGCCTCCCGCGCTACACCTCGCCTGGCCGACAAACGCCCGCCCCAGCGCTGGCGACGCTCTGGCCGCGTACGCACTCGCCTTCTCGCCCGCCGCCGGCGCCCGACTCACGGTGAGCAACGCGGCGACGGAAACCTTGCTCCCGCCCGGCCGCACCGTGAAGGTCGCGTGGTTGCGTTTCTCCCATGAAGTTCCGCTCCAAGTCGCGGTGGACGAGGGTCGTTGAGCTCGGTGCGGCGGCGTGGTTCGCCGCGCAACCGCTGCCCGCGACCGCCTGCGGTCCGGATTTTCCCAGCAGCTATCTCGCGTCCTCCGACGCCGAGTTGCTCGCTGCTCCGGAGGGCAATTTCGCCGCGGAGATCGCACGCCTCGCCGGCGAGCTGCCGGTCGCGCACCGCGCCGTCGTTGCCGCAGACAGTTCTCCCGCGATCCACCAACAAAAGGTGGAATACAACCAACTGGTGGAAGCTCTGCTCCAAGCCGGTTGCGAGCCGGCCGAGGCGGGGATGCGGGCGCTGGAGTTCGCCGAATGGCGCAGTTCCCTGCCGGCCAAACCGGTGCCCGCGCCGGCGGGCATCCCGGCCGAGTTCATCCTCTACGCCAAGGGCGCCGCCGCCTGGCGCACCGGCGATTGGACCGGGGCGCAGGCCGCCTGGACCGCCCTCCTCGCCCTGCCCGAGGCCGAGCGCCGCCACCGCACGCTCTGGGCCGCCTACATGTTCGGCCGCGCGGCGGGCAACGACGTCGCCACCGCCTCGACACGGCCGCCGCCGGAGGCGCTGGCCGAGGCGCACCGTTGGTTCGCCCTCGTGCGCGAACTCGCCGCCGCCGGCTGGCCCGACCCGCTCGGGCTCGCCGCCGAAAGCTACGGCTGGGAGGCCCGCGCCGCGCTCGACACCGGCGCGCTCACCGAGGCGGCCAACCTCTACCTCCGGCACTACGCAACGGGCGACGCCTCCGCCTCGGCCTCGTTGCGCCTGACGACCCACCGCCTGCTCGAGCCCACGCTCGACGCGGGCGCCGTGCGCGACCCGCTGGTGCGCCGCCTGATGCTCGCCTACGTGGTGTCGCGCGTCGGCAGCACCGTCTGGGATGACGACCCGCAGCCGCCGTTCGCCCGCTGGGCGGAGTCGCTCGCGACCGCGATCGAGCAGGCCGGGCTGGGCGACGTCGCCGAGGCTGATCGTCTCGCGTGGCTCGCGTACCAAGCCGGCCGGTTCGAGCTCGCCGAGCGCTGGGCGAAACTGGCCCCCGAAACCGCGCCGCTCGCCCGCTGGATCCGCGCCAAGCTCGCGCTCCGCGCCGGGCGCACCGCCGAGGGCGCGGCACTGCTCGGACTCGCCGCCGACGATCCGCAACTCGCACCCGCTCTGCGCGCACAGGCCGACGCCGAGCTCGGCCGCGCCCGGCTCGCCCTCGGCGATTTCCTCGGAGCGCTCGCCGCATGGCTGCGCGGGGGGCACTGGCAGGATGCCGCCTACGTGGCGGAGCGACTGCTGACGACGGAGGAACTGGAGGCGTTCATCGCCAGCCACACCCCGCCGACAGGGCCCGCCCAACCGCGGGAGAACGCCCCCGCGTTCGGCACGAGCCGTCCCGTCGCCGGGTGGGTTCCGGAGGACCTCGGCGCCGCGCTGCGTCACCTCCTCGGACGCCGGCTCGCACGCGCCGGCCGGGTGGAGGAGGCCGAGCCGTTTCTCCCGGAGAATCTCCGCGCGTTGGCCCGGAGCTACGGCGCCGATGTTCGCGCCGGCTTCGATCCGGAGCGACCGGCCGCGGAGCGCGCCGCAGCGTTTTGGCGCGCCGCGCAGACCGCGCGCGAGCACGGGTTGGAGCTTCTCGGCACGGAGCTGGAGCCCGACTGGTTCATCTGGGGCGCCAGCTTCGCCACCGAACCCGCCGAGGCGCTGCGCCGCGGCACGGCGCAGCCGGCCGAAGGCAAGTTCCCACCCGCCGAGCTCGAGTTCGAGCGCCTGAAGGAGCAACCCGTGCCGGCGAAACGGTTCTCCTATCGCTATCGTGCCGCCGAGCTCGCCGGTTGGGCCGCGGCGCTGCTGCCCAACGACTCCGAGCAGGCCGCCGAGATTCTCGACACCGCCGGCCGCTGGCTGATGCAGCGCGACCCGGAGGCGGCGAACCCGTTCTACCAACTGCTCGTGCTCCGCTGCCCGCACACCGAACTCGGCCGGCGCGCGGCAAGCCGTCGCTGGTTCCCCGAGCGGTCGGACGCCGAGGCCGAAGCGGACGCCCGCGCAGGCGCACCACCTCCTGCGGCGGAGCCTCAAAGCCGTTTCAAGCCGTAGCGCTCGAGGATGCGGCGCAGTTCTCCGCTTTCCCGCAGGCGCAGGATCCCGGCATCGAAAAGTGCGGCGAGCTTCCGGCCCTGTTCGCCCGCGGCGAAGGCCACATAGATCGGGTCCCCCGTATGCGTGTACTCCGCCCGGAAGTCCTCGGGGGCGAAGCCCTGCTCGCGCACGTTCCAGACGAAGACCGCCTCGGTCTCCGGCACCACGTCGAGCGCGCCGTCCCGCAGCTTGCGGATCATCTCGGAAAGGGGCTCATCGCCGGAAAAGGCGATCACCTGCGAGGCCGCCGCGGTCTTGAGGTAGGCATCGAGCTCGCCCCAATAGGAGTACCCCGGATTCACGCCGAGCCGCACCATCGCGAGCGAGCCGACTCCGTGATACACCCAGGACTTGTCCTTGCGCAGCCAGAGCGAAACCCGCGCGGTGCCGATCGGCTCCGAGGGAAGGATGAGCCCTTCGGCTTCGGCCGCACCGGCGCCGATGACGCCATCGATCCGGGCCCCACGGGCCGCCGCCAGGGAGTCCTCCCACGGCATGAGCGCATAATCGAGTTCGAGTCCGTTCTCAGCGCAGATCGCCCGCAGGATCTCGACCACATAGCCCGGCTTCTCGCCGGCCGGATCGCCGTTCATCGGCATCCAGCTGTCGGCTCGGATCCGCACGGTCTCGGCGCCAACCGGGACCGAAAGCAGGAAGGCGACAGCAACTCCAATTGCTCGGCGCCGGAGATTACCGGCGGTAATGTTCGGGAGGTGTTTCATGGCAGACACAACGGGGCACAGAGGGGATGCGGATGGTCTCCTATCGGCCCGCCGGGGCCGGAGTTGAACGACGACTCCGAAGCCCCCGCCAACACGGTCACACTTTCGGAGTGCACCCGCGTCGGCGATCCCCATCGTGGGCGGCGTCGCGTGAACCTCCTCGAGTACACCCTCTTCGCCTTCACCTCGCTGTTCGTGATCATCGACCCGATCGCGATCATCCCGATGTTCCTGGCGATGACGGAGCGCGACACGCCCGCGCAGCAGAAACGCATGGCCGGCCTGGCCAGCGCGGTGGCGGCCCTGGTGCTCATCCTCTTCGCGGTGGCGGGGAAGTGGATCTTCAAGCTCCTCGGGATCACCATGGCGGCGTTCCAGATCGCCGGCAGCATTCTGCTCCTGCGCATCGCGCTGGACATGCTGTACGCCAACCGCGCCCGCGACCGTCAGAGCGACGAGGAGGTCGAGGCCGGCGCCCAGAAGGACGACATCGCCATCACCCCGCTCGGCGTGCCGATGCTCGCCGGCCCCGGCGCGATCTCGACCTCGCTGATCCTGCTCGGCCAGGCCAAGGGCCTGGCGCAACACCTCGCCCTCTTCGCCTGCATCGCCGCCGTGTGCTGGATCTCCTACTATATCCTCCGTTTCTCCAGCACCGGCGCGCGGAAGGTCAACCCGCTGGCGTTGAAGCTCATCACCCGCATCATGGGCCTGCTCCTCGCCGCCGTGGCCGTGCAGTTCACGATCAACGGCGTGAACGATCTGCCCTTCTTCAAGAAGTAGGAGCGGTCGGCGGGGGCTGAAGACGGGCGGCCTCGGAACGACGCACACGGTCCGCCGTCAAGCGCGGCCGCCACGCCGCTTCCCGCCGCCGCGCGTGCGGCTGGCCCACGTCCGCGTCGGCCCCTACCCGAGGTTCATCGGCCGGTGTTCGGCGACCTTCTCCGGGCGGCGGAACGAAAGCACGTAACGCGACTCGAGCTCCGGCCGTCCCGCAACACTCACGCGCAGGACAAAGCGATCGGCGCCAAGATCCGGCAACGCGAGATGCGCGCGCGGACCGCGGACGTTCGTGTCGCCCGCCGCCGCCGGACTCTGCCAGCGAACCAACGGGATCACTCGTGTCCCCACCTCGAGCACGGCCTCGACCTCGAGCGCCGGGAGCGGCTCCGGCCGGTCGTTGAGCAGCCATAGCTCCGGCTCGAACGTCTCGCCGGGCGCCCACTGGAAATGCGCGATCCGCGCGCTCGCCAGCACCGGACGACATGCTGCGGCCACGGCCGCGAGCGAAGCCTTCGGCGCGGCCGGCCAGCTCACCACGCTCAGGTTCGCCGCCGCGGGCCAGGGCTCGCCGAAGCACCAGTTGAGCGCCATCGACGCGCGCGGCTTCTGGCGCCGCGCCTCCTCGAAAATGCCGCGCAGCCCCTCGCCCTGCGTCCACTGGCTCAGCTCCACGAGCTGTTCCAGCGACTCGATCCGGCCGAAGTAGCGCTCGAGCGTGGCCAGGCAGAGGTGGTGCCCCTCGGTCCACGACGCGAAGCCGTGGTGATGTTTCCACGACCCCTCCGGCCGCGGCGGCCAGAGCTCCTCGGCGGGCAGGATGCGGCGGAGCACGTCAGCGTTGCCCGCGCCGGGCACGCCGAACTCCGTGTACGCGGTGGCGCCGGCCTGCTGGAAGATCGTCCACACCTCGCGGTCGGTCGCGAGGTCGCGGAACACGTAGTGTCCGTGCGCCATGTCGCCGATCGGCGAGGTCGGCAGGAACGGCGTGAGCGGGTCGAGCTCGTAGCAGTTGCGGTCGAGCAACCGCAGCGCGAGCGACTGGTCGTCCATCTTCGACCAGTTGTTGAAGAGCTCGTTGCCGCCGCACCAGAGCACGACGCTCGGATGCGCGCGCAGCCGGTGCAGGAGCGACCGCGACTCGCGGTCGACGACGGCCAAGTAGGCCGGCTCGTCGGGGTAGCGGTTGCAGGCGAGCGTGAACTCCTGCCAGACCATGAGCCCGAGTTCGTCGGCGAGGTCGAAGAACGCCTCCGGCATCACCGCCGCGCCGCCCCAGCAGCGCAGGAGGTTGAAGTTCGCCTCGCGCGCCAGGCGCAGGAGCGGCTCCACCCGATTGCGGTCGACCAGCGCGGGGAAGATCTCGGGGCAGACCCAGTTGCTGCCCTTGGCGAAGAGCCGGCGGCCGTTGAGCTCGAGCGTGATCGGCGGCGAGGTGCGCGGCTTGGGGAAGAAGTCGCCCGGCGGCGTGTGCCACTGTCCCGGATACTGCACGAGCCGCGCGCGCCGGAAGCCCGTGCGCCAGCGCCGCTCGTCGCGCACCGTGCCGGCGGCGTCGAGCAGGCGCACGGTGTGGGTGTAGCGCGGCTGCGCGCCGTGGTCGTGCGGCCACCAGAGCTGCGGCCAGGGCAGCTCGTCGCGGCAGACGAGCTCGGCGGACGTCGCGGGCAGCTCGCGCTCGAGGACCACGCGCTCGCCGTCCGGCGCGAGCAGCTGCCACTGGAGCCGCGCCCCCGCCTGCGGCGCGACCGTGCACCGCAGCTCGAGCGCGGCGGAGGAGAAGTTGTCGGCGAGCCGGTACGTGACCTCGGCCGATTCGAACCGCAGCGCCGGGCGCGTCACGACGGAAGCCGCCTGCCAGATCCCGAGCGGGATCAGGCGCGGGTGGAAATCCCACTCGTAGCTCACCGGCGGCTTGAACGCCCGGTTGGCCTGCGCGCGGTCCTCGGGACCGGTGCTCGCCTTCGGCGCCGGCTCCACGCGGACCGACAGCTCGACGCCGCGCCCCGCGTACGCGGTAAGGTCGACCGCGAACGGCGAATACATTCCCTCCTGCTCGTGCACCACGCGCCCGTCGAGCAAGACGGTGAACCGGTAGTCGACGCCGCCGCACTCGAGGCGCACCACGCCGCCCGGCTCCGGCGTCGGCACGGTGAACCGGGTGCGGTAGGTCCACCACACGTCCTCCATCCAGCGGTAGCGTTTCGACTCCTCGCCGTGCCAATACGGCGGCCAGCCCTCGGCGCGGGCCCAGTCGAGCTGCACCGCGCCCGGCACGGTTGCGGCGATCCAACGTTCGGGGGAGGCGTCGCGCGTCGCCGCGTGACCGAGTTGCCAGTCGAGGCTCATGGGAGGTCGTGGAACCAACAGGCCCGCCGCGGCGAATCAATCTCGCGCGAGCTTTCCGTGCCACCGCCGACCCAACTTTACGGGGATCTGATGCAGCGCGCCGCGGTCACCGCCCCAGCACTGCCGTTCCCGGCGGGCCGTAGCCGGCGGCGGCGTCGTCGAGCACGAGCACCCAGTCGGGGCCTTGCAGGGGCGAACGGAACGTGCGCCGGTCCGCGGCGGGCGTCGTGTCGATCGGCCGGGCGAAACCGGTGCGCGGATCATACCACCACGCCCGCAGCGTCTTCCCGCGGAAGGCCGCGAGATCCAGGGTGAACGCGAGGTCGTTAAGCGGGAAGTAGACGAAGGTGTAGGTGGCTGCGGCGTCGCGCGTGGCCCGGGCGTGCGTCCCGCCGCTTCCGGCGTCGCCAACGATCAACGACTGGTCGGGCACGCGACCGAGTTGCGGCCGCGATTCCATGAGCTGGCGCAGGAACAGCATGTGGCGTGCGCCGGGACGCTCCAGCGCGTCGACCCAGTCGCGGTCGGCGTGGTTGATCACCGGATTGCGATCGCCCACGAACCCCCACACGGCGTGGTGCCCGTAGGTCACGCCGCAGGCTCCGGCGAAGACCGACCGGTAGCACTGCTTGCGCACATCGTGGTCGCGGAAATACCCGTTGGCCGGATCCCAGCGGGGCCAGGGGCTCACCGGGTGGTCCTCGTAGTTCGGCTCCAGGTCGAGCGTGGGCTTGGCCGGGCGCAGACCGGAGTCGCGTTCGACCCACTCCCAGACCGGCTGGTCGTGCCCGCCGCCGTGGCCGCTCTGCATGCCGTGGATCGAGAGCCACGGTTCGTCCGGAAGCATCTGCGACGTCGTCCAGTCGCCGCCCTGCGGATGATAGAGGCAAACCGGAGTGGTCCCGGCGCCCTCGGCAAGCCCCGCGGCCATCTCGCGCCAGATCGGTCGCCAGTCGTGCCCGGCGGCGAATCCGGTCGCGAGCGACTGGTTGTGCGGCCAGGCCGCGGCGTTTGCGCCGTCCACCCAGGCGGGCCGGTCGCCACCGAGCATCCAGACGATGTTTGTCCGGCCGCAAAGCCTGGCCCCGAGATACCGGGCGTAGGCGCGGGCAACCGGCAGATTGTCGGTGCGGAAGAGCCGCGGACCGTCGCCCCAGGGCGCGGTGAGCTTGTCGCCCCACGTCGGCAACAGCGCGACGTACAGACCGAGCTCGGCCGCCTCGTCGACGATCTCCGCGACCCGCGCGAAGTAGGCGTCGTTCGGTCGCGCCGGATCGGCGTCGACGAAGGGCAGCTCCCCGAGCGCGCTGCGGCCGAGGACGCCGTTGCCCTCGGCCAACACCACGGCCTGGACCACGGTGAACCCCTGCCGGGCCCGCGTTTTCAAGTAATGGCTACACTCGGCGCGCGTCGTCGCGTGGATGAGCGCCCAGGCGGTGTCGCCCAGCCAGAAGAAGGGGCGGCCATCGGCCGTCTCCAGGTAGTGGCCGGCGGCGTGGACCCGAACGGCCGGAAGCGGAGCAGGCGATGCGGCGGAGGCGTTCATGGCGTCAATGGCGAAGGCGATAAGCAGGAGCAGTGTCGGGGTGCGCATGGCGGAGGTCACGGATTGGTCGGTCGGGACGTGGCGAGCAGCCGGGCGGTCAGGTGACGGTTGAAGCCGGGGAGGTCCTTCCACCGCAGGGCGACCCGGGCGCGGAACGGACCAGCCGGATCGGCCACGGTGAAGCCGTCGTCGGTGACGCGGAGGCGAATATCATCAATGGCGACAAGCTCCTCGGCGTGGGCGAGGTATACCGCCACACAGTCAAAGAGCACGGTGGAACGCGTGGCGAAGAAATCGCACCGCATCCACGGCACGCGCGGGGCGAACAGGCAGTAGTTTTCAACGACGGCACGCAGCAGCGGATCGCCGGTGGCGCTCCAGAGCGCGTGGTAGTCGCCGCCGGCGAGCACGACCGAGCCGCAGGTGTCGAGCGGGGTGAGCAACACGTCCTGCCATGGAGCGGCAAGGACAGCGCGCAACGCCGCGGGCGCCAACCGGACATTGGTTTCCGCGACGGGGACGGGCGCACCGTCGTAGCCGGCCGCGAAACTGCCGAACATCCCGACCAAGCGGCAACGGGCCGCGATGCGGGGCTCGCGCGCGACCGCCGCTGCCAAGCCGGGCACGGGGGCGACGGCGATGATGGTCACCGGCTCCGCGGCGTTCATCACCAGATCGATCAACGCGCCGATTCCATCCGCATGGACCCGGCCGGGGTACGCGGCGAAATCGTAGCCGCGCAGCCAAGGTCCCTGATGCCGATGCTCGTCGCCCATCGTTCCGAAATCGTGTCCCAGCCCGATGGCAACATCGCTCCGCCCGGCCTGCTCAAGGAGTTTCGCCGCGATCGCGGCGCGGTAGCGCGCCTCCCCCGTCTCGGTGAGGACGAGTTTCAGCTCCAGCTCCGGAGATCGCAGAAGATGCGCCAGGGCCCACGTGTCATCGATGTCGGAACCGATATCGGTCGCGAAGACCACCGGCCGGGATGCGGCGGAAAGGAAGGAGAGCAGGCACATGAGCAGGAGTATCGACCAACCGGAGCGTAGGTGCATGGGAATCGGATGCCCACACCCTACACCAGAACAACGGCGGACGATTCCACGCCATTGACCGGAATCAGCCCGGGATTTGCACCCGCCGCCTCGCGCGCTCAACGCATCCGGCGCGCGTACACCGCCGGCGCCGCGCCCTTGAGCTGCTTGAACGCCCGGTTGAAATGGCTCTGGCTGGCGAACCCCGTCGCCGCGGCGATGTCGGCCACGGTTCGATCGCTCCCGGTGAGCAACTCCGCCGCCAGGTCGATCCGGACCCGCCGCTGGTACTCCGAGAAGGTGCAGCCGACGACCGAGCGGAAGAGCCGGCAGAAATGCGCCGGACTGAGGTGAGCACTCGCCGCCAGCTCGCGCAGGGACGACCGCTCGGCGGGCCGGTTGCGGACGAGCTCGAACACCGGCCGCAGTCGCGCCAGATCCCGCGCCCGGCGGCCCAGCGAGATGGTCGCCTCCGCCCCCCAGTCGCGGGCCCGCACGATCTCGAGCAGGATGTCGGCGAGGTAGGTGCGTACCGCGAGCGGCCTGCTCGGGTGGGAATCGCGCAAGGCCAGCTCGATCCGTCCCATCCGTTCGGCGACAAGGGCGGCATCGAGCGCACGCCCCTCGATCCGATGCACGAATCCCGCGCTCCGGTACTGGAAGGGCCGCAGGTACTCGAGCTCGAGCGGCGCCGCCCCGGGCCGGTGGATGAACTCCGGCGCGAAGTGCAACGCCGCGACCCGCAGCACCCCTCGCGGCGCAGCCTCGATCCGGTGGAACTCCCCCGCCCCCACCAGCAGCACATCGCCCGGCCCGATCCGGTGCCCGCGGTTCTCGACCACATACCGCCCGGTCCCCTCGACGACCTGCATCACCTCCAGGAACTCATGACAACTCGGACTCACCGGGTGGTCTCCGGTGAACTCGCACCAGAGCAACCGCACCGGACAGCCCGCCGGCAGCTCCAGCTCATATCTGCCCCGTGCGGAGAAGCGCAGCTGGCACCCCGGGGTCCACTGGACCACCGACCGCACCGCCAAGGTTGTCGCGCGAGAGGAGGCCACGGCGACACCTCACGACGGCCCCAGCCGCAACCCGTACGCCCGCCACCCCGGGTAGGCGCCGATGAGGTGGAAGCCGAGTTTCTCGTAGAAGGCGATCGCGCCGGTGTTGCGCTCGCTCACGCCGAGGTGCACCGCCGGCACGCCGCGCTCGCGCAGCGCCGCGAGAAACCGCTCGATCAGCCTTCGCCCGAGACCCTTCCCCTGCGTGACCGGCAACAGATCGATGTGGAGATGCGCGGGGTAATCGCCCACATCGGGATGGATGGAGTAGCCGGCATGAATGAGCCGCAGCATGTCGGCGTCGGCCGAGGTGTCGTTCTCCGCCGGCACGGGCAGGCGCGCCCGCAGCGCCGGAAACCACTCGCTCTCCGCGCGGGCGTTGAAGGCCGCGGTGTCGCGCGTGCCGAGCACATAGCCGCACGGGGCGCCGTCGGCCGTGAGCATGAAGCACAGCTCGGGCTCCAGAACCGCGTAGGGCACCGCGTAGTAGTGGCCGAGCAACTCCGGATCGCGGTACAGCGGCGTGGCGTCGCGCCCGGCGTCGCCGGTCAGCAGGCAGATGCGGTGGAGCGCGGGCAGATCGGAGGGGGCGAAGGGCCGGATCGCGAAGTCCATACCCCGGAAGCTGGGGTGCTTCCCCCGGCTCGACAACGCCGCAATGCGCCCCCGCGGCCCCGCTCGCGAACCCTTCGTAAGAAACGGGCCGGCCGGCCGCGGCGGCGTTGACCCGGCGACCGGGCGCACGCTTCGCTCGGCCCATCCTCCGACCACCGCATCGAATATGAGCCCGCTCCGCGTCCCCCTCGCGACCGCCCTCGCCGCCGCCTGCCTCGCCCCGCTGGCGGCCATGGTCGACCGCAACCTCGACGGCGTGTCCGATGTTTGGAGCTCCCTCCACCCGACGGCCGCCGCGCCCGCCGCCGATCCCGACGGCGACGGAGTCCCGAACCGCGACGAAGCCCGGGCCGGCACCGATCCCCTCTCCGCGGCGAGCCGGTTCGCCGCGCACGTTTCGAACGAGGCCGGCGCGCTGGAGCTCCGCTGGCACGGCATCCCCGGGAAACTCTACCAGGTCGAGGCGAGCACCGACCTGCGCACCTGGGCGCCGCTCTCCGCCCCGCACCACGGCACCGGCGCCGAGATCTCCTCCGTCGTTCGCCCCGCCACAGCCGCGGGCACGGCGCCGCTCTATTGGCGCGTCGCGGTCGGCGATCAGGACGCGGATGGCGACGGGCTCGACGATTGGGAGGAAGCGCAGCTCGCCACCGCGCCCGGTCAGGCCGACACCGACGGCGACGCCATCGCCGACGGCTTCGAGGTCGCGTACGGGTTCGATCCCAAGGTGGCGGAGAACGGCCCGCGGGAGATCCCGCTGTGGACGGAGACGGCGCCGACCGGGGCCGGCGCGACCGAGCCCGCCGCCGCCTACAATGCGCTCACGCTCCACCTCGCCGCGGGAGGCGACGGGTGGGCCCTAGTCGTCTGCCCCGGTGGCGGCTACGGCGGTTGGGTGCTCGGCGCCGAGGGCCACGAAATCGCGGCGTGGCTTCAGGCGCACGGCATCACGGGCTGCGTGTTGCGGTACCGACTGCCCACCGGCCGGCCCGAAGTGCCGCTGCTCGACGCCCAACGCGCCCTGCGTTTCCTGCGCGCCCATGCCACGGCGCTCGGTCTCAATCCGCAGCGCATCGGCATCCTCGGGTTCTCCGCCGGCGGCCACCTCGCCGCCTCGGCCTCGACCCTCTACGATGCCGGCAACCCGCAGGCGATCGATCCGATCGACCGCGTCTCGTCCCGGCCCGATTTCGCGGTCCTCGTCTATCCCCTCGTGTCGATGACCGACGCGCTGACCCACGGCTTCTCGCGCGACAACCTGTTCGGTTCGTGGAACGCCACGCCGGCGCTCATCCAGCGGTTCTCCGCCGAGCTCAATGTCACCGCCACCACGCCGCCCATGTACCTCGCACACGCCGTGGACGACGTGATCGTGTCGATCGGGAACAGTCGCGCGCTCGCCGCCGCGCTGCAGAGCCGTGGCATCCCGCACGAATTGCTCGAGCTGCCCGATGGCGGCCACGGCTTCCAGCACGACGGCGTGTACTACAGCGGCCCGAGTTGGGAGGCCTGGCAGACCGGGGCGCTGGCGTGGCTGGCGAAACTGCCGCACGATTGAGCAAACCGGATCCATCGCTCCGCCCGGCCACGCCAGCCGCGTCACTTGGCATCAACTCGACCCACAGCAACAGTTTGCGCGCCGCTCCGGCCACCCCTTCGGTCGCTGCCGCCAAGCCGCAGTGCCAACGCCTCCGGACGCTCCCAGCCGCCCGCAGGATCGACACGGGGCGGGCGGCGCCGCTGATCGCGCCGCTCGGTGCACAGCCACTTTTTCCTCGTCCACGCTTGGGGAAACCGGCAACGTGTCCGTTTTTCCAACGATGATGCACTTCCTGAAAGAGACCGACTTCTCCCCCGAACAGGCGCGAGCCGTGTTCAACGCGGCGGCGAAGTTCAAACGGCTCCGCTCCTCCGAGCGGCCGGCGGTCTTGGCCGGGCAGACTTGGGCGATGATCTTCGCCAAGTCCAGTACGCGCACCCGCGTCTCCTTCGAAGTCGGCATCCACGAGCTCGGCGGTTATCCGCTTTTCCTCAGCAAGAACGACATCCAGCTTGGCCGCGGCGAATCCATCGCCGACACCGCCCGCGTGCTCTCCCGTTACGTGAACGGGCTCATCGTGCGGACGTTCGACCAAGCCGAGGTCGAGGAACTCGCGAAGTGGGGCACGATCCCCGTCGTCAACGCCCTCACCGATCTGCTCCACCCCTGCCAGATCTACGCCGATGCGCTCACGCTCGCCGAGCGTTGGGCCCAGGGCGGCGACCTCTTCGGTTCGCTCAAGGGCCGCAAGATCGCGTTCCTCGGGGACGCCGGCTGCAATGTCGCCAACTCGTGGCTCATCGGCGCCAACCACTTCGGCATGCAGGTCTCCGTCTGCGGCCCCCGCGGCTACGAGCCCGGCGCCGCCGTGAAGGCGATCCTGGCGCAGCACGGCTGGACCGACCGCTACGAATACACCGACGATCCGCGCAAGGCGGTCGCCGGCGCCGATGTCGTCTACACCGACGTCTGGGTCAGCATGGGCAAGGAGGCCGAATCCGCCGACCGCCTCAAGGCCATGGCGCCCTACCAAGTCACCAGCGAATTGATGCGGTTGGCCAAGCCCGACGCCTATTTCATGCACTGCCTGCCCGCCTACGCCGGCAAGGAAGTCAGCGCCGAGGTGCTCGAGTCGAAACAGTCGATCATCTTCGACCAGGCAGAGAACCGCCTCCACGCGCAGAAGGCCATCCTGGCCGCGCTCGCCGAGGCCGCCACGAAGCGCTGAGGCGCGCACGCCCGGCGGCGTGCTGCGCCCGCGGCCTGACGCGATCAGAACGTGATCACGTAGATGTACCCTTGGGATCGGGCCCGGAATCTTCCGGTGCTCAGATCCCCGTCGTCGACCAAGCGATCGACCTCCAGCATCTGGCCTTCATCGGCCATCGGCTCATAGACGGACACCCCGGCCTTGAAGCCGAACTGGTCACAATCCCAGTCCCAGAAACCACCGACGGGGGTGGGCCGTGACGCAATATCAGTGGGCATGTACTCGACGAGAGCCGGAGGGAAGCTACCGGGATAACCATCCTCCGGATAGGCGCCCATCTCCAGAATGTATTGCTCCGCGGCCGCTCGCACCTGCCGCAAATCGTTGGCAAAGGCGGTGTTTTGCGCGCGATGACGAACCTTCTGGAACGCCGGAAACGCCAGCGCCGCGAGTAGACCGATGATCACGACGACGATCATGATTTCGACGAGCGTGAAGCCCGCGGCTCGCCGTCGGTGGCGCCGAGCCTGAGAAGAGGTTGCGAGGTACATGGAGGAACACGGACATGATGATAGGATGATATGAAGACTAACCCCCTCAGTTTCGGTCGTTCCGGGGCCGACTCAAACGGTCCATGTATGAAGAGGGTGTAAATGCCGCCGGATCGCCTCCCACCAGACGCCAGCCCTGCCCGGGGCGGATTTGCTTTGCCGCACCCGACCTTCCCGCCAAGCCTCCCACCCTCTTTTCCCATGAAAATCGTCCTCGCTTACTCGGGCGGACTCGACACGTCCGTCATCGTCAAGTGGCTCAAGGAAACCTACGACGCTGAGATCGTCACCTTCGCCGCCGACATCGGCCAGGAGGAGGAGCTCAAGGGCCTCCCGCAGAAGGCGAAGAAGACCGGCGCCTCGAAACACTACACCCTCGACCTCGTCGAGGAGTTCGCCAGCGACTTCATCTACCCGATGATCCGCGCCAACGCGCAGTACGAGAGCCAGTACTACCTCGGCACCTCGATCGCGCGCCCGCTCATCGCCAAGGCCCAGGTCGAGATCGCCGAAGCCGAGAAGGCCGACACGGTCGCCCACGGCGCCACCGGCAAGGGCAACGACCAGTGCCGTTTCGAGCTCACCTACATGGCGCTCGCCCCGCACCTCGAGATCATCGCCCCGTGGAAGCTCGAGGAATTCCGCAAGGAGTTCCCCGGCCGCGCCGAGATGATCGCCTACTGCGCCAAGAACAACATCCCCGTCGAGGCCTCGCTCAAGAAGCCGTATTCGATGGATCGCAACCTCCTGCACATCTCCTACGAGGCCGGCATCCTCGAGGATCCGTGGTTCGACCCGACCACCAAGCAGAACAAGGCCATGTTCAAGCTCTCCGTCTCCCCGGAGGACGCCCCGAACAAGGCCGAGTACGTCGAGCTCGAGTTCGTCCAGGGCGACTGCGTGGCCGTCAACGGCAAGAAGCTCACCCCCGCCGGCGTCCTCAAGACCCTCAACAAGCTCGGCGGCAAGCACGGCGTCGGTCGCGTCGACCTCGTCGAGAACCGCTTCGTCGGCATGAAGAGCCGCGGCGTGTATGAGACTCCTGGTGGCACGATCCTCATGCACGCCCACCGGCAGATCGAGACGCTCACCATGGACCGCGAGGTCATGCACCTGCGCGACTCCCTCGTGCCGAAGTACGCCGAGCTCATCTACAACGGCTTCTGGTACGCCCCCGAGCGCGAGGCCATCCAGGCCCTCATCGACGAGAGCCAGAAGAACGTCACCGGCACCGTCCGCCTCAAGCTCTACAAGGGCAACATCATCACCTGCGGCCGCAAGTCGCCGAAGTCCCTCTACGACCCGCACGTCGCCTCGATGGAGGGCGTGAAGAGCTGGTACAACCAG